>CAYZWO010000009.1:0-55270 GCA_964482215.1 uncultured bacterium
GTTTTCCTTTCATTTTGGACGCTTTATCTGCACTTAATTCTTTTTAATTTGGTATAACTTTTTTGAACTAGTAAATGAAGCAAGTCTAAGAAGACGAAAAAAGTCCCGCTTTATTTAATCGCTCAAGTAATCCAGTCCGACGGCTATATTTTTCGCGAATGGTCTTCAACCGTTGCTGAAAAGGAAGATAGTCTTCCCGATATCTCGCTAAATCCTGTAACTGGACTAATAACTTAACCGCTTGATCATAGGTATGACTCTGGGCTTTGATCAGTAAATTATCGACTTCTTCCCAAACTTGAGCCTCTCGTGGAGCCAATGCTTGTAAAGCTTTAATTCGTTGAGCTTGGGCGGCTTCTTTTTCTGCTTTTTTAACCCTTTCTTTTTCTGCTTCTGCTAAATCAAATAGTTCTTGAATCGTGCGTTTCCCCGATTGAATCGGAGCCTTTTTTCCGATAGATTCAGACAATTTTTGATTCAATTTAGTTGATAGATTGGTTTGTTCTTTCGCTAATTTTAAGAGCCAACTATCACACTCAGAACGAGATAATGACGCGATCGCCGTTTGGAGAGATTCATCGGAACTCGGAGAAAGACTATGACTGACAGTCGCAGCTACGGCCAATAAGTTTTCATCAACGTCAAAGGCTTCCACAAAAGCAGCTTGGGCAGGAGAAAGTTGCTTCAGACCAGGAGGAACAGGCGGCTCTAATTCAGATAAATCAATATCCTCTTCCTCCTTTGCCAAAGTAATCGATTTTAACCAAGCCAGATAAAGCCCCCGATAATCTCCTTCCAATAATTCTTGTCGCAACGTCACCAATTCAGATAGCGTTCCTTCGCCTTCAATCCAATCGTAAAATCCTTCCTCTTGGCTAAATTCCCAATTTAAAATCACCCAATTTCCGATACTAGAGTGCTCAATAAATCGATAGGAACAGTAGGGAGCGATCGCCTTTAAAGCAATAAGATCTTTGGGAAAACGAAACATTAGTTGCTGGGTTCCCCAATTCGCGATGTAGTACATCACATCAAAATATTGAGCCAGAAATTTTTCAGAATTCTGGGGAAAATCACTATAACTATAATTAAAAATTGCTTGAGTCGATGTAACTTTAGCTCGACTGGATATTTGGCTAACTTCTTGTTTTTCCTTAGCATTAAGCGGTCTATCGACGCACTGGAATTCGTAATATTGATACTCACTCATGGGGGTCTATATAATTAGTTATTTTGGCTCTGCTGTTGATAGATTAATTTTTATTAACTTTCGCCTCGATTCTTGTTCTGTGGAACTTTAAGCGATTACTAACATGATAAGTTCGGTAGAACCTTTTTTCTTCCCAATCCGAAATGTGATCGTTCTTTATCATCCACAAAACTTTTACTGAGAATTTTTAACGCCAGTTTGCACTTGCCATAATCCTGCATAAACGCCGTTTTGAGCTAATAACGTTTCATGATCGCCCTGTTCAACGACTTCCCCGTATTCCATGACATAGATGCGGTCTGCATGACGAATGGTGGAAAGACGATGCGCGATCGCTGTTTTAAAAAGCCTATAAAATCTTCCCAAAGCTGACCCGCGAAGAGCCTGCTGAGAAATTTAGAAACTTGCTCCCTGCTTACCTTAAAGCTGTGTTACATTTTGTAATAGATAACTTACAACTCCCCTATGGTTAGGCATGAGTTAGCTCTGTCTATTCTCTAGGTGAGCCAGTCATAGTACGCTTAAATAATTAAGTATATCGGCTCTTGATAGAGTCAAACCTGAAATAACCCACCATCCTTAGAGAAGTTTAGCTTCAATGTTTTCTAAAGAAGTCACCGAATCAAAAGTATACCAATGGTTCAATGAACGTCTAGAAGTCCAAGCGATTTCTGATGACATTGCCAGCAAGTATGTTCCCCCGCACGTAAATATTTTTTACTGTCTAGGTGGACTAACCCTAACTTGCTTCCTGATCCAGTTTGCTACTGGATTTGCCATGACCTTTTATTACAAACCCACCGTTGCTGAAGCGTTTACTTCTGTTCAATACATTATGAATGAAGTGAACTTTGGTTGGTTAATTCGTTCAATTCATCGTTGGTCTGCCAGCATGATGGTACTCATGATGATTCTGCACGTTTTCCGCGTTTACTTAACGGGTGGATTCAAAAAGCCTCGTGAATTAACTTGGGTCGTTGGCGTAATGTTAGCCGTCACCACCGTTAGTTTTGGGGTAACGGGTTATTCTTTACCTTGGGATCAGGTCGGTTACTGGGCGGTTAATATCGTATCTGGTGTACCTGCTGCTATCCCCGTCGTGGGTGATCAATTAGTTGAACTGATGCGGGGTAGCCAAAGCGTTGGTCAGGCGACCTTAACCCGCTTCTATAGCTTACATACCTTCGTTTTACCTTGGGTTATTGCAGTATTACTCTTAACTCACTTCTTAATGATTCGTAAACAAGGTATTTCTGGCCCCTTATAAGAAGTTCAATTGGACAGTTAAACTGAAGCCCTTTGATTAAAACTTTTTTTAACTAATCATTGAGTTTTTAATACTGTCCAAATTTGTATTTTTCGTTGGTTTCCACCTGTATAGGAGAATTCTCTGATGACCATCATCAAAAAACCCGATCTTAGTGATCCCGATTTGAGAGCTAAATTAGCGAAAGGAATGGGTCACAACTACTACGGCGAACCTGCTTGGCCCAATGACATCCTTTATATGTTCCCAATTTGTATTATGGGAGCGATTGGATTAGTTACAGGTTTAGCAATTTTAGATCCAGCCTTAGTCGGTGAACCCGCTAATCCCTTTGCAACGCCGTTAGAAATTTTACCTGAGTGGTATTTATATCCCACCTTCCAAATTCTCCGCATTCTGCCCAACAAATTATTAGGAATTGCTTCGATGACTGCCATTCCTTTGGGCTTAATGTTGGTTCCCTTTATTGAAAGTATCAATAAGTTTCAAAATCCTTTCCGTCGCCCCATTGCCATGACCGTTTTCCTCTTTGGAACAGCTGTTACGCTTTGGTTAGGTGCGGGTGCAATTTTCCCCATTGATAAATCCTTAACTTTAGGCTTGTTCTAAGATTCAGCCTCAGATAAATCTGGCTCCTATACGTTGGTGTAGGAGTTTTTTTATTGAGTCAGTCAATTTCAGAAGAGAAAAATTTTTTACTAAAAAACGCTAATTGTATTCTAATAAAGTCCAATATTGCTCACTTTCAGGAAATTGGGCTGCAACCATTGTTTTTCCCGAATCGATCATAACTGAACCGACAAAAAGGCCATTATTAGGCGTTAGTTCTGTCCATTGATTCGTATTTTTATTAATGACAATCACCTTCATGGCTTCATCAACTTTGAGTTGAAAATAACTGGCTTGATTAACCGTTAAAGATTGGTTTAAAGGGAGGGAAATATAGGCTTCTTTTTCGGTAAACGTACCATAAATTTTGGGAAAAGGTTCGGCGGCTCCTGTTGCTTGAATGGTGTATTTAACCGCTTGATGATAAATTTCTTGCTGTTTGGCTTTAGAGAAAATAATTAGTTGATATTTGCCAGCCTTCGGAAACGCAACATTAACACTAGCTTGATCGCCTTGCTTTTGGACAAAGGTATAATTCTGGGCTAATTTATTGTCTGACTCGTCTATCAGTTGAGCCGTTAGCACAATGTTATCAGGAACAGCCAAGCGCATTTCTAATCGCCCATTACTTGAGATGGTGGCATTACTGTTATGGGTTAAGAGTTGCAGGCGATCGCGGAAAAAGGGAGCGGAAACATTCGGTAAATTGTCAAACTTGGCCCTGGTATAGGTTGCTGGTAAAAGCTGCCATTGGGTTTCTGCAGGAAAATGGCTATAAATTAACTCTTTGGGTGAAGTGGCAAAATAATAGGGGTTATATTTCGCTTGAAATTGTTGATTATCAATGGTTCCTGCGCCCCAAGTTGCGTCTACTAAATACCAACCTCCATCAATTTTTACCCCATTCCAAGCATGATTAATCTCTCGATCTTCCCCGACCAGGTAGCTGGGGCCTTTGGCGTAGCCTTCGATAATAACGGCTTCTAAACCCATTGCCTGAGCTAAGGCTTGATAAAGATTTGCATAGCCTGAACAGATGGTCAGCCGACTACTTAAAACCCCACTGGGGCTTAAATCTCCTCGTCTTTTTTGTAAGACCGCTTGCACATCGTAGGCAATATGATGACCAATCCAGGCATAAATCAAACGGGCTTTTTCCCCATCGGTGGTTGCGTAGGCACTCAGAATTGCGGCTAACTCTTTAACGGAATTACCACTGTATTGGATGGATGCGGCTTGTTGATCCAGCTTGTCGGCATTAACTAGAGCTAAAGCTTGGGAATAACCTGGAAGGGGATTTGTTACCCGTTTCGTTAGTACCAAGGGCGAGGGTAAAAATCGGTTATCTAAGACCGCATCCGCTAAGCCCTTAATTTCTGTTTGCGAAGCTAAATTCGGCAAAGAATCACGATAGGTATATAACCCACCTAAGACAACAGCCACGACAAGCCAGGAAGAGGAAAAGGATCGCTTCGGTTTAGGATTTTGTCCGTGTCGTCGTTGCCATTCCCGATACTCTCTGTTGGTTGCCATTCCGCTCTTCCTGTAATGCCATAATTAATTCTTCCTCAACTAGCAGCATCTTGATTTTTTTCAATAATGCCCCCGCCGAGCAACACTTCGCCTTCATAAAAGACCGCCGCTTGCCCTGGGGTAATCCCAAATTGAGGTTCATCAAACACCAGTCTAACGCGATTACCTTCGAGGGGTATCACACTGACGGGCACAGGATTAGAACGATAGCGGACTTGCACTTCACAACGAATGGGAGCCGAAGGTTCAGCAATGGAAACCCAATTTAAGCGATTAACATAACATTCCAAACTACCCGCACTATGGCGATCGCCGACAACCACGCGATTCATGACTGGATCGAGTTGCACCACATACAACGGTTCAGGAGCCGCAATGCCAATTCCTTTCCGTTGCCCAATGGTGTAATGATGAATCCCTTGGTGTTTGCCCAACACCTTGCCAGACAGATCGACAATATCTCCTTCTTTCGTTGCAATATATTTATTCAGAAAATCACGCATTGATCCATGAGATTCGATTAAACACAGGTCTTGGCTGTCGGGTTTTTCGGCCGTACTTAAACCAAACTCATTGGCAATTTTTCGAGTCTCCGTTTTGGTTTGATGCCCTAAAGGAAAAAGCGTTGCACTTAAAATGTCTTGATTAAGATCATAAAGAAAATAGGATTGATCCTTATGGCGATCGACGGCTCGCAACAATTGATAACGTTGAGTTGTTTCATCATATTGAATGCGCGCATAATGACCCGTTGCAATCTTATCTATCCCCAATTTTTCTTGGGCATAGTGCAACATCGGGCCAAACTTGACCGCCTTATTACATTGAGAGCAGGGCAAGGGCGTAACACCATCTTCATAGCCCGATACTAAGTAATCCACAATATGAGTTTGGAACAGATCGCGGGTGTCCACAATTTCGTGGGGAATACCCAATTGTTCACAAATCGAAGCCGCATCCACCATTCCTTCAGAACAACATTGCCCCTTTCCCTTCATCAACCACAACGTTAACCCAACGACTTCATAACCCTGACGGTGTAAAACAGCCGCAGCAACCGAGCTATCAACCCCACCAGATAAGCCAACAACGACTTTTTTAAGCATTCTCAATACTGAAAAATAAGCAGACTTAACAATTGATCTTATTCTAGGCTAACATTTCAGTTTACAATTCAGGGTGAAGCTCAACGATGAAAGCTTTTTCTTGATCTATAATCTGGTCTGAGGTGTGAGACCAGTTTCATTATTTAGGAGTGTTGTTATGAAGCGTTATGCTTTGTCTCCTGTTTTACTAGGAAGCCTTTTAATGCTTGCGATTCCTCTCCCAGGCTATGCCCAATTAGCGTCGATCTTAGAATTACCGACTCCCTCTCTCCTCAAAGTACCGCAGAGTTTACCCCCAACGATCTATAATCCCTCTGACGACCATCCTGTGCTTCCAGTTCCGCCCAGTACCGATCTTTCCACGATGCCGATTGCGCCTCAGACGGTTCGTGAATATATTTTTCAAAGCGGAGTAGGGTCTGAATCTCGCTCCCAATCTCCTAACGTTTCTCCTGCATCTTCCATGATTCAAACTGCCTCACCTGCTCCGATGATGACAGCGATAACGCCGCAATCATAATGGATTTTCTTTTCTTTTCCAAGCTTATTCCCTTATTTTTCTATCCTTTGGGGCTAGTTTCGCTGCTTTTAATTTTGATTATTTTTCTATCTTGGAAGCAGCGTTCTTGGATTCAACTACCTGCCGCTTTATCCTTAATCATTATTTTGGTCTGCGGTAATATTTGGGTGAGTCAAGCTCTTATGCGATCGCTGGAATGGCAAAATTTACCACCCGCAGAAATGCCCAAAGCAGAAGCTATCGTGATTTTAGGAGGCGGAATTGCACCAGCAACCTATCCTCGTTCCATGCCTGAAGTATCTGAAGCAGGCGATCGCGTTCTCTATGGGGCAAAACTCTATCGAGACGGGAAAGCTCCCTTAGTAATTGCATCGGGTGGACGGATTGAATGGTTAGGTGGTGGAAGTCCTGAAGCTGAAGATATGGCAACTTTACTAGAAATGATGGGCGTTCCTCAATCAGCCATTATTGAAGAACCAGATTCGTTAAATACTTACGAAAATGGGGTCAATGTTCAGAAAATACTCAAACAGCAGGGAATTAAGGAAGTATTACTCGTCACTTCTGCTTTTCACATGCCCCGCTCCCGTCGAATTTTTGAAAAGTTAGGTGTTAATGTTATTCCTGCCCCAACTGATTTTTCGATTACAAAAGACACTAATGCTAATTTTGATTTGAGACAAGTTTTAATTTATTTATTCCCTGATACTGCTTCACTCAATCAAACAGTTATTGCGTTAAAGGAGTATTTAGGTTTATTCATTTATTCCCTCAAAGGTTGGGTTTAACCAATACCCGTTATGACTTTTTCTTCTTCATCCCGCTTTATTTCTGCTCGTTCAATTCCTGTTCCCGCAGCAGCCAGCCCTGAATTACAGACCGCGATCGCGCAACCAATAGATGAATTAATCCACATAATGCAACAAGTGCCCCAAAGTTTAGACGAATGGCGGCAGATTATTGCAGTTTTTGACCAAGCGAGTCGACAACGCCTAGCGGATTTACGACAACGGTTTCCTGTAACGGTAGAACCTGAAGAGATCGCAGGCGTTAAAACCTATCGACTCACGCCTTCTGTCATTGCTGAAGAAAATCAACAACGGTTGTTAGTCCATTTTCACGGAGGTGGTTATGCTTTTGCCAATGGAGAAATTGGAACAGGAGAAGGAATTTTAGCGGCTTATCATGGCCAAATCACGGTAATTTCGGTTGATTATCGCCAGTGTCCTGATCATCCGTTCCCTGCGCCTATCGAAGACGCGATCGCAGTTTGGCAAACTTTAATTCAACATTATGAACCTGCAAAGTTGGGAATGATCGGGACTTCAGCCGGCGGAAATTTAATCCTAGCAACTTTGTTTAAATTACGCGAACTCAACCTACCCTTTCCTGCGGCGATCGCGCCCTGTTCCCCTTGGGCTGATTTAACCAAAACAGGCGATACCGTATTCATTAATGAATATATTGATGAAATTGCTATTAGCTACGATGGATTGTTGGAAGGAATGACAAAACTTTATGCAGGAAAAGAAGATCTCAAAAATCCTTTCATTTCTCCTGTCTATGGTAATTTCCAAGGTTTTCCACCAACCTTACTAATTTCAGGAACACGGGATCTGTATTTAAGTGATACGGTGCGGGTGCATCGCCAATTACGTCGTGCAGGTGTAGCGGCGGATCTTCATGTCTTTGAAGGCTTATCCCATGCCGAGCATAACTATTTGTATGACACCCCAGAATCTCACGAGGCATTTCAAGAAATCCAATTATTTTTTAATCGCTACCTAAAACGATAACTTGATCGGTTAGCGATCGCCTGAACGAGAAGCACTAGCTAAACAGCCTTTTTGCCCCTTAAAGTATTGCTGAGCAACCGCTTGATGTAGATTTTCCATTAATTTTCCGACATGATCATTGCTATTATCTACCCCACTATTAATCAAGGCTGTCACAATAATTTGATTACAGGGCAAGTAAAAATAAATTGCGCGATATCCTAACGTTTCTCCCTCATAAAACCAGTAATTACCCCAATCTTTGTGATATCCCTGAGAAACCCCTAAGCCATACCCTTTTGGATCAGTTGCAGAGGTTTGGGTTAAGGGTTTGCCTGTGGAAAAAGAGATTAATTGCGTCAACTGCGCCTTTTGAGAGTTTGTCAGTAATTGATTTTCAATAAATAAAATTCTGACCCATTTCACTAAATCTTCACTATTACCAACTAAGCCACCTGCCGCGCCTGCCCAAGAAAGACTACCATCCGTTACATCTCGTCCCGTTAATTCAGGATTACTGTAATTGTTGTAGCTATATCCCCTGGCTAAACGTTGTTGAACAGTTGCAGAATAATCGGGAATTGGATAAAAAGTATTGCTTAAACCGTAAGGTTGCAAAATTGAATTTTCTAATAATGTTTTAAAGGATTGCTGATAGATTTTTTCTAAAATTATTCCACTTAATATATATGCTGTATTGCTATAAAAATAACCTGATTTTAAAGGAGGTACAGGGGTTACTTGAGGATAAACAATATTAATTAATTGAGATGGTTCCCAATATCGGTTTAGATCTTGAGTAACTTGATAATTCAGGGTTGGGCTATCCGTATAGTTGGGTAAGCCGGAGGTCATATTCAGCAAGCGAGTAATCGAAATTCCAGACCAAGATTTATATTCAGGTAAATACTGGGTAAAATCATTATTTAAATTAAGTTTTCGCTCCTGTTCGGCTTTTAGTAGTAGGGCTGCGGTAAAAGATTTGGTATTACTACCCCAATTAAATAATGTTTGTTGATCAATGGCGGGACTGTTCGGATCTCGACTAACGGTTCCTACGGTATAAGTTTTAACGGGTTGATTGCCGATTTGAATAGAGCTTTGAATCGCAGAAAAATATTCGCGATCGCGATAAGTTTGATAATGTTCTGTTAAAATTTTTTGAACTCGTGTATCGAAATTTGAAGACGCTTGAACGGGCATAACTAAACTTAAACCAACGCAGGATAATAAAACAGCTAATGATAATTTCATGCTCAATCTCGCCTCAAAAAATTAGCAGACTCATCAACTGTCACTATAATCTAGGCTTGGTTAGAGTATTTAATAAGTTTTGCAAAAATAAATTTCAATTTTTATCGTATTAATACCCGAACTTAACTTAAAAAACATCGTATTGGGTTTAAAATTAACTATCTTAATTCCAAAAGACAATCAAATTTTCTTTATTTTTTCACAAAGTTGATTATTTGCAATTGAAAACTCATCCTATTAATTGATTGCAACTTTAAGTATATTTCTAATAAATAAACTCAAACATTATCCCTCTAGCCTTTTTGATTAAGAAAGTCATTCAAAGGCCGAGGGATTTAAAGCTAAAAAATTATTGTAGATAAATAAATTTAGTTTTTGAAACTAATGACTTGAACTTGAGTTTTGGCTACTACCCGCATCACTATTAGACGTTCCTAACGAATCACTTGGAGTAGTGGAGCTACTGGAAGACCCCTGATCCGTGGTAGTTGAATCACTTGTTCCAAGGGGATTGCCCTCATTTCCCGTTGAAGACTGACTTTGCCCAGAACTTGAATTGGTGTTACTACTAGGTGCGGGCGAGGGAACGGTAATATTAACATTGGGCGCAGGAGCAGGGTTAGACGGTGTAACATTGACATCCACATTAGGAGCCGAAGGAGGCGTTGAAGTCTGTGGAGTTGTGGTTTGCGGGACAGGAATTAGTTCTCTGGTTCTCTCAATAATCGTTTTTTGCTCCGTTTTCCCTTCATTCTGGGATTGAGAGTTACTTGGCTGAACTTGAGCGGGTTGTTCACGAGCCTGGGACATATAATAAATAGCTCCTGCCGCTATTCCACCAACTAATAGACAAAATAGCCCGATGAGTAGTCCTGTATTTGTACCATCATTAACGGCCCGATTTTCATCGTCTCTACCTTGCAAATAGGCATTATCATAGGCAACTCGTTCATTGTAGTTCCTATTTTGATTTAAAATTTCTGGGTTTGGATCACGATTGGGATCTCTATTTAGATGAGTCATAAGCTTGTTAATACTAAAAGTGAAAATTAATTGAATAAAGCTTTTTAAGCAGATTAGATTTCACCAAGTTGGTTAATCATCTTGGTTGATTCATCAAAAGTTTATTCTTAGAATTAATTTCTAAATTACGACTCAAAGTATTAATTAGTCATCTATCGCAAATGAGATCGCATTCTACCTCGAAAGATTGAGTTTAGGAGGCCTAGCTGATAGATATTGAGAGTTTTATTAAAAATTAATTTTGAGAAATCTATAAAACAATCTTGATTCATCAAATAACTAATATGCAATAAGCAAAATTAATTAATATACAGTTAAACGAGTTAAATAGTTAGTAATAACTAAATGCCGATCGCTATCAAAACGAATCCAATCTTGGGATTGAAATTCCCCTAATAAACGAGTAATGGTCACTCTGGTCGTCCCAATGGCATTGGCTAACATTTGATGGGTCAGACGGACTTTGATGCGAGTTCCGTCGGTAACAGGTTGTCCCATGTCTTGCGCTAAGAGTTTTAACAATTCCTGTAAACGTTCATCGACTCGTTTGAGTCCCGCGATCGCTAACAAGGCTTCAGTTTGTCGCATTCGTTGAACCACTTGAGTTAGGACTAATTGGGCTAATTTGGGGGTACTTTCAATTTCCAGAACCGGATACCAACGCAAATAAATATCAGAGATGGAGCGAGCCTGATAAGTTGCTAACTGGTTCGAGGTTAACCACAGTCCAAAAAAACTTTCTGGCTGTACCCAGCCGAGTAAAATTTCTTCTCCATTAGACGCTAACTGACTGAGTTGTACAATTCCCCGATAAACTTGCCAAATACCTTCTTTGGCTAAAGGGATCGATTCTCCCTTGTCATAAAAATGTAGCCGACGGCCTTCGAGTACCTTCGTTCTTTGAGCATTGGCAGGGAGTAAGGAGTCAGTCAGCAACATAAAAATCTTAGAGACGTTAAGTTTTTGACATTGTTAAGGAGTTCAAAAACATCCCAACAAACAACATCTAGTTTTTAGCGTAGGTCGCCAAGGTAAAATTTGCGTAATGAAAAGGTTAAGCTCGATACAAAAATCTGACGTTATCCCATTCTGGCTCGATAGTCGGCATAGGTGAATTGTCTCCACAATACAAAGTTTCCGTCTTTTTTGAGCAGGCCAATGGAAGGATGGTTTACGCCATTAAACATGGTGGTCTTAACCATTGTGTAGTGCATCATGTCTTCAAAAATTACGAGATCGCCGACTTTTAATTCCTGCTCAAAGGCATAATCTCCCATAAAATCCCCTGCTAAACAGGACGAACCACCCATACGATAACGGGTTTGACCATCCTTGGGTTCGGATGCTCCCCGAATGGCAGGTTTATAGGGCATTTCTAAACAATCGGGCATGTGTCCCGTAAAGGAAACATCCAACATGACATTGATATGCTCAGGGGTTGGAATTAAGTCTTCGATTTGGCTCAACAGAAAACCCGTTTGCCAAGCGATCGCTGACCCAGGTTCCATGATCAATTCCAGATGGGGATGGCGTTGATGAAATTTATTTAACACCGCGATCGCGTGATCCACGTCGTACCCTTGACGAGTCATCAGATGTCCACCCCCTAAATTTAACCATTGGATTTGGGGTAAATATTGGCCAAAATACTGCTCAATATTCAAAAGGGTTTTTTCTAACGCAAAAGAATCACTTTCACAAAGATTATGGGACAAAAAGCCTGCAATGCCTTCAGGTACGGCCTCCCCTAACGCTTCAGGAGAAACCCCCAAACGACTTCCAGGAACACAAGGATTATACAAAGCCGTTTCCACAGGAGAATATTGGGGATTAATGCGTAAACCGACCGAGGGATGATAGTCCGACTTTTCTATCCAAGGACGAAACCGTTGATACTGATTAACAGAATTAAACGTCAAATGGGAAGCTAAGGGTAAAATTGACCCAAAATCTTGATCTCGATAAGCTGTTGCATATACATGGACTTCTTTTCTAAATTCTTCGGCTGCAAGTTGGGCTTCCCACAAAGAACTCGCGGAGGCTCCTGCTAAGACGGGACGAATCATCGGAAAACTATGAAACAGGGAATAGCCCTTCAGGGCCAACATGACCTTAACAGGTGCTTCTCGTTGAACCCTTTCAAAAATGGCTAAATTTCTTTCTAATAGGCTTTCTTCCAATACAAAACAGGGTGAGGGAATATTAGCTAACACACTATCGGTCATGGGAACTATCCTGATTAAAAATAAAAATAAGGGCTTACTGCAAAAACGCGATCGCAACTGTAGACACAATTTAATAAAGATTATGCCTTAATCATTATGATGGATTGAAGAGGCAACTGTTTGAGTTAATACTTGATCAAATTGCTAATATGCCCGTTAACAGGCGAGAAGCTTCACGGTCTAACAATTAATTAAACCAACTCACTTACTATTGCGGCATTCTATTGACTAAACGAACGATAAAAGTTGTTCCCACATCAACTTGACTTTGGACTTCGATAGTTCCACCGTGCAATTCTACATATTTTTTGACAATATTTAAACCTAAACCTGTGCCTGAAATATTGTCTACATTAGAAGCTCGATGGAATGAGTCAAAAATATAGGGTAAATCATTGGCTGGAATGCCAATTCCCTGATCTGTAATTTTGATAATTATTTCAGTTTTTTCTAAGTCAATTTTGCATTCAATCGGAGCTTCAGGCGGAGAATATTTAATAGCATTAGTTAATAAATTGGAGACAATATGATGTAAGCTTTTGGGATCAATATAAACTTGCTTTTGGGAGTCTCTCAGATCAATAATTGAAAACAAAATATGATTTTGACTTTCCATACTAATTTGAATTTCTTCAATCACTTCCTGAATGAAATCTTCCATATTTAATGTTTCAAAATTTAATGTTGTTTTTGCGGCATCAATTCGACTTAAAACCAAAATTTCTTCCATCATATCTCTTAATTTCAAAGTTGATTTGAAAATTCGGTCTAAAGTTTCTGCTTTTTTAGTGTCTGATAATTTATGTTTATATTTTAAAAGAAATTCAACACTTCCTAAAATAATCGTTAAAGGAGTTCTAAATTCATGGGATGCAATATCAATAAATTGAGTTTTTAATTTGTTTAATTCTCTTTCTTTTTCAAGGGTATTTTGGATTTCTACTTCAATTTTTTTACGCTCACTAATATCTCGAAAAATTCCTTGCACATATTGTTTGTTGTTATACTCAATGAGGCTTCCTGTAATATCTATGGGAACTATCTTTCCTGTTTTGGTAATAATTTGGGTATCTAATAAATATCCTACGTTCTGCTTAATCGTTTCTTGAAATGCGGATTGAGCTCGTTTAAGTTCTGATTCAGGATGAATCTGGGTCATGTGTAAGTGTTTAATTTCTGTTGGGCTATACTCTAATAACGTGATCGCCTTTTGATTCACTTCTACTAAATTGCCCTGTAAATCAGCAATGAGAATGGCATCACTGGCTTTATCTAATAAGGTTCGATAGCGGGCTTCGCTAACTTCTAGGGCTTGAGTCCGTTCCCGTACCCTGAGTTCTAGTTCTTGATTCAGTTTTTGTAATTCGTCTTCTGCTTGCTTACGAGCTGTAATATCTTCCGAAATTCCGAGTAAATATTGGGGATGACTATTGGCATCATACAGGGGAACCTTTAACGTATGGAGATAAATCCGTCCCCGACTTTGGGAATCGATCAGTTCTTCGGGGATTTCAATCATTTTCCTTGCTGCGAAGGTTTCTCGATCCTTGGCATCAAAAAAAGCAGCTTGTTCGGGCGGATGCAGTTCATGAACGGTCTTGCCGATCGCGTCTTCTGCGAGAATCCCAAAAATTTCTTCACAGGCATGATTCCAAAATAAAAGCTGTCCAAAATTTTCAGGTAATCCACTTTTAACAAAGAGCGCGACGGGAAGGTGTTCGAGTAAGGTTTGTAAAAAATCTTGAATATGTTGTACTTCTGCGGTGCGGTCTTGAACCCGTTGATCGAGTTCTGTGGCAAAGGTCTCAAGTTCGGTTAATTTTTGTTGGAGGGTCTGGGCTAAAAAGCCAATTTCATCTTCATAGGAGATAGGAATCGTGAGGGAACCTGTTTCTTGATCCTGCGCGATCGCGTCCTGAATGCGTTGTAGAGGTGTAAGAATACGTTGCTGAAACACAAAAATGGTTCCTCCTAAAACCACTAAGATTCCGGCGAGGGATAGACCAACCGTTAAACAAAAATTGATAAAGCCCTGTTGGTGAATGTCTTCAATATCCAACACCACAATCACCGCTCCCCAATAGCCTTGTTCATGAAATAACGAGCTACTAAAGGGTAAAACCTTAACAAATAAGGATATATCGCGATACTCCAACGGAAGGCTCAGCTTTTCTCCTTTCTGATTACTCTTAGCGATTTGGGTTTGTAATTGTTGACGAACAGGTTCCCAAAGCGTTTTGGCTCGCTGATCATTGGGGCTACTAGCTAACACCGTTCCCCTGGGGCTAATAATTTCAATTTGAATGACATTAGGCAAGGCAGCATAATTTTGAACTACCCGTTTTAATAAAGTCGGTTGTTGGGATTCGATTAAACCTTCAGTTGCAAATTCAATCCCTTGGGCAATCGTGTCGGCTCGTTGACGAATTTCTTTATCTAATAAATTTTCGGCAAGACGACTTTGGGCAAGTATGATGACCAAGGAAGCCAAACTGAGGATTGTTCCCAGAGACCAAAAGAGAGAATGGGAAATTTTTGATTTTATGGTGGGTCTTGCCATTGGTCTATCACCTGGAGGATAAAATCATGAGGAACTAATAGATCGTGATGGACAATACGCGAATGATCAGCATCTGTGGACGATAGGTTGATAGTATCTCTTAAAACTAGTTTAATACGTTGATTTTTTCCGAAAAATTGGCGATTTAAGGCTAATGTTCCAGGTTCTACACCAGCATAATCTTGAATTAAGTCTACACTCGAATAGCCTAAGGTTTTCGCTAAGGACTCAAAAATGATATTCGGCGTTTTTTCCAAAATAGCCATCGTATCAAACCATGCCCATAAAAATCGAATCAGAGCTTCGCGTTTTTGCTGAAAGATTGGCTTGCGGGTTGCTAATACATCAATGACTAAACTATCTTGCTCTTGGGTTGTATAGACGATGGAACCTTGAATGTCTTTAGCGGTTTGTTCCAATAGGGGTTGCCAAAGGACGGCCGCATCAATCAAGTTCTTTCGGATTTGATTGGCAGCAATTTGGTTAGAAATATCGACAATATTAACCTTTTGAGGGGAGATATTGTGTAAATTTAAGGCTTCTAATAAAATTAATTCATTAACGGTTCCTAACTTAACGCCAACTCGTTTTCCAGTGAGATCGCTCATTTTCTTGACGGGAGGACGAGCCACAATCCCATCTGCACCGTTAGAAATATCGCAAACCATTAAAATGACAGGTTGTTCATCGGGTAGTCCAGAATGTAATAAATCCCAAGTCGTTGTAAAGGTTGCATCTAAGCCCCCGCGTAACATGGCTCTGGTGGCATCCTGTAGGTTAATAAAATCAATAAAATCTACTGTTAATCCTCGTCTTTCTAAGATTCCTGAACTTTTGCTATAACGCGCGATCGCGTAGCCAATCCAATCATTAATCCCGATGCGTAAATGAGCCACCGACTGAGGCTGCTGACATTGCCGATTGCCCATTGCCAAACCTGTGCCCATCATCATTTGCCAGAGAAATGTTCTCCGTCTTAGAGAAAGAGCAGTCATATCTAATGGCAAACGGGAAAAAGCATTTTTCATTAGTTTACTGGGTTATCCGCCAATTCCAGCATTCAGCAGGAGCGGAAATTAGAATAAATCGGAAGCAACATTGAAGTTGTTAAGAGTCTACCTCACTCAATGGGTTAGTATTTTGCGCCATTGTCAGCATAATTCTATATTTAATCGACGAACATCTGATTTTTTCGATTATTCAGTTTAAGCTAACGATATTCCCCTGATCAGGTAAAATGTACTAGGGCTAAATTAATACCCCTAAAATTCCAAAATTTTAAAAGACTGCACCCCTACAATAAACATCTCCTCAGATTAGTCTCAATGCGTCTTTAACCCTTTTGTGCTAGAATTTTTAAAGATTTTGTCATCGAGAGTCAAAGCAAGGCTCTAAAATTGCTCTTGGAGAATTATATGACTAGCAGCTACAGTGCCGATCAGATTCAAGTTCTAGAAGGGCTAGAGCCAGTCCGTAAGCGGCCAGGGATGTACATCGGCAGTACAGGGCCACGGGGATTGCATCACCTCGTTTATGAAGTGGTGGATAACTCTATCGATGAGGCATTAGCGGGTCATTGTACCCACATTGAGATCGATATTAATAAGGATGGTTCAGTTACCGTCACGGATGACGGACGGGGTATTCCGACAGGTATTCACCCTACAACAGGAAAATCTGCCCTAGAAACTGTCATGACGGTATTGCATGCAGGGGGAAAATTTGGCGGCGGCGGTTATAAAGTTTCGGGTGGTTTGCACGGTGTCGGGATCTCCGTAGTTAACGCCCTCTCGGAATGGGTAGAAGTCTCCGTTTGGCGTGAAGGAAAAGAACATCGGCAACGCTTTGAAAAAGGCATTCCCAAAACGAAATTAGAAGCAACCCCCAACGCTGACCACGCCACAGGAACTTCTGTCACCTTCTTACCCGATATTGAAATTTTCACAGGCGGTATTGAGTTTGATTACCATACCCTGTCGGGTCGTCTACGGGAACTGGCCTATTTAAATGCAGGGGTAAAAATTACCTTCAGCGATCGCCGCCAAGATCCCGAATATGTTGAAACCTATTGTTATGAAGGTGGCATCAAAGAATACATCACCTACATGACTAAGGAAAAAGAAGCCCTGCACCAAGATGTCATCTACGTTTCAGGAGAGCGCAATAACGTTCAAGTTGAAGTGGCTCTGCAATGGTGTATCGATGCCTTTAGCGATAACGTTTTAGGATTTGCCAATAATATCCGCACCATCGACGGCGGAACCCATTTAGATGGCTTAAAAACCGTCCTAACCAGAACCATTAACAGCATTGCCCGTAAACGCAACAAAATTAAGGAAAATGAGTCGAATCTAGCAGGGGAAAACGTCCGTGAAGGCTTAACGGCAGTTATTTCCGTTAAGGTTCCCGATCCCGAATTTGAAGGCCAAACCAAAACCAAATTAGGCAACACCGAAGTCCGAGGCATTGTTGACTCCTTAGTGGGCGAAACCTTGGGAGAATTCTTAGAATTTAATCCCCAAGTAGCCGATGCCATTATTGAAAAAGCCGTAACTGCCTTTAAAGCTGCCGAGGCTGCCCGACGAGCCAGGGAATTAGTCCGTCGTAAATCAGTTTTAGAATCTTCTACGTTACCTGGAAAATTAGCCGATTGTAGCTCCAGAAACCCTGAAGAATCCGAAATTTTCATCGTGGAAGGCGATTCAGCGGGCGGTTCGGCCAAGCAAGGACGCGATCGCCAATTCCAGGCTATTCTTCCTTTACGAGGCAAAATCTTAAATATTGAAAAAACCGACGATGCCAAGATCTATAAAAATACAGAAATTCAGGCACTCATTACAGCACTAGGTTTAGGCATTAAAGGCGAAGAATTTAACGTTTCCCAACTGCGGTATCATCGCATCGTCATCATGAGTGTGGCAGGGGATGAACCGACACTGGTAATGGATGACACGGGTAAAACGGAATTTGTCAAAATTGGCCCGTTTATTGATGATTGCATTGAAGGACGTAAGACTCCTGAACGGTATCAGGTAATTTCCTTTGATCCTAAAACCCATCAAACACGATTCCGTCCCCTTAAAGCGGTGATTCGACATGGCCATGAAGAGCCAATGTACGAAATTACAACCCGTTATAATCGCTCCGTCAAAGTGACCTCTTCCCATAGTGTCTTTGTTTACGATCAAGGAGAAGTCAAACTCAAAAAAGGCAATGAGATTAAAATTGGGGATTTATTAGTTGTAAGCCGTCGTTTACCTCGTCCTGAGCAGCAGGCAGAACGGATAGATTTACTCAAAACTTTCTATCAAGCAGGATTAACCCAATCTCTCTATTTACAAGGGGAATCGGTGCGACGAGTTGCCAGCCAACGGGTATTAGCCAAAGTCGAACGCCCTGATCTGCTGAGTGAGCCTAGAGTGCAATTGAGTCCAGAGGATTGGCAACTTTTAATTCAACAGCGTCAAGCAGCCCAAATTTCCCAAAAGCAAGTTGCAGTTTTGTGTGATGTTAAACAGCCTATTACCATCAGTCATTGGGAGCGCGGCATTAATCATCCGACTTTACCCGCTTTCCTGAACTATTTAGAAGCAATTGGCGGAAATGAACAAGTCGTTTTTGAAACCCTGCCCTCTAAATTGGATGCCTATCTGAATCAGGATACCTCCAGTAAAAATGCTCGTTGGCGGGAAGTTAGCGATTATAAAGCCTTTGACAGCTTTACGCCGAGTGAATTAATCGAATTAGATGGGGATATTCAATTAGTTCCTCAAGCTCATCAAGATAAAGCCTTTGCTCGTTATCTGCCGATTACGCCTGAATTACTTTGGTTCCTCGGTTGGTATGTCGCAGAAGGGACGTTAAGCCAACATCAAGTCAGTTTAAATTTAGGGGTTAAGGATCAAGCCTTTATTCCTGAATTAACGGACGCGATCGCGAAGACCTTTGGAGAAACGCCCCGATGCTATCACGATCCCGATAGTCAAGGCATTAAACTGTATTTCCATAGTGTTCTAGCAGCCCGTTTGTTAAAAGCGTGGAATTTAGCCGATGTTGCCCATCAAAAACAACTACCTGATCTCATTTTCAGCTTAAACGAAGAATTACAACTGAAATTCCTAGAAGGCTACTTTTTAGGCGATGGAACCCTGAGCAAACAAAATCTTTCTTTTTGCACCAATTCTCCAACAGTTAAAGATGGTTTGTTGTACCTGTTAGGTCAATTAGGATTGATTGCAACCCATTCTACCCATCAACCCTCAACAGCGATCAATGCTCCCATTCAAACTCGTCATCCTTACTTCACCATTACCCTCTGTGGCAAAGCCCAATTAGAACAATGTCGTTCGATTTGGCAACGTCACCATCGCGCTGAGCTACTCGTAAATCACTTAGCGAGTGCTACCCGCAAATCCCAAGATTTTGTACCGATCAGTGAAGATTTGATGGGATTGAAAGTGATTAGCAATCGAGAAATTGAGCTAGTGGGTGATTATGTTTATGACTTTTCCGTTGAAGATGATGAAAACTTTGTCTGCGGAGTTGGTGGAGTCATGGCTCACAATACGGACGCTGATGTCGATGGCGCGCACATCCGAACCTTGTTGTTGACTTTCTTCTATCGCTATCAACGAGATTTAGTGGATCAAGGTTATATCTATATCGCTTGTCCTCCTTTGTATAAGCTCGAACGGGGTAAAAATCATTACTATTGCTATTCGGATCGAGAACTACAGCAAAAAATCAGTGAATTTCCTGCGAATGCCAGTTACACCATTCAACGGTTTAAAGGGTTAGGGGAAATGATGCCTCAACAGCTTTGGGATACCACTATGAATCCTGAAACTCGTTCCATGAAGCGGGTGGAAATTGATGATGCTGCCGAAGCCGATCGCATCTTTACCGTATTAATGGGCGATCGCGTGGCTCCCCGTCGGGAATTTATCGAAACCTATGGTTCTAAGTTGAACTTAACCGATTTAGATATTTAACCTGATAGAAACCTCACCATGATTTAAAAGGGCTTTGTTGCGATCGCGGTAACAGAGCCTAACCGAGAACTAATCCCCTAAAACTGTTAAAATAAAGATAGCTATGAATGCTAATTAAGCCGCTATTTATCCAAAATTTGGTTAAAAAATGAATGGATATACCTTCTATTCTGGTCGTTGATGACGAGCCGGATAACTTTGACGTTATTGAAACGCTTTTGAGCGCGCAAGATTACCATCTTCATTACGCCGCCAATGGTCAAGCCGCTCTCAACATCTTGGATGCTGTAAATCCTGACTTGATCCTTATGGATGTCATGATGCCAGGGTTAAATGGTATCGAAACCTGTAAAGAAATTAAAGCCGATGTCCGCTGGAAAGGGGTTCCCATCATTATGGTGACGGCGTTATCCACCAAAAACGATTTAGCCCTTTGTCTAGAAGCCGGCGCAGACGATTTTATTAGTAAACCCGTTAATCGCATTGAACTATGCGCTAGGGTTAAATCCATGTTACGGATTAAAAAACAATACGACACGATTCAGCATTTTTCAACGATTCAACGAAATACTATTAATGTTTTAGGACGTAATTTACAAGAATTAACAGGCAATTTAGTGGTGAGTTTATCTCAGGAACTGAATACACCTGTTAGTGGAATTTCCAGTATTATTGAGCTATTAAAAGCTAATTTTGAGAAAATGGAAGCGACGGAAGTTCGAGTCCTTTTAGATTTAGCCGACCAATCCGTTCAGCAAGTTGAAACCCTAACCAATCAATTCCTTTTATACCTAGAACTAGAATTGGCTTCGCTTCAGCCCCAAACTCTTTCCTCAGAAGAAACCAAATTATCTGCTGAAACTATACAAACTAAATTAAAAACTCAAGCTGCAAAAGTTAATCGCAAAGACGACTTGGTTGTTGATTGGCAAGAAATCGGCATTCGTTTATCGGAAAGATATTTTTGGATTATTCTTCAAGAAATTGTCGATAATGCTCTCAAATTTTCCCCGCTAGGTACAAAAGTTTTTGTTCAAAGCCAAGTCATTAATGGAATGTTAGAGATTTCTGTGCAGGATTCGGGCAGAGGAATTAATGCTCACGATATTCCTAAGATTGGTGCTTTTATGCAATTTGAACGCCAACCGCATGATCAATCTGGCACGGGCTTAGGGTTAGCCATTGTTAAAAAACTTGTTGACTTAGTAAAGGGAAGGTTTACAATCACCAGCGTTTATGGCAAAGAAACAACGGTTAAAGTGAGTTTACCGATTAAGTTTGTCTAATTAAGCCATTTATTTAAGAATTTCCCATTGCTTGGCCCGCTAAATAACCTGTCGTCCAGGCACTCTGAAAATTAAAGCCCCCCGTTACGCCATCGATATCTAAGACTTCGCCGGCAAAAAATAAACCAGAACATTTTTTACTTTCCATTGTTTTAAAATCTACTTCACTAAGTTTAACCCCGCCACAGGTCACAAATTCCTCTTTAAAAACCCCTTTTCCAGTTATTTGATATTGACCTTGAAGTAATTCTGTAATTAATTGATTTAAAACTTTTTTGGACAGGTCAGCCCAGAGTATTTTGGAGTCAATACCGACATGATGCGTTAAGCTTTGCCAAAGACGTTTGGGTAAATCAACGGGAGAAAGGGGAGCAATTTGTTTACGGGGTTGGGTTTGTTTGATGTTCAATAAAAACTGTCGTAAACTTTCCGGATTATGATTAGGAAGCCAGTTAATGATTAAAGGCATTTTATAATGCTGATTATGCAGTAATCTTGCACCCCAAGCCGATAGTTTTAAAATTGCTGGCCCACTTACGCCCCAGTGTGTAATTAACAGCGGCCCCATTTGTTCGAGTTTTTGGTTATCCGTCCCGATTAAACTAACTCGTACTGTTTCTACTGAAATCCCTGCTAAGTCTGCCAAACGAGAATCTTTGATATTAAAGGTGAATAAAGAAGGCACAGGAGATTCAAGTTCATGTCCTAATTCCTTTGCCCAACGATATCCCAGGGGATTACTTCCCGTTGCAATTAAGACGCGATCGCCGATTAAGATTTCTCCTGTTTTGAGTTCAACTTGAAATTGTTCCCCTCGTTTTTGGATCGATTTAACTGCACTATTAGGTCGTAAATGAACCCCATTTTCCTTAGCTGTTTCCAGTAAACAATTCACAATCGTGACAGAATCATCAGTCGTGGGAAACATTCGCCCGTCAGCCTCGGTTTTTAACGTCACATCATGGGCCGCAAACCAGGCGATCGCGTCCTTGGGTTGAAAACGACTAAAGGCTCCCCGCAACGCCTTACCGCCTCTGGGATAATATTGCACCAATTGGGACGGATCAAAACAATGATGGGTCACATTACAGCGTCCGCCGCCCGATATTTTCACCTTGGCAAGAAATTCACGGCTGGCTTCTAATAAGGTAATCCTAGCCTGGGGAGACGTTTCAGCACAAATAATTGCCGCAAAGAAACCGGCCGCCCCACCTCCAATAATAATAATTTTAGGTTGCTGATAATTATTGACCATTTTATCAGTGCTTTATTGTTTACCCATATTTTATCAGTTTTAATTTTAGTTTTTGTCAAGCTTGCTTTTGCGATAATTTTTGTAATTTTAAAACACGAATGGTGATATTGATATTTGGGTTATCAAGCAAATAAAAAATATCATTTAGAAATATTCATTATTGGATAAGCAAAAGTTAAATCAACTGTATTCCGATCAAATAAAAATGTAAATTGATAATATTAAAACTCAAAAAGAGAATTATTTTAAAACAGAAAATTATAATAAATAAAAATTTTTCAAATAATTAATTTTTTAAATATTGCTCTAACGTCCGTATTAATAACAATGTCTTAAGACGGAGATTTGTTGAGGATTTCTCTGTTCCGATAAAGAGAGACTATACTAGAAAAATAACAACTTTAAACTTCTTTAAAACATTTTTATTTATTCACCCTGAATCCTTGTGCGCTATTCAAAATCGATTAAGCTTGATGCCCATCATGACTATCCTTGTCCTTGTCGGCGTAAGGGCCGTCTCTTACCCATTACCTTAACGGAAGCCTTTGGTTGCGATCGCTGCCAACAAATTTTTGGCGTTGATGATAAACGTCAGGAAATTGAACTATTATCGTCAGCCTATCCCTATAAACGCATCTGGCGTTGGACAGGTCATCGTTGGCGAGCCATGCAACCTGGTGGTGACAACTCTTTTCCGACATTTTTGAGTATCACCTTTCTCATTTTGATGGGATGGTTATTTCTCGCCTTGCATTCTCCCCAAGCCCTGAGTATGATTTTGGGAATAATGGTTGCAGTGACGTTAGTGTTCTTTTTTGCGTATACTATTTGGCTAGCGTATCGGCGACAATAGGATAATGACTCAAGATAATCCGCCAAATCCCCTGCTCCAAACTCTCCAACGCGCTCACGCAGCCTTCTTAGCCCTAGGTAGCTTTAAGGGGAAGGAACGGAGCCGAGGAATATCCGCGATCGCCAAGGGACTTTCCCAATCCTTTGATCAGATTTTAGAAGCTAATACCCTCGATTTAGAAGTCAGTCGGGAAATGGCTGTCCCCAATTACCTGATCGATTGGCTTAAATTAACGCCTGAACGCCTCGATACAACGGTTGAATTGTTGGCTCAGTTAGCCGAATTGCCCGATCCAATTCAACGGGTGATGAATGCGTCCTATCAACTCAACCCGTCCCAAACCTATCGTCAGTCTATGCCGTTAGGGGTCGTGGCGTTAATTTATGAGTCTTTTCCTGAGTTGGGTGCGATCGCGGCAGGATTTTGTTTAAAGACGGGGAATAGCTTAGTATTGCGAGGCTGTGGAGCCTCTAGTCATTCCAATCAGATCATTACTCAAATTATCCAAGACAGTTTGGCCGATGTCGGTTTACCCATAGGATGCGTAGAATTGCTATCCAGTGACGATGTTCCTTCTATCCAAGCCCTAGTCACTCAGGATCAATACATTAACTTAATTATTCCTTACGGTCGTCCCAGTTTAGTCGAGCAAGTCAATCATCAGGCGACGGCTCCGGTTCTGAAAGCGGCAATGGGGAACTGCTGTCTGTATTGGTCGGCAAAAGGGGATTTGGAATTAGCCCGTTGGATGATTTTAGATAGCCATGCCAGTGAACCCGATCCCGTTAATGCCATCGAAAAAGTTTTAATTAGTCCCTCTCAAAATAGTTCTTTATTAACCCGTTTATTTAATAATCTTCAGGAAAAAGGGTTTCAATTACGCGGCGACGAGATTTTATGTCAAGAATTCCCCAATTATCTAACCCTTGCTAAAGAAATGGAGTGGGGAAGACCCTATTTAAATAAAACCATAGCCTTTAAAGTGGTCGAGAATCTTTCAGACGCGATCGCCTGGATTAATCGCTATGGGAGCGGTCACGCCGATTGTATTGCCACCGAATCCTATCAAGAAACCCGCCAATTTGCGATGGGCATCGATAGCGCGATCGTTTATATCAACGCTTCTCCCCGTTTTACTCGTAATCCCAAACAAGGAGAATCTTTATTTTTAGGAATTTCTAATCAAAAAGGTCATCGACGGGGCTTAATTGGATTAGAAACCTTTACTACCCTAAAACAAGTTGTTCAGGGAAACGGTAAATTTAATTAGATTGGCGAAGAAATCAAGCGAAAAAGATCAGCTTTAAAAATTCAATTTAATATTTAATAACGACATCTTTTTATTTTCGCTCTAATCTATTTACAACATTTATTTAAGTAATCCAAAGGAAAGAGAACCTTACGGCCTTGTTTGATTGATAAATACAGATTGTATCTATTTGTATATATCAATAAGCTTATAAAGGCAAATAAAATCAAGACTAAATCCTCGTTTATCGTCCATAAAAAGCGTAAAGATTAGCCATTAGGAAGATGTAACTGAAGCAAAAGTTGGTGATACTATTGCAAAACCTTTACAAATATTTAAGTAAATCCTGTTTTTAATATTAATTTTTGCTAAAATCCTAAACGTATTCATTAAAATTAACCCAAGATTTAGCCCATGTCAGAATTGACAATCGCCCTTAATCAGGTTCAAGATAGACGGTTAAGACATGAGGAATCCTTATGAATATGGAAACCTTAGAATTCATCATCTACCCTGATGGCCGTGTCAAGGAAATGGTAACGGGCATTGTCGGAGCTTCTTGTCAGGAGGTAACTGCTGCCATTGAGGAGCAACTGGGTCAGGTTCTTTCCCAAGAAAATACGGCTGATTATTACCGTCAACAGGCTACTCAGTCTATTAGTGCTGATAATCCAACGGCATTAAGCGATTGGTGATTTTAGCTAAAAATAAATTTTAAATATTAATCTCGTTGAATTTTACCTAGAAAGCTTATGTCACACTTTAGCAACATTAAAACCAAAATTCGTAATTTGTCTGCCCTGAAAACTTCTCTCTCCAATTTAGGGATTGACTGGAAAGAAGGCCCCCGCGAAGTGAGAGGCTATCAAGGCCAAACCCTAACGGCTGAAGTCGTGGTGGAACAGGACAATAATTACGATATCGGTTTTCGCTGGAATGGTCAGGAGTACGAATTGGTGGCAGATATGCAGTATTGGCAACAGCCCCTTTCCGTCGAAGGTTTCTTAAAACAAGTAACTCAAGGTTATGCCTTAGAAACGATTTTACAGGAATCTGCAAAGCAAGGTTTTCAAGTTGCTGAACAAGAAAAAAATCAAGATGGTTCGATCCGTTTGGTTGTTCAACGTTGGAGTGCCTAATGGCTACTAATTTTTCCTTTCCCCCTGATCGTTCTGGTTTTGAGCCTGAGTTAGGGGGATTTTTTCGAGATACGTCAGACCGCTCTGGGTTTGAGCCTGAGTTGGGCGGTGAATTGCGAGAAAAGAGCGTTTATGTGGATGAGATAACCTGCATTGGTTGTAAACATTGTGCCCATGTTGCCCCCAATACCTTTTATATTGAACCCGATTATGGGCGATCGCGGGTGTATAACCAGGATGGTCATCCCGAAGATATTGTTCAAGAAGCAATGGATACCTGCCCCGTGGATTGTATTCACTGGGTTGATTACACCGAATTAAAGCAATTAGAAGCGGCCAGAAGAGAACAGGAAATTAAGCCGCTAGGGTTTCCCCAGGTTCATCGAGATACGAAAAAATCAAAATCCAATTTACATTCTTAACGTAATCGAGGTAAAAGCAACTCTTCGTTTTGAGGTTACTTAAGGACTAAATCATTTTACATAATTGCTAATAACTTGCAGAAATCGGAACTGAATTACTGATTAGAAACTTGTTGATGGGACGCGATCGCCTTTTCTAAGGCTTGACAAGCATGACCTGTGCAAGACCCACAATGACGGGAAACGCCTGTTAATTCAGATAATCCTTCTAATGAGCAAACACCTTGACCTACGGCTTGGTAAATATCTTTCTCGGTTACAGCCTTACAAATACAGATATACATTACAGAAAACTTCCCTCCTGATTGCAAAAAATTTGCAGATTGCTTTTTAAGTTATTGCTAATAATTGTCATTATGATCCAAGTCCCCCGTCAAGTCAAGAATTATTACAAATTGCTTTAGCCCAAGAATGGCAGGTTTTAGAATGAAGACCCAATAAGGATTTAGATAAATCTCAATATTTTTAGCGATAATCTAAGTAGCCCTTTTTAATCGTGGGGAAACTTGAGGACAAAAAATGGAAGGCAACTCCGAAATCAAACAAATTCTCAATGAAGCCTTAAAGGTTCAGCTAACTGCCATTAACCAGTATTTTTTGCACGCTCGTATGTGTAAAAACTGGGGACTCGACAAATTAAATGAGTATGAATACAAAAGTTCGATTAAAGCCATGAAACAGGCAGATCATTTGATTGAACGAGTCTTATTTTTGGAAGGATTGCCCAATCTCCAGAGTTTAGGGATGTTGTTGATTGGTGAACAAGTGCCAGAAATCCTCAGTAATGATTTGACCATGAGCTTGGAAATGCGTCAGGGCTTACAAGACGGCATTCAACTGTGTGAGCAACAGCAAGATTATGTTAGTCGTGAGCTTTTAGCCGAAATTTTAGAAACCACTGAAGAACAAATCGATTGGTTAACGTCTCAGCAATGGCTGATTGAAAATACGGGTTTAGAAAATTACCTCCAATCCATGATGTAAGACCGTTGGGTATTTTTCAGCAAAACATTCACATTTATATTGAGGAGCAACCATGAAGGGGAACGAACAAGTTTTACAGCAATTGTATAAATTATTACGGGGTGAATTGGCTGCACGAGACCAGTATTTTACCCACTCCCGCATGTATCAAGATTGGGGCTTAAATAAGCTCTATGAACGCATCGATCATGAAATGCAGGACGAAACGGCCCACGCGGATGCACTGATTAAGCGGATTTTGTTTTTAGAGGGTGTACCCGATCTTTCTCAGCAAGATGATCTGAACATTGGGCAAACCGTTCCTGAGATGTTACGCAATGATTTAGCTCTTGAATATCGCGTTATTGGGGATCTGAAGGTCGCGATCGCGGTTTGTGAAACGGAAAAGGACTATCAAACGCGAGATATTTTAACGGGTATGTTGGCCGATACCGAGGAAGATCATGCCTATTGGTTAGAAAAACAATTAGGATTGATTGAGAGAATTGGTTTACAAAATTATCTACAATCCCAAATGTAATTTTTCAACGTTGTTGATTTACGCGAAAGACTAAACACGATCAGCAACGTTTATTTGTATGAAAATCAATCATAATCCACTTGAGCAAGTATTACAAAATCATCTATGACATAATTAGAAATATAAGATTGATTAAAATATTTTTGCTTTAAGTTAGAAAGATAGGATTGCTCAGGTAAATTGTCAGTCGCAAATTTTCTAAAATCGGAACCCATTGGTGTTCTTTTTCCCGTTGAGGTTAAATATTTATACCAAATCAGTTTTAGCCCTAAGCTTTTTAAAAATTGGTTAATTATATAATTTTCTTCTTCAATATTTTCCTCAGGATAAGAATCATAGAGCTTATACAGTTTTGTAGACTGGACAATTAATAAAACTTTTCCTTGAGAGGTTAAACATTTTTGAAAAATGTCTTTATAAATAGTGTGCGATCGCATTCTTTGTTGTTCATCGTAAAAAAAGCAATGAGAAATGATAATAAAATCAAAAAAACAGTTGGGTAGCTTTTGCTTAAATTGCTTGTAGTCAAAAATATTTTGAGTGTTAAATTGAAAAAAGATATTAAAAGATTGAGCCTGTTTTTCTAAAAATTGTCGCCAAAACTGTAATCCTCTGTATTGTAGTAAAGATTGCTGCTCAAGAGAATAATAGGAAATATGAAAGCGAGAAATATCAAAAAACTGATTAAGTGATCGTAAAAACAAACCGAGACCAAAAATAAATGTTCCTGGCCCTGCGGCAATATCTAAAATCTTAATTTTTTCATGTAAATAACCCAATTTATAAATCAAAAAACAGGCTAAGTAATTACAATAAACATTTTCTAAAAAATACTGCATTAAGTAAATATGAGGACTAAAGCGATAGTTATAATCTGGATCTAAACCGCGTTTAAGTTTTTCTAAATCCTCTTTAGATTGCATCAGTTCTTTTTTAAGCTGGACTGATGAAAGCTTGGTCTTTTCAAATTCGCTTATCAAGTAATCAACTAAATTCTCTTCAAAACTATCAAAAATATTACTATCAATTCCTAAACACTGAATTTTATAAGGATCATACTCAATAAGATTAAAAGATTTTTCTAATTTATGAATAATGTTTAATTCAGGCTTTAAATTTGAAAAAACATCAAAATCTTTTTTAAGATTATCAGATAAAATTTGGCTTTTATCTTTTTTGAGTTGTAAGTTCTCTAAAAAGAGATTTTCTAATAATGAAAGTTTAATCCTTCTCTGTTGTCGATGCTTGATTAATCGCTCAGCTTGTGTATTATCTCCTTTTTGAATTGCTGTTTTAATTTGTCGAATTTGCCACCAATTTTTCCAAAAATCAATCATAACGAAATCCTTCCTCTCCTTCTTTAATTTCAACACCTGAATTAGTCAAATAAAGTAACTGCTCTTTAAATTGATAGTAGTTTTTTTGTTCTTGTTGATACCACCATTGATATTTTTCTTTAAGTTCAATGGCAAATGATCGAGTTGTTGCCGTTAAAGATTTTGCTTTTTCTTGATGAAAGGGCTGTAATACAATTCGATCAAAAATTTCTAATTTATTAATAAATTTTTGAATATCATTTTGATAGGAAGGAAGTAAAGGAGTCATCGTAATTGAAAAACGAATATCATGCTCTGTATTTGAAGGAATTAAAAATTTGAGTTTTGACATTGCTTGTAATCGAGAAATAATACTAGGAGAACGGGGTTCAAAATCTTTTCTTACTTTCTCGCTAAAGGTTGGAATACTCATGTTAATTCTAAGTTTTTGAAATTGCTGTAATAGATCAATATCTCTAGTGATCATAGGACTACGAGTTTGTAAAACTAATATGGGTTGATAATTCATTAAAACTTCTAAAATATGGCGAGTTAATAAACTCTTTGTTTCAACGGGTTGATACGGATCAGTAACACTACTCATATAAATGCTTGGTGGATGAGTATGTTTTTTTTGCCATCTTTTTAATTCTTTTTCCAAAAGATCTACCGCATTTTCTTTGATAATTACCCATTGTCCCCAATTATCCCGCATCTGTTGGTTAGGACTAAATGCAGAGGCATAGCAATAACTACAACCATATTGACAACCACGATAGGGATTTAAAGTAAAATCATAATTTTTAATGAATCCAGTAGCTTTATTGAGCAAAGACCTAGCTTCTTGGTTAATAATTTGAAATGTCGTGGTTTGAAGATTACTTGAAGCATTCATAATTTATGGTTCTGATAATGAATTCAGTTTATAGAAATATTCAGCATCTATCATAAATTGATTTAAAATTTTACTAAGTGTTTTCTGTCTTTTGGCTTTTTACAGATTATTCACAAAAATCAGGAATTATGCTGACTCAATACCTTCAACAAGCAATGTACCGAGCCATATATGAAAAAATTGAAGATGGAACTTATTACGGAGAAATTCCAGAATTTCAAGGCGTTTACGCTAATGCAGATACACTAAAAGCTTGCCAAGAAATGCTACAGGAAGTCTTAGAGGGCTGGATTATTTTAGGTTTAAGATTACAACATCCCTTACCGATTATTGATGGTATTGATTTAAATCCACAGCTAGAGGTTGCCTAATGCCACCATTTGGAGCAATCAAACGCCAAGAACTTATTCGTTTCTTTAAGCAACTTGATTTTCAAGGGTCATTTCCTGGAGGAAATCATCAGTACAGTATATGGTCAAAGGACAATTAAAAGTTTGGATACCGAATCCTCATCAAGGTGATATTAGTAAAAGTTTACTTTCTCGCATTTTACGTCAAGCAAATATTAGTCGAGAACAGTGGGAGGCTCTGTAAAAGTTTACAAATTTAAAATATTTTGTATTATATTTTCAGTATTTTTAATTGAAGTATTAATTAATAGTAAACTTGGATAAACGGCATGATTCCAAGTAGGATGACGGAATGCAGAACAGCCTGGCTCTGTTTTAACAACCTCATAACCGAGAGACTCTTTAACAATAGCAGGCAAATTGAAAAAATCATTACCGACTGTTGAACATAACGGTTTTCCATCGACGGGAAAGATAATTTCGGTTAAAACATGTTGTTGTTGAGTGTGGAGTTTGATTTGTTGAGTGAGGCGGATAAATTTGCCCAATAATCGATCTTTTTCTTCTTGAATGATTGCTGAATCTTCTAACAACGAAAATTTAGCTTGCAATAACACTAAAATCAATGTGGGCGGCTGCTCTGTCCAATCCCAATCCCAAGCAGGTAAGAGCGATCGCTGATTAGCTAATAGGTAAGACGTTGGCGGTTTGAGATAAATTTCACACTGGGGAAGAGAAATCAGTACCATTGCTAATCCCGATTGATGGCTTTTTCCGTTTTAGCATCAAACAAATGGATTTTATCTAACGTGATCGCGAGCCAAAGGGTATCGCCCAACTGCACTTTGTAATCAGGCGAAATGCGAACCTGTAAAGAAATCGACGGATCATCAACGAGATGCACTAGAAGATACGTTTCATTGCCCAAGGCCTCGACCAGATCCACCTGAACTTGGAGATTTTCAGGGCTTTCCGTACTTACGACGAAATTTTCGGGTCTAACCCCTAACAACAGCGATCGCCCAGGGTAAAAACTGGTATAAGAATGCCAATACTCAGGCAAGGTTAACTTGAAATGAGCATGGGTAAGTAAACTAGCAGATTCTGCCTCAATTTGAATAATATTAATGGGAGGAGAGCCAATAAACTCGGCTACAAAGCGATTCGCAGGCTGATTATAAAGTTCTAACGGTGGAGCTAACTGTTGAATTTCGCCTTGGTACATCACCGCAATGCGATCGCCCATTGTCATCGCTTCGGTTTGGTCGTGGGTCACATAAATGGTGGTAATGCCTAATTGTCGTTGGAGCTTAACGATTTGACTGCGGGTTTCTGCCCGTAATTTTGCATCAAGATTAGATAACGGTTCATCCATCAAAAAAACTTGGGGATTACGCGCGATCGCCCGTCCTAACGCTACCCGTTGTTTTTGCCCGCCAGAAAGTTGTTTGGGTAAACGGTCTAATAAAGATTCAATTTGCAATCGGGCTGCCACTTCTCGCACTTGCTGTTGAATGGCTTTTTCCTGTGCGGAACGATATTGTAAACTTCTGGGTAACTTGCGGGTGAGTCCCGTTAAAGTATTTTCCAACCAACTCGGCAATTTCTGATCTTTTGCGTCTCTGACAACAGCCGTATTCATTCGCCGTAGGCCAAAAGCAATATTGTCGTACACGGATAAATGGGGATAAAGCGCGTAACTTTGAAACACCATTGCAATATCCCTTTCTTTGGGCGGAACCTGATTGACCACGCGATCGCCGACGAAAATATTGCCCCCAGTTACTTCTTCGAGTCCTGCGATTAACCGTAATAGGGTACTTTTGCCACAACCCGATGGCCCCACCAAGACCATAAATTCCCCGTCGTTGATGGTGAGATTAATGGAGCGTAAAACATTAACCTGACTCGATTTGTTACGCTGGAGTTCAGAAGCCGTACCAGCCGCTTTCCCTTCCGTATCTGGAACGGTTACCGAGTTATTACTAGACCGACTCGGAAAACTTTTATAGAGATTCTCGACAACTACCTTAGCCACGCTGACAATAGTGTAATGTTTTGTTTCAAGATAATATCATCAATATGGAGAATAGGGGATTCGAACCCCTGACCTCTGCGGTGCGATCGCAGCACTCTACCAACTGAGCTAATTCCCCTTGTAGAAGGCTATTCTATCATTTCATGTTGCTTTTTGTGATCTGTTTCAATTTGTGCTTAACGCTCCTCAACCTTTATATTGTGGTGCGTTTGTGGCATTTGCAACAGTATCTAAAATGTCTAACCAGAACTTTTACTAAATTAGAAAAATGTTCCCATCGCTTATTAGTTCCGGCTCCATCTAATTTAACTCAAATGAAACAGGGAACGGTACAATTGCGACGATACTATCACCTTGTAGCAAGACAATTAATGTTTTTAGAAAGCGTATTGCAAGGCTTACAAGCCATTAGAATTATTTGGCGATATCAACGGAAATTAAGTAATAATTAGTACAGCAAATTATACGAAAGTATCAAATAATGGCTTAATGCCTAGATTAACAATGAAAGAACTCGATACCGAAGCAGCAAGTAAAATCTTGAATAACTTGATGGAATTTGAACTCGCAGGCGTAGTCCGTTATACCCATTATTCGTTAATGGTGACGGGCCCCAATCGAATTCCGATTGTCCAGTTTTTTCAAGCTCAAGCATCTGAATCTCTTCTTCATGCTCAACAAGTGGGAGAAATTTTAACAGGCTTAGAAGGCCATCCGAGTTTAAAAATTGCACCCATTGAAGAAACCTATGAGCATAATTTAAAAGCTATTCTCACTGAAAGTTTAAATCATGAGAAAAAAGCATTGGAATTATATAAAGAACTGTTAGCAGTGGTAGAAGATGCTTCTATTTATTTAGAAGAATTTGCCCGCAGCATGATCGGTCAAGAAGAATTACACAACATTGAAATTAAAAAAATGTTAAGGGATTTTGTCTAACTGAATAGGAGGGGGAAGGGAACATGATAGCCTCATCAGTAAGAATAAACGCTTTTAAATAAGTTGATGAGGTTTGTTGCGTGAAAAGACTTTACCGATTCCTTCCCCTGATTTCTTTGACCCTATTACAATCCCCCAGCCTTGCCCTAGAGCCATCGTCGACGATCAAAGCAACTACCATCCTCAAGACCGACACCAGTTGGGATGGTCAGCCCTTAGTTTATCCCAAAGGACAAGCCGAAATTACAGGCATGATCATCGAAATTGCACCTGGGGCAGAAACGGGATGGCATTCCCATCCTGTGCCTTCTTTTGGAATGGTTATGGAAGGGGAACTCCATGTTCGATTAAAAGACGGTCGAGTTAAAAAGCTCAAAGCAGGCGATACCTTAGCAGAAGTCGTCAATACCCTACATAATGGGCGCAATGTCGGTTCGGTTCCCGTTAAATTAATCGTTTTCTATGCAGGCGCAGTCGGTCAACCCTTAACAGTGAAAGAAAACGAAAGCTATTAGTTTTTATAAAAGGCCACTTGAAATAATTGAAATCTAATATTTATTTAATGAGCCTTAATCCCTCAATTTATTATTGAATTTTGCCATCTTCATGCGTATTTCCTTCGGTATCAGATTAGGGATTGCTATTACAGCGTTAACAGTAGGGATTACTACCGTCAGCGTTTATTATTTTTATGCCTTTTCTTCTCGCTTAATTCTTCAACAGGTTACGGGGCGATTAAGAGATGTCGGTTATTTAGGAACATTTTTATTTGATGAAAAGGCTCGTGAAAGTATTATTAAATTAAAAGCAGCGATTGAAAAAGATAGCAACGTTTCTATTACAGAAATTGAAAACATAAAACCAGGTGGTTCCAGACATAGCCTCTCTCCTGAAAAAATTAAGTTTTACCATTCCACGCCAGAATTTCAACAGCTTGCTCAAACGTTGAGAAAAATTAATGCATCAACTGAAAAGAAAATTGAGCCATTAAAGTCATACTATCCACAAAGGCGGCCCGCAGTTCCCGATACAGTGCTGACTTATTTACTTATTACTACCCCAGAGTCTCCTGATCGTAAAATTCTAAAATTTCTTGCGTCAGGTTCTTTTGAACCCCAAGGTGATTGGGCGGGTAACCCCATTGGCAATCTCTATGTTCCGATTACTCCGTTGTTTAGTAAAGCTTTTGATGGAGAGGTACAAATTGCAGAAGACTATTATACCGATAGTTTTTATAGCTCTCTTACCGCCGTAATTCCGATAAAAGACAAAGCGGGCAAAACGATCGCCGTATTAGGAGTAGATTATGTTGCGGGTAGTGATCAAGATTTATTAAAAAAATTGCAGATAATTTGTATTAGCATTATTGGTATCAGTTTAGTTTCTTCTATCGTACTTTCTGTACTGATCACTCGCTATTTAGTCCATCCCATCAAGCAACTACAATCAGCTACCCAAAAAGTCCGAGATTTAAATTATGAAGTTGTCTTAGATATAAAACGCCAAGATGAGTTTGGGGTATTGGCCGATATTTTTAACGAAATGGTTACTTGCATTCGGAAACATACCTTAACTATAGAGAACCAAAATAATTTACTGACGAACTATACCCATAATTTGGAACAATTAGTTCAAGAAAGAACCTTAGCACTGCACGAAGCCAATGGTAAGCTGCAAGAATTAGCCAACTTAGATGGATTGACGAATATCTTTAATCGTCGTTACTTTGATGAATATTTAGAAATAAAATGGAACCAAGCCATTCAAAATCAATCTTGGCTATCCTTAATTTTGTGTGATGTCGATTATTTCAAACAATACAACGACATTTATGGACATCAATCAGGGGATGAGTGCTTGATAAAAGTGGCTAAGGCCATTAAAGACTGCCTAAATAGTGCGGGAGATATCGTAGCGCGTTATGGTGGGGAAGAATTTGCCATTGTCCTACCGAATACCAATTTAGAAGAAGCGGTTAATCTAGCTGAGCAGATTCGGCTTCAGGTTAAATCTCTCGAAATTGAGACCAAATTTTCTGAGCAAAATAATTGCTATGTTACGGTTAGCCTGGGCGTTGCCAGCATGATTCCCCAAAACAACGATTCTTCATCTAATTTGTTATATCAAGCGGATCAAGGGCTTTATCAAAGTAAGCAAGAAGGGCGCGATCGCGTGAGTACTACAGGAAAAATTAAACAAGATCATGTTTAGCGTATCGTGTCGAAGTGTTTTAAACCAAGACGTTTCAACCTAAAGAAGTAGCGCAATTCAAAAATTTTCAGCCTAATTGCAGATAAATTCTTAACAAATTTTTCAACTTTCTGCCCCAAGGCTGACTAGACGGAAGAAATAGATTAAAGTGTGATAAGCGATAAAAAATGATCAAAAACTCTGCCCTATGCACATCAGTGAACTGACTCATCCTAACCAGTTGCACGGGTTATCAATACGCCAACTGGAGGAGATTTCTCGGCAAATTCGGGAAAAACACTTAGAGACCGTTGCCAAAAGTGGTGGCCATCTCGGCCCAGGATTAGGCGTAGTGGAACTTACCGTCGCGCTCTACTCTACTTTAGATCTTGACCATGACAAGGTGCTTTGGGATGTGGGACACCAAGCCTATCCCCACAAAATGTTAACGGGTCGTTATCACCAGTTTCACACCCTACGACAAAAAGATGGCATTGCAGGCTATCTAAAACGATGCGAAAGCAAATTTGATCATTTTGGGGCAGGTCACGCTTCCACCAGTATTTCCGCAGGCTTAGGAATGGCTCTGGCGCGTGATGCTAAAGGGGAAGATTTTAAAGTTGTTTCCATTATTGGAGACGGTGCCTTAACAGGCGGCATGGCCCTAGAAGCGATTAACCATGCAGGTCATTTACCCCACACCAACTTAATGGTCATTCTCAACGATAACGAAATGTCCATTTCTCCTAATGTGGGTGCCATTTCTCGTTATTTAAATAAAGTCCGCTTAAATCCTGCGGTACAGAACTTAGCAGATAATTTAGAAGAACAATTTAAACATTTACCCTTTTTCGGCGATTCCCTCACCCCTGAAATGGAACGGGTCAAAGAAGGGATGAAACGCCTAGCGGTGCCCAAAGTCGGCGCAGTCATTGAGGAATTAGGATTTAAATATTTTGGCCCTATTGATGGTCATAATTTACAGGAATTAATCGATACCTTTAAACAGGCGCACAAGGTTCATGGCCCTGTTTTTGTCCATGTGGCAACGGTTAAGGGGAAAGGTTATCCCTTAGCAGAAAAAGACCAAGTGGGTTATCACGCCCAAAGCCCCTTTAATTTGGCAACGGGTAAAGCCTATCCTCCCAGCAAGCCCAAACCCCCTGGCTATTCCAAAGTTTTTGCCCATACCTTAACCAAACTGGCGGAAGAAAATCCCAAAATTATCGGGATTACTGCCGCGATGGCCACGGGAACGGGATTAGATAAGCTACAAGCCAAACTCCCTAAACAATATATTGATGTAGGCATTGCCGAGCAACACGCCGTTACCTTAGCAGCAGGTTTAGCCTGTGAAGGAATGCGTCCTGTGGTTGCCATCTATTCAACCTTCTTGCAACGAGCCTATGACCAGATCATCCACGATGTCTGTATTCAAAAATTACCTGTCTTCTTCTGTTTAGACAGAGCAGGGGTAGTAGGGGCTGATGGCCCGACTCACCAAGGGATGTATGACATTGCCTATCTACGCTGTATTCCCAATATGGTGATTATGGCTCCCAAGGATGAAGCCGAATTACAACGGATGTTAGTCACCGGCGTTAACTACACTGATGGCGCGATCGCGATGCGATATCCCAGAGGTAACGGAGTCGGCGTACCCTTGATGGAAGAAGGCTGGGAAGAACTGCCCATTGGTAAAGGGGAAATTCTCCGCAGTGGCGATGATGTATTGCTTTTAGGCTATGGCTCTATGGCTTATCCTGCACTCCAAGCAGCTCAAATTCTCAGTGAACACGGCATTGAAGCGACTGTTGTTAACCCTCGCTTTGTTAAACCCTTAGATACGGAATTGATCCTTCCGTTAGCCCAACGGATCGGCAAAGTAGTCACCCTTGAAGAAGGTTGCATCATGGGCGGTTTTGGTTCAGCCGTTGCCGAAGCCTTACTGGATAACAATATTTTAGTTCCCGTTAAACGCTTAGGTATTCCCGATATTTTGGTGGATCATGCCGAACCTAATCAATCCTTTGCGGATTTAGGTTTAACCACCCCCCAAATTGCTGAGCAGATTTTACAAGCGTTCTTCAGTAGTAAAACGCCTGCAACGGTGAGTTAATTTAATTACGCTTAATTTAAAAGAGTCCCTTGTTTACCCAAGCAAGGGATTTTTATTAGCAAATTTTTTAACGCCTAAAATGCCTCTAACAGTAATTCTTCGACTTTTTTCATTCCAGCAGTTGGCACAAAAGTAAAGGTATCGTTATTAATTTCTGGCTCCGTATTTTGTTGCAGAATATTTTCTGTAATATCAACAGCAATATCTTTGTCTGTTCCTAACACTTGCAGCCGTTTAAGATTTTCACTGTTTGGATCAACCCAGAGTACAAACTCAATTTTTTCTTCATCAGAGCGGTATCGATACAAGGAATAGGCGACTTGATCGACTGTTCTGCTTTCCTGTTTAAAGGTAAAACCTTCTTTGTTAAAGCTGTTGGTGAAAAAATCTGTAATGGATTCCAGTAGATCGGCTTGATTAACAGTATCTGTTTTTTGTTCTTCCTGTAGCGATCGCACAATTTCCATCAGAAAAGAAGAAGATAGACCAATCAAGAAATTATCCTGCGAGGATTGAAAATCTTCAAAACTACTGACGGCATATTCTCTGGTACTTGGTTTATAAACCCAGACTTGTTTACCATTAGAAACCACTAAATATTTTTTATTACTAATTTCAATATCAGAACGAAATTGATTGGGGAGCGCGGTTATTGTTTGATTCTTACTGACAATTTCTACATTGCTCTGTTCAACTTTTGCTTTCAGGGTCATTTCAGAGTTAACTTGAAAGCGACTCGATTTAAAGAATGTTTCTAAGGCCCTTTTTAAAGGATTAAAATCTGTTTTTGTTGTTTCCTTTGCCGCCATCCTGATCGATTCTGCTCGACTATGAGGGGCTAGGCTAAAGGTAATTGTTGGAGAAATAATTAAAAGATTCAGTAAAATCAACCAACGATTTTTAAAAAGAGAACGTAACATAAAAATAGACTATCAGAAGAACTAAGCGTAACCTAACCTTAGCATTATCCCAAAGGAATCGCATGAAATCAAAAAATTACAACAAGTTAAGAAATTATTAGCGATCTGTTAAATCAGAAAAATACTTTCAAAAGCCTTGTTTTAATGAATTCAGTAAAGCAAAATTTGAACCAATAATCATACAAGATTTCTTTACAAAAGTTATTGGCATTGATAAATTATTTGACGAGTTTTGAGTATGGGCTATCTTTTTATGCAGTCAACATGACTTCAGGGACGTATTCTCCCAAGGTTGCTGCACTGCACCAATGGGCACGACGATAAAAAACTTTTTGGGCTGTCGCAATGTTTTCCGATTTTCCCATCCAGGCTTGCATTGCGGCTTGTTGCAAGGCCCGACCATAGGAAAAGGTAAGATTCCAAGGCAGTTGTCCCTTAAATAAATCATTCATGGCATTTAAATGGGCTGTTGCCAGTTCATCACTTTGACCGCCGGAAAGAAAGGCACAACCTGGAACGGAAGCAGGAACGCGATCGCGCAAACACTGAACCGTTAAACGAGCAACCTCTTCCACATTAGCTTGTTGGGGACAGTCCATCCCTGCAATCACCATACTGGGCTTGAGGATCATTTGCTCCAGTTGAACGTTATATAAATACAGCCGATTAAAAACGCAATGAAGAACTTTTTGATGGACAGCTAGGCTTCGTTCAATGGTGTGATTGCCATCCATTAATACTTCTGGCTCAACAATGGGAACTAATCCCCCTTCTTGGCACAGAGCAGCATAACGGGCTAAGACATCTGCATTGGCTTCAATGCAAACTGGGGAGGGGATCTGATCGCCAATGATAATCACGGCTCGCCATTTCGCAAATCGTGCCCCTAATTCGTAATATTCAGCAATGCGATCGCGTAAACCGTCCAAGCCTTCGGTGATTAATTCTTGGGAAGTTCCAGCGAGGGGTTTAGTACCTGCATCTAGCTTAATCCCTGGAATAATTCCCAGATTTTGCAGTAATTGGGGAAAAGGAATACCATCTTGGGTCGATTGGCGAATGGTTTCATCGAATAAAATAACCGCACTCAAAAATTGGTTAATTCCAGGCGTGGTAAACAACATTTCCCGATAGGCACGGCGCATTGCTTCGGTTGTGGGAATGCCTAATTTTTGAAAGCGTTTATTAGCGGTTCCAAAACTTTCGTCAGCCGCTAAAATTCCTTTGCCTTTAACGACCATTGCCTTGGCTATCGCTTGCATTTCCCCGACAGACATGATGCCACCCCCTTAAACCATTCCAGTGCTTTTCTCAAAACCGCGATCGCCCAACAGGTCTTGCTCTGAATGAATTGAGTGAAGGTTGTTGAACTGTTTTGATCCTAGCTTGCGAATTTCTAGGCGGATTGAATTTTCATTCCTGCGAAATAGGTGATATTTCTGATCACCAATTGGGATGTAAACGTTCTATGGGTAGTACCATGACGAATTACTAAATACAACGCGATCGCCGAAGACTAAGTGATTATCAGTGATTAATAGGGCATGGCGTATTTAAAATTCTGGCTCCCTTCGTACTTGGTCAGTTCAGCCAATTTTTCGGGTAATTGAACACCTGACAGTAACTCCCCGTTAATTGTCCAACTGGGATAGGACTGGATTTTTGCTGCAACGCAGACATCAGGTTGGGGATCTTTGCCACTGGGGTCACATTCGACATATTTAATCTCTTTCATGGCTTCTTTGCCCAAAAGTTGCTTTTGTTCGTAGCAATGAGGACACCAGAAGGCTCCATACATTACGGCTCCTTTGGCCGTTAGGTGTTTTGCCAAGGCAATTTCATCAGGGCCCGATGTAGTAGTGACAGGCCAACCTTCAGGAGGCTGGGGAGCAGTAGTGGCTTCAGGAATAACAGTACGACCCGACGCAAGGGGACTGCTCGCATTGGCATAAAGCCCCAAGATTCCGACTAAGGTTACTAAGGCCACAATGACACCTGTAAAGAACACTTGTCCCATTTCTTCCCACTCCCGACCAATAATTGCCAAAATAAATAATGCCACAGAACAGGTAGCTGAGGTTAAACAGTAGATACAGGCTTCATTTAACTTAAAGAAAGAAATATACATCAAATAGCCACTAAAAATTGCCATTGATGTACCGCCGATGAGCAATAACCAAGCCGTTGTTTTTTCAAGTTGGGTGCGTTGCTTTTTATTGCTTTCTGAATTGACTAAAAAGGGACTCAGCGCGAACACCACCATCGATAAATAGGCGAGGAGTCCAAACAAGCTTAACGGCAACCCAAAAACTTTGGCGTAGGAACTTTGAAGGACTAAATCGCAACTCGAAACTCCCTTGGCGGGATCGATGGGACAAGCCGCTGATCCTCCCATAAAGGAGACATAGGTTAGATAGGCCGTAATTAAACTTCCAATAACCGCGATCGCGCCCATGATTAAGCGGGAATAACGATGAATCCAAGGTACAGAGCGTCGGCGAACCATAGCAATGATGATTGAGATAAGTGAGTGACTATTTGTAGATATAGTTTTAAGTTTAACCTGTCGCCCTAAAAGCTGAAAAAAAGGAATTTTAATTTTCAGCAAAAATTTAGGAGAATCGAGAATTAAAGCTTTTTATTATCGCTTACAGTCGTTCAATCGTCCAAAAGGGAAAGGTTTGGCTCGGATTGATAATGACTCCCCGAATATCCTTTTGAGCAAAGGCAAAATCCTTCGTTTGCCAAAGGGGGAGATAGGGAACATCTTCAGCTAACTGGGTTTGAATTTTTTCCAAAATTGCTGTGCGTTTAACAGGATCAGATTCCTGACGTTGTTGGTCAATCCATTGGTTCATTTGTTCATTGTAATAAAACGAGCCTTGGCTTTGGCTGCCCCCTTCTTCACAGCCCTTACTCGCTGATCCTTTGGCACAACTCAAGAAGGGATAGATATAGTTATCAGGATCGAGGAAATCGGGATACCAGTTAGACATGGCACTTTCGTATAACCCTTTACCAATATTTTTAAAATAGGCTGCTCCGGCAATACTGTTGGGTTGGAATTGGATCGCACCGTCTAAATCGCGTTTGGAAAGGGCTTTAAATAGGGCGGCGACAATACTAGAATTAATTGATCCTGAAGAGTGCCAAATTTGAACGGTTACGGGATTTTCTTTGGAATAGCCCGCTTTTTGGAGTAATTGCTTAGCTTTTTCCACATTATGATCGCCATACGCTTCTTGGAAAACAGGTTTATAGGACGCGAAACTCATGGGAATCATGCTGTATAGGGATTTGCCTTGACCCTGGAGAATGCGTTCATTTAACATTTCTCGATCTGCTAAGGACGCGATCGCCTGCCGTACTAACTTTTGTCTAAGTGGGTTACTATTAATATTCAATGCCATGTAATTAATAACTGACCCTGATGACTCAATGACTTGTAATTTACCTTGTTCTGCTTCTGCTTTGAGTCGCTTTACCTGTTGGGGCATCAGGGATTGATAAGCCACATCGATCGCCCCTGTCCGAAACGCATTGAAAAGATTGGCTTGATTGCTGGGATAAAGTTGTAAATTAATCCCACGATTTTTGGGCTTTTCTCCCCAATAATCCGCAAAAGCTTCTAGACGGAGGGAATCACTCCCCATACTAACTAACTGATAGGGCCCTGTTCCGACAAATTTTTCAGGAATAAACTTTCCTTCCCCGATTTCATAGGCTTTCGGGGAAACAGCACAGGCTCCTGGATAGGCCAATAAAGCTGGAAAAGCAGCAAAGGGATCTTTGAGCGTAACTGTTATTTCATACTCTCCGCTGGCTTGTACCTTCTCTATCGTATCGGACAGTAAAAAAGACGGTTCTCCCCCATTTTTAAGAAAGCGATTGAGGGAAAAGACCATCGCTTCGGCATTAAAGGGGGTTCCATCGTGAAACTTGACACCTTGCCGCAAGGGAATGGTATAGGTTAAGCCATCTTCACTAATCTTCGGTAGAGCGGAGGCTAGGCGGGGTTCTAATTCTGTTGTTCCTAACTTATAGCTGTAGAGCGTATCCCCTAGATTGTAAATCACCATTAAGCCCGCTAATTCGTAACTGTCGGCAGGATCAAGAGTACGGGGACGGAGAATTGTACCAATGGTAATGGTATTTTTATCTGCATTAGCTGGACGAGATGAAGGAGTTTGCGCTTGACTACATCCCACCATCAACAGCAAACAAAGGCCGAGCGAGATGATAACTTGAAAAAAGCGATTGCGTTGTTGCCTAATCTTCAAAACCTCGTCTAGCATAGAAAATTTTGATTCAAAATACAGGATTTAAGAACAGTAATCATTATAGGGGGATCGCGGGATTTCTTCATATTTATTCACATGAGAAAGAACCGCCCTATTGCTAGGATAGGGATATCAAAGATAAGTTTAAATAATTCCTAAAAATGCGAAATGTCGAGAATTATGGCAATTGTTTTTTAGGGTTAGTTTATCCATGCCGATGGCTTTTCTTGTCATTAAGCTTCCGTTCATGCCTAGCATTTCTAGTTTCGTCAAAAAACTGGAATTTCGTTTTTAAACAGAAGATTTAGTGTCAGTAGCCTTGTGATCAAGTAGCTGGATATTTGTCCCTGTATCTCTGCATTAGGGATTTTTTTTCATCACGGTTAGGAGTGAACTTATGGTCAGTGCGTTACTTGCTGGCGATATTGGCGGAACAAAAACGATTTTACGGTTGGTGAAGGCGGGAACTGCCCCATCATCTTCACCCACTTCTCAATATGCGGCGTTGCACGAGCAAACCTACCCCAGTCAATCCTTTACGGATCTAGTTCCAATGGTTCGTCAGTTTCTATCAGCAGCGACGGAGGTACTCGGTGAAACACCCCAGATTGAGAAGGCGTGTTTTGGGATTGCGGGCCCAGTGGTTAATAACATCTCAGAGTTAACGAATTTAAGCTGGTCATTATCCGGCGATCGCTTAGCAACGGAATTAGAAATTGCTCAAGTAAGTTTGATTAATGACTTTGCGGCGGTGGGCTACGGTATTTTAGGGTTAACCGCGGATGATTTGTATTGCTTACAGGATGTCCCAAAAGATGCCAATGCGCCGATTGCTGTTATTGGAGCAGGAACGGGATTAGGTCAAGGCTATATGATTCCGGTTGGGGCAGGCAATTATCGGGTTTTTTCTAGTGAAGGGGCCCATGCCGATTTTGCGCCGCGATCGCATCTTGAATTTCAGCTATTAAGTTATCTCAAAGAACGTCACCAATTCGACCGAGTTTCCGTTGAAAGGGTCGTTTCAGGCATGGGGATTGCCAATATTTATGAATTTTTGCGCGATCAAGATCCCACTCAAGAATCGGCTCCTTTGGCTGAAATTTATAAAATTTGGCAACAGGAAATGGGTAAAACTGAAAAAACATTGGATTTGTCAGCAGAAGTTGCTAAAGCCGCGCTAGCCGACAGTGATTATCTTTCTAGCCAAGCCTTAAAACTCTTTGTCGAAGCCTACGGAGCCGAAGCGGGCAACTTAGCCCTAAAATTGTTGCCCTATGGGGGTCTTTATATTGCAGGCGGTATTGCCCCCAAAATCTTACCCTTGCTACAAAGCGGCAATTTTATGAAAGCCTTTAGCGATAAAGGACGGATGCGGGAACTGATGGCAAAATTTCCGGTTTATATTGTCCTCAATCCTAAAGTGGGCTTAATTGGTGCAGCCGTTTGTGCAGCCCAGTCTTAAAGGGTTAATTTTTTTCACAAACTAATACCTATTTAAATAAAACAATGTTTATTCACTTAATCCCCCCGCTTTCAGTTTCCCCTCAGAGAAAGGGGAGCTAAAGGAGATAAGGATTCATTTATCTGTAAGTTTATATAAATTAAAAGGAATATTTTTTATGACATCTTCTCGACCTGTTTCTGAACCATCAGGAAGTTTAGCCTTCGTAATTCTCATTGCGGGGGCAGCGGCTCTAGGAGGCTTTTTATTCGGGTTTGATACAGCAGTCATTAACGGCGCAGTTGTCGCGCTACAAAAACATTTTCAATCCAGCAGTTTAGTGACCGGATTAGCCGTTTCCTTAGCCTTATTAGGGTCAGCCGCAGGAGCTTTTGCCGCAGGGCCGGTTGCGGATCGTTATGGTCGTGTTAAAACCATGATTTTAGCGGCTATTTTGTTTACCATTAGTGCCCTGGGTTCAGGCTTACCCTTTACCATTGTGGATTTTATCTTTTGGCGATTGTTGGGAGGCATTGGTGTCGGAGCCGCTAGCGTTATTGCCCCTGCCTATATTGCTGAAATTTCACCTGCCCATTTACGGGGCCGCTTAGGATCGTTGCAACAGTTGGCGATCGTGGTCGGAATTTTTATTGCCTTACTGAGTGCTTACTTTTTAGCAACCGCAGCAGGCGGCTCAGCAGAAAACCCTTGGTTATTTGGAGCTGAAGCTTGGCGTTGGATGTTTTGGTCAGAATTGCCTCCTGCTATCCTGTACGGGATTTTTGCCACCATGATTCCTGAATCGCCCCGTTATTTGGTGGCTCAGGGTCAAGAAGAGCAGGCGATGAGCGTTTTAAGTAAGGTTGAAGGGGGAAATGTGGCCGAGCGGGTCGCAGAAATTCGAGCCACTATCGACCAAGAACATAAGCCCAAGTATTCCGATTTACTCAGTCGTAGCGGGGGCATTTTACCGATTGTCTGGATTGGGATGGGATTATCGGTTCTACAACAGTTTGTTGGTATTAACGTTATTTTTTACTACAGTAGTGTCCTCTGGCGTTCTGTCGGTTTTACGGAAGCAAATTCTCTCGTAATTACGGTGATTACGGGCTTTATTAATATTTTGACCACTCTCGTCGCGATCGCCTTTGTAGACCGATTTGGCCGCAAGCCGTTGTTAATTATCGGTTCAATTGGCATGACGATTACCCTGGGGACATTATCGGCCGTCTTTAGTAGCGCAACCGTTGTTAATGGCCAACCCACTTTACAGGGAAATTCAGGCATTATTGCCTTAATTGCCGCCAATCTTTATGTCTTCTGTTTTGGTTTTTCTTGGGGCCCCGTCGTTTGGGTACTCTTAGGAGAAATTTTTAATAATAAAATTCGAGCAGCAGCTTTATCTATCGCAGCAGCGATTCAATGGATTGCCAACTTTATTGTGTCCACCACCTTTCCCCCTTTGTTAAGCAGTGTAGGGCTAGGGCCCGCCTATGGACTCTATACAACCGCAGCCGCCATTTCCATTTTCTTCGTCTGGTTTTTTGTGAAGGAAACTAAGGGCAAGACCCTCGAACAAATGTAAAATTGTACTACTATAAGTTTTTGTAATTTTTAGGGTATTCTTCCTTGTAGAATGCCATTGATGCGTTGTGCCTCATCTTCTGATTGCCTCTGTGGATGTTTATTTTATTGCCGACGATATAGCTAATGTCTTTTGAAATTCCTGATGTCAGAGAAATTGAATTTGAACAAGCGGTAGAAAAAATAGAGCGATCGCTGATGGATTTAAAGGAAAGGTACGCCACCATCCAGCAGCAGTACGAACAGCAAGAAACCCTCAAAAAACATCGTCAGGAAATCGAAGCGCAATGGCAAAAAGAACAATTGCCTGAATTAGAACAGGAATTGCACCATATTGATGAACAATTGCAGGAGTTAACCGTTAATTTAGAAAGCCATTTACTCTCTGAACCGGCTTTAAAAGAGTTATTTTGGCAAGGATTACGTCAGGGAATTTTAGGGGAAGTCTTCTGGCAAGTGTTGCGTTTTGGCGGTTTGGGTCTTGTTATTGGTTGGCTCTTAAAGTCTTTGGTCAGTTGATTCGGGAGAATGATTGAGATGTTGGGCAAGCCAGGATTGATTAAAAACTAATTGATAAATACGGTTATTAACTTCCAGAATGCCTTGTTTTTTGATGACTAATCCAGATAAGCGTAATTCTTTTTCTACCGAACTATCCGTAATAGCAATTTCTTGCTGGTCTAAAACCTGTTGGTAAAGTTCTAAGAGTTGGGTTGATTTTTGACTTTTTAGAACGCGATCGCGAATGGTTTTTAAATGCTCTGGTTCATCTTGGGATTCCCAATTCTGAATTACCTGGGTTTGGATCAAGTTTTGGAGCCATACAGCTTCATCGTTAACGGGAATGGTTGCAGAAGTTTCCCGAATCAATTTACAGATTTTTTGAGTGAGAAACGGTTGTCCATTCGTCCAGTTTAAGATTTCTTTGAGTAAGGTTTGGGGATTACTGACTTTTTCCGCTAAACCTTGTAATAACGGTTGAGCTTCATGCTCTTTAAACCCTTCTAAATAAATGGGCTGACCAATATTAAACGGCGTTGTCTGAGCATCCGTCATTAAATCCCCAGGCGTTGTGACTCCAAAAAAGGCAAAGGTCAAACGGCGATAAACGGGATTAAGACTACGTTGGTTATAGCAAGAACGAATAAAGGCAAAAAAGTCATTAATGGAAAAATTTAAATTTAAAACGCTGTCAATTTCATCAATAAAAATAACCAGGGGCTTGGTGGGAATACCATTTTCTACCCCTACCTCAGTTAATAGTACGTCTTCGATCAATTCACTTAATTTTTGAACAGGAGACAGATCGGCGCGTTCTTGCCACCAACTCTTAAAATTAATGGTGTTGCGTAAACCAAAACGACGTAATAATTCAAAACAGAATCCTTTATACCATTGTTCGGGAGTAATATTTTCACTGCCGATACGGGTCATATCAATGGGGGCACAGCAAAATCCTTCGCGTTGGAGATAGTCAATCATTCGCACCATTAAGCTAGATTTGCCCACCTGTCGGGGATTCAGCACGTAGCAAAATTCTCCGCGTTTTAAGGCTTGATAGAGGTAGCGATCGCCGGCTCGGACAACATAGGTAGGGGCATCCATCGACAAACTTCCGCCCACTTGATAATCGAAAGTTGTAAAGGATTCTTCGCTTTTCAGTAAATCATTTTCAAAGCGGAGTTCCGCTTGGGTCGCTTTCAGAATTTCTAAGGTTTGGGAGAGTTCCTTGGTACGCTCTTCGACTTTTTGTTCTAGGGTTTGGTAGAGTCGGGAGTTATCAATGGAAATAGCGGCTTGGGCAGACAGGATATTTAAAAGTTCAATGCGTTCAGGTGTAAAGGCTTCTGTGGTTAAGTTATTTTCGAGATAGACAATACCACTTAGGTTGCCTTGATTAAGTAAGGGCGTGCAGAGAATGGATTTGGTTTGGTTGGCAATAATATAGCGATCATTAATAAATTGGCCTTCTGAGACAGCGTTATTTAAAACAATAGGCTCTTGAGTACGGGCAACATAGTTAATAATGGCGATCGGTATAATGGGAAGACTGTTATCCGCATTGACTGAATCGATAGGAATAGATTGCAAGACAATAACTTCGTCGCGATCAGCAACTCCTTGGGCTTCGATCACCCACTGCTCTGCTTGTTTTAAAATCAGGCAACCCTTTTGTGCTCCTGCATTTTCGATCACAATTTTGATCAGTTTTTGCAGTAAGTTTTCGAGGTTTATTTCACTGGAGATAGCTTGAGACGCTTTGAGAATAGTAGTGAGATCGAGGGCTTCTCCATCGTTTCCAGCAGTAGAGATCGTTGTACTGAGTTTATTAGATTTTCTTTGATTGGTGATGCCTAATAAATATTGAGGATATTCTTCTTCGAGTTGTTTGACTTTGGCCTTGGCTCCCCAACAGAGATAACAATGATGGGCATTTCTAAGATAGAGTTTACCAATTTCTTCTCGGCCTAGAGAAAAATAAAACTCTGAAGCACGTTCGTAGGCTAGGGCTTCTTCATGAATAAATTCATATTTTTTTGCTCCTTGAATTGCTTTTTCGTAAAATTCTTCTGCTTGCCAATTTTTTCCTAATACTCTTGCTTTTTCAGCTTCAACTAAATCGTATTTATGTTGAAAATTACTTGGACAATTTTCAACCCATGTTTTCATTTTTTTTTGATTTTCTATGACTTTTGTAATCAATTCTGTTTTTTGTTTTTTATCATAAAAAATCATGAAAGAAAGAGAAGAGTAAAAATTGAATTGCGAGGATGGTAAATAAGTTCCTACACTTTTAATGTATTTTTCTGCTTGAAAACTATAATAATCAACTTTAGAATAGTTTTTGAAAAAATAATTTACGACTAATTTAGCAAAATAAAATATAAATAACAACCATTCATTTTTACTATCAAGCCATTTTTTTAAGTGTTGCTGCTCTTCCTGCTTAGACTCACCATATATTAATCTATAGTTTTGAGAATTCATTCCAATTATATTGCCAGGAATAGCATGGCAAATTTGAATATAAAAAATTGAATATTCTTGCCTAGATTTTTTAATTAAATTTAGATATTTTAGATAATCTGCATAAACTTCTTGTAAACTATATCCACCAAAAAAATTTATGAAACAAAAAGTTATCGCGGAATAATTAGCAAATTCATTATCCCCTGCATCTATCCCTCTTTGAATTCCTTGTACTAAATTTTTCTTCGTTAATAAATTTCTTAAAGACTCTTTCCAGTGCCAAATTGTACCATAATAAACGTGTATTACTAAAGCCTCGAAACGATAACTTTTATTCCGCTTCAGTAATAGTCTAGATAAATTGCCTAATTTATATCCCAAATCAATATTTTCACTTGTTGAACATAAAATCATCCCATAATAAACATATATACTGACTGCTTGGGGAGGATTACCGTGTTCGAGACAGAGTTCGACTTGAGTTAATATTGACCAAAAAAATAGAGGAAAGTTGGTTGTTAGCATAGGAGAGATTAAGCTCTGCAATATAGAAATTATTAGTAATTTCTGGCTATCAACCATTGAGGGTAAATTGGCAAGGTTTTTAATATTCTTTTGTGTGAGAAAAGAATTTATCTTATTTTGCTTTTGAGCAATATCTTTTTCTATTTCATAAAAATTAACAGGAACTTGTACTCCTAATTTATTCAAAATTGTTTGGGCAGATTCTATTGCCTTATTTGATTCGAGTTGAATATAATAAAATAGGCATTTTATTTGATAAACTTTAATCGTATCTTCAATTTTTTGAGAAAATTTAATAATAGTTTCAGCTAAATGTTCAATTTCTTCAAATTTAGTATTTAAATAAACACATTCTAATAGTTCTAGGTAAAGTTGTATGGTCAATTCATATTGATCTTCCCAACTATTTAATGAGAGTAGATTAGCTCCTCTTTGGAAATATTGTAAAGCTAATGTATAAGCAGTTGATGCTTTAGCTTTTTTGCCTGCGTTAAAATTTAATACTGCTAATAAATTTTTTTCTGATTGTTCTGTGATTAAAAGAAGACCCTCATTTAATTGATTAACAACATCAAAAACTTTATTCTCTAAGTCATCTTCTTTAATTGTTTTTAAGAGTAAACGTCCTAATTTTAAGTGTACTTTACCTCTTTCATTTTTTGAAATCAAAGAATAAGCAGCTTGTTGTACTTGGTCATGTAGAAATTTATAAGAAATATAAGCTTTATCTAAAATAGGGAAAAATGATTCTTCTTGATCACAAAACAAAGGAATTTTATAAGTATTATCAAAGGAAATAATCAACCCTTGTTCTATTGCTGGTTGTAATTCTCTAGCAGTAGAAAATAGATCTTTTTCATTAATAATAGAAAGAATTTTTAAATCAAACTCATTACCAATACAAGCAGCTAATTTGAGAATATGCTGAGTTTTATGATCTAAACCTTCAATTTTTTTAATCATTAAATCAATTACGTTGCCAGTTATAGCAATACTTTGTATTTTTTCTGTATTCCATTTCCAATAACCAGATTGATCAATTTTCTTATCTTTATTAAAAACCAATAATTTTTCTTGATATAAGGAATAAAGCAGTTGGTTCAGAAAAAAAGGGTTGCCACCAGTTTTGTCTGTAATTAATTCAGCTAAAGGTTGAGAAGCTTTTGTTGAACAGCTCAGAGTATCAGTAATTAGTTGATTTATATGTTGAATTCGTAGAGAATAAAGATTAACTTCATTAATTATTGCTTGAGTTTGCTTAATTTTATTTAAGGTATACATTAAAGGATGAGTAGGAGCAACCTCATTATCTCGATACGCTCCAATCATAAAAAAGTATTGGATATCAAAATCGGATATTAATTGCTCAATTAGATCAAGGGATGGTAAATCTGCCCATTGCAAGTCGTCAATAAAAATAACTAAAGGATGATGTAGTTGGCAAAATACATTAAGAAAACGCTTAAAAAATAAATTAAATCGATTTTCACTTTCAGTTTTACCTAACTGTTCAATAGGCGGTTGCTGACCAATAATCTTTTCTAATTCAGGAATAATATTAATAATAATTTGTCCATTATTCCCTAAGGCTTCTAAAATTTTTTGATTCCAACTTTGTAAACTGTTTTCAGATTCAGTTAATAACTGACGTATTAAATCTTGAAAAGCTTGTGTAATAGCTGAATAGGGGATATCTCGCTGTAACTGATCAAATTTTCCTTTAATGAACTTTCCGTGTTGGCGCGTAATGGGCTTATATATTTCGTTTACTAAAGCTGTTTTGCCAATACCTGAATAACCTGAAATTAAAAATAGTTCAGTGCTTCCCTGACTAACTCGTTCAAAAGCATTAAGAAGTTGGGTAACTTCCTGTTCACGACCATAGAGTTTTTGGGGGATCATGAATTTTTCAGAAACATCTTGGCTTCCTAGGGGAAAGATAGGAATTTCACCATTTGTTTGTAGCTGATGAAGACAAGTTTCTAAATCTGATTGAATTCCCCATGCACTTTGATATCTTTCTTCTGGAGTTTTAGCTAGTAATTTTTCAACGATCTGAGATACTGCCACAGAACAGTCTGGAACTAATTCATGAATAAATTTAGGCGTTTGAGCGATATGACAATGAACTAACTCCATTGGATCAGGACTATTAAACGGAAGTTGATTAGTGAGCAGTTCATAGAAAGTAATACCAAGAGAATAAAAATCGCTTCGGTAATCTACACTTCGATTCATTCTTCCTGTTTGTTCGGGAGCAATATAAGCTAATGTTCCTTCGATTTGGTTGGGAGAGCAAGCTGTTATAAATTCTTGGTCTAACTGGGTAGAAATGCCAAAATCAATAATTTTAAGTTGTTCAGTTTGGGGATTATAAACAATATTAGAAGGGTTTATATCTTTATGAATAATATTTGCTTTATGAATTGCTTCTAAACCGACAGTTATTTTAATGGCAATGTGGAGAAACTCTTTTAAGCTTAATTGACGTTGGGACATTAAAAGTTTTAGGGATTTCCCCCCAAAATCTTCTAATACCATTGTTAAGGTATTATCAAGTCGCTGTAATTCATAGGCTTTTATAATACTGTCTGAATCTAAAGAGCGAGTAATTGAATATTCTTGTTTATAGCGTGTGAGTTCTGAAGCAGTTGGATAATTTTCTTTAAGAATTTTAAGTATAAATGGTTGATTGTCTTTTTTTTGTACAACTTGATAAACTAAAGAGTTAGCACTCTCATAAATTTTTCTGATAATTTGATAATTTTGCATGAGTTGTTAGGTGATTTTTACATGAATCCTAAAAAATTTTAATTTAATGAATTTGAGAATAAATTTCTGTCACTGTAGTAGTTAAAATTCGATATTCATTGCTTATTTCTCGATGCACTACCTGGGATTTCCACATATTACAATCTTTACAAGCAGTTCGTTCCTGTAATTGATTTAAAATCAAATCCTGCCGAAGCTTTTGAAACAAATCACCCGACCAAATTTCCTGTAAGGTTTGTTTATTGTAATCTCCTAAACTTTCAATTTCTTTATCAAATCCTAATCTAAATAAAGTTTCAATGCAATAATAAATTCTTCCATCTGGTAGAACTGCCATTTCAATAAAAGGAAAGAAACAAGGCCATCTTCCTTGCGCTTGTGTTTGATAATATTGTAAAGAACTTTCTACAGCTTGATTTGTTTTTGCAAGCTTCATATTTTTTTCTTGATATTCAGCGACATTTAAAATAAACACACTGTTTACTTTAGGTATCCAATTATTTAAAAATTTTTGCTCTTCTTCCTTCGTCACTTCTTGATTTCTTACAAAAGAAACTCTAACTTCACAAGAAACATTTAATTTATCTCTAATTTCAAGAAAATTAATAACATTTGATTCTACTCTACTTAAATTTGCTCCTCGTATTGCTAAGTAAGTATCTGGATCTGCCGCATCAATGCTAATATCAATACTAGTTAAACCTGCTTTCAGTAGTTTTTCTGCATAATTTTTATTAAGTAACTGTCCATTAGTTGTTAAATGAACTTTTGGTACGCCTTGTTCTCTGCAAAGCTCAATAAAATCAAAAAGCTTTGGATGAAGTAATGGCTCTTCAACACTACCAATTAAAATCGTGATTCCAGCTTGTCCACATTCTTTCGCGAGTTTTTGCATCATCTGCCAAGACATTTCTTTCTTATTTTGAAAAAAATCGGTAGTATGATTGGGTTTGAATAAAGAACTGTGATAGGGACACATAACACATTTAAGGTTACAAATATTGTTAACTATAACCCTCACATAAGAAGGATTAGATACTTTTCCATAATACTTAGAAAAATAGTGTTTTTGCTCTTCATTATCAAGATCAGAAATAATAACGTAAGGTATTATTCCGAATATTTTTCTTTGAATTAAAGTATCTAGTTGTGGTTTTATCTGTTGCCAGTTTTCGATTAATTCTTGAGGATATAAATAAGCTAATATGGGATAATCCAAAGAAACTAATTCCGAAGTGATTGGCAAATGAGGTTGAAAAGCAAAAATTATATTTGTATCTTGATTTCTAATTAATAATTTTTCGATACTATGAGGATGTAAAGAAATACCATGAGGGGGAATCTCAAGTATCTTATCGGGTATTTTCCAATCTTCAGGGATTGTTACAGATAAGAGATTTTGAGGATCTTTAATAAGCATTTTGTAAGAATCAATATAATAAACAAAATAATAAACAAAAACTCCGCATTTATATTAAGCGGAGAAAATAGATTTTTATATTTTATATAATATGATTTAGAAAGCTCTTATGAACAAGTTGTTGGGATATAAGGGTTGTCCTGATCATAAAAAGGCTCAGCATCTGGAGACTGGTTAATCCAAGCTTGTAGCTCTGAGGCTTTGAGAGGAGCATTTTTATCTAAAAAATGTGTAGAAGTAGAAGAATTTAAATCATCAAAAATTTGTGGACGGGGAGGATAGGGAATAACCATTGTTATTAACGCAGATTCCCCAAGGTTGGGATCTTCAATACAGCCTTGAAATTGATCGAAAACTATTTTGAAATTATATAATTTTCCTTCCGACTTGTCAAAAATTGGAAGAAAATCACTATGATTCTTAAAAACTTCTTCGAGTAAAAGATAAGCATCATCGCCAGGTTGAGCAAGCAGTACTTCGGAAAGTTTATCAGGATGTCTAAAATAAGTATTTAATTTAGACGATGTTTCATTATCATAAAGCCAAATATAAGCAATCATTTGAGATATCATTTTAGATTGTCCTAGCAATCTACGCAAATATTTTGCAGCTATACTTTCATCAGTACCCGTTTTAACAAAATTTTCTGTTTCAGGAAAGTTTTCTATTTTACTAGGTTCAGTAAGATAATCTAGATCAGTATCTGTTTTAACAAAATTTTCTGTTTCAGGAAAGTTTTTTATTTTACTAGGTTCAGCAAGATAATCTAGATTTGTAAAGTTTACCCAATTGTTTCTTGTTCCAAACATAATTTTTGATGGTATTAGACATTAAATTGATGGTTGATATAAACTGTTAGGATTATTCCAAACAATTCTATGTATTATTTTCTGAGATAATTTTTCGTCAAGTTCCATAATTTCTTTAAATCCATTTATTTGATGATCCATGTGGGGATAATCAGAACCAAAAATCAAATTATCAGAGCCAAGAAAATCAATTATCTGAGAAAGATAGGGTTCAGAGGGTTCGATCGCAATATAACATTGCCGTCGAAAATACTCTGATGGAAAACATTGTACATGATTTTTCACTTCCCAATGTAAATTTTTGTATTCTTCGTCAAGCTTCCATAACCAATAGGGCAACCAACCGCACCCTGATTCCAAAAATGCAACCCTGAGTTTGGGATGACGCTCTAACACTCCCCCTTCAATCAAAGCCAACAGAGCCATCATCTGTTCCATTGGATGAGAACAAGCATGAAGCGCGAAACGAGTATGAAATCGATCTACGCCCGTTGTCGGTAAAAGGCTATGGGTTCCTTCATGAAGCCCCACCGCAATATCCAACGCTTCACATTCCGTCCAAAAAGGTTCGTAGGCAGGATCACTCAAAATTCTGCCTTTAACAGGATTAGGGCGTAAGAAAACCGCTTTCCAACCAAAATTAGCAATACGGTGTAGCTCTTTCACCATTCCTTCAGGATAATGTTGATTAACTGCGCCGACTCCTCTTAACCGATGTGGATCGTAACTACAAAATTCTTCATATAACCAAGTATTGTAAGCACGAGTAAAAGCCCCAATTACTTCGGCAGGTAAACTATCGATCGCGAATAACCAGAGTCCATAGGTGGGATAGAGAAACGCAATATCTACCCCCATTTGCTCCATTGCTTGCAGTTGGGATTCAGGAGAATAGCGATTAAAATAAGCATTGGGGTGAGC
>CAYZWO010000010.1:0-51645 GCA_964482215.1 uncultured bacterium
TCTCTTTCGGGAGGACTAATTGTCATGAGGGTACTCCTCTCTCGACAATGAACTTCAAGGGTTTCCTATTGTGAATAGTTTAATGGAGGAAGGGCAAAAGTGGAATTTTTTAACCTTCCTTAACATAATGCTAGATTTACCTAATTTTTTAAATTTAGGGACAAGCATCAATTGTTGATGATAAATCTTCTTTTCAGCCCTTTTAGGGATTCGTAACAATAATTAAAATTTGGTCAATGCATTATCCCATCAGGATTGCAAACAACGATAAACGCAACAAAAGTCAAGCTAAATTGATCTTGGCTTTACAAAAAGTAACAGAATCTTTCCTTAAGGCTTTGATAAAGAAAACAAATCGTATTAAATCTATAGAAAGTTATCAATGCTCTGGATATAAATGTCACTAACTCAGCTTATTTTTGCTAAATATTAATAAATGTTAAGAAGATGAGTTGCTTGTCAAGCTGATACAAACCTGTTCAGATACATCGGGAATTACCAGAGTCGGTAATATCAATATAGTGGCCGCTACGCTGAGCCGTAAAATGGCTTTGGGTTGAGAAACGGCCTGCATGATTCCGCAAGAGGAGATAAAACGGTGACGAAGTTAAAACTGCGATCGCAGATAAAAAAGCCTGCTAAATGGTGGGTCATATTTTGGGTCATAGCCTTAAGCTGGGGATTAGTTAGTTGTAGCGATCGCTTGGTGGCCTCTCCTCCACCGTCCTTGATTTCTTCCCCCGAACCTGTGAACACAGGAAAATTGGCGGAAGTCCCTCCCCCTGAGTCAATTCAAGCTTTGCGTCGCAGTTTAGATCAATATCAACCTCAGGTTAAAATTCTCAGCCCTCAACCTGAGCAGGTATTAGAAGAAACCAGTATTGCCGTTAAACTCGCGGTTCAAGATTTCCCCCTTTTTCAAAATGCCGAATTTGGTTTAGGGCCCCATCTCCATCTCATTTTGGACAATGAACCCTATCAAGCGGTTTATGATGTCAATCAACCCGTTATCTTGAATAACTTAACCCCAGGAACCCACACCTTACGGGTTTTTGCGTCCCGACCCTGGCACGAAAGTTTTAAAAATGATGGAGCCTACGCCCAAGCGACTTTTCACGTATTAACTAAAACGGAAGATAATCGCCCCGATCCCACCTTACCCTTGCTGACCTATAGCCGTCCCAAAGGGGATTATGGAGCCGAGCCGATTTTATTAGATTTTTACCTGACTAATGCCCCTCTCCATGTTCTGGCACAAGAAAGTCAGGATGACGCGATCGCCGATTGGCGGATTCGAGTGACGATCAATGGAGAAAGCTTTATCTTAGACAACTGGCAACCCATTTACCTCAAAGGATTTGAGTCAGGAAAAAATTGGGTCAAATTAGAATTTATCGACGAACAAGGCAATACCGTACCTAACGTCTTTAACAATACGGTCAGAGTCATCAATTACCAACCCAACGGACAAGATTCATTATCAAAACTGGTACGCGGAGAAATTCCTCTGAATATTGCCAAGGCAATTGTTAATCCTGCCATTACGGTTGATGAGGTTGACGAAATGCCTGAAGAGGCGATCGCGGCCCCACCAAAAACCGAAGAGAAAGACGAAACAGAATCCCTGACAGAATCACCCACACCATCGGCGGCAGAATCCGTTACTCAATCATCACCAGCTTCCGATCAAGCAGAAGCCCTAACAGAAGAACCTGCAATCTCCCTGCCCGAAAAAATAGATGCGGAATCCATTCAGTTTGATGAGGTTAATCAGCAAGAAGATAACCCGTCAAGCATTGACGCGGCTGCCTCAGATTCTGCTGCTATTGATGAGCCATTCTCTTCAGCCCCCCAACCCACGCTATTACCAGACGAGGCCAAGACACAGATAGAGGAAATGCCTGTTATTCCGACCCCAACAACATCGTCAATCCTTCTACCAACAGAGACAAAAGCAGAATCGATTTATTTATAATGATGCCTAATGTAATTATGAAAATATGAAAACTGTCAAATTTATATCGTTTGATAGTTATGGATCAGGCTAATGGGTTGTTAATTGACACATTACTGACTGATCCAGGTTAAGTCAGTTAGTTTAGTTCTTAAGAAATGAGGTAAAAATTGGCCATGATTTTCAAGTATTTAAAAAAGTAGGAATTTCTAACAATTTCTAAATTTATACCGAAAAATCTTTACCGCAACTAGGAAACTATATTATACTTTTAACGTCTGACAATTGATTTTCGTGATTCAAAAGCGAGGTTATCGTGTTAACTAAATCTGTTAAAGTCTTCACTGGAGTCGTCGCAGCACTTGCGGCCTGCGGAATTTCTGCTATGCCTTCTCAAGCAGAACCCGTTCCAGCTCAAAAATCTTCCGAAGTTTTGGTTAGTCAGTTAGCTGGACATGATGTCTACAACAAAACCCCTCAAATGTTGATCGGTGATTACGCGATCGGTCGGGTTCGTGGCGTTATTGGTAACATTCTTTTCATTGAATTTTTGAAATATCCTCAATCCCTCAGTTCTGCGGGTTACTTTACCGTCGGCAATCAACGCTATACCCACCTTCACCTGACTGGCTCTGCCCAACCTGGTGATGATGTCATGGTTCGTCGCACCTCAGATGGCAAAGCTTGGGAAGTTGGAGTTGCTCATCCCGCGTGGATTAGCCGCTTAAACCTCAAAGAAGTTCCTACCTTTGAAAGAAGCGCAGTTAACTTTGAGTCTACCGCTCCTGTTTCTCTGCCTCCTGTTCAACCTTCTCAACCTCCTGCTTATCGTCCTGCTCCTGCTCCCGCTCCCGTTCGTGGTATGTGGTAAGACGGGCTAAGCTTATCAAATATCAAAGTATTTAACTTTGAATAAAATTTGCAAGATAACGACGTTGCTTAATTAACTTAAATGAGGCAGCGTCTTTATTTTTTCTAAAAAGTGGAGATTTTACCGATGGAAACTCTACAAAAACTGGTAGCCCAGATTATTACAACGGAAGCGTTTTTACCCTATGGCCAGCTAATTCTGCCTTCAGAGGATGGACAAGCCGTTGATGGATCGGAAGCCCAATTGGATTTAAGTCAAGGGACACCTCGCTTTTATATTATGCGTTTGTCGCATCGAGGTCGCCGTTTCCATAAGATTACTCGTCATCTCAAATGTACCCAGTGTTTAGGCTCTTTGGGTGGAAAATCTTGGTTTTTAGCGGTGTGTCCGCCTTCGGAGGAGAGCGAACCCAACTTGGACAAAATGAGTACTTTTGAAATTCCTGGCGATCGCTTTATTAAATTAGAAAAAGGAACCTGGCATGCAGGGCCTTATTTTGATGAACCTGTCATGGATTTTTATAACTTAGAATTAAGTGATACCAATGTGACCGATCACTTTAGCCATGATTTTTTGCTCAGCCATCACTTGCAATTTGAGATTGTCTAATTATTGATCAGAGTCAAGTTGATCATCATTAGGAATGGTGGTGCTATCCATTTGACGGCAATAATTTTGAGTTTTCTCAACGGCGGGAAAAATTGGCCCAATCCATTTTTTATACAGTTCTTGAGTAGCGGGAGCAGCGATCGCGGCATTAACGATGTTTTGCCATTGGGGATCATCTTTAGGAATGATAACGCCGTATTCCTCACAATCTAATGGATATTGAGGATAAATCAAATAATCTGTTCCTAACGATAAATTTTGCAATAACGCTTCACCGATCAACAAAATTCCATCACTAGCGAACGCATCAATCTTGCCCTGTTGAAGAGCTTGTACTCCTCTTAAACGACCGGTCGAGCCTTGGAATTCCCGAATGGTCGCTTGCGGATATTTTTCAGTGACAAATCTCAGATTGGTTGTATTTCTTAATGCCCCAATGGTGAATCCTTTAAGCGTTGGATCGGATCGAAATCGCCTTCTATTCTCGGCTTTAATTAAAAACTGAGTTCCTGTTAAAAAAATAGGATCAGAAAAAGTTACTTGATAGGGAAGATCGGTGCGAATGGTATTAGGGCCGCATTCCAAATAAACAACCTGATCATTCACTAATTCATAGCGATTAAAGAGAGTTGATTTAAATAATTTAACTAAAATAATCGGTTGATTTAATTCCTGAATGACTTGATTTTTAAGAATTTCTACAAAATCAATACAAATCCCCGTCCAATTATCATTTAAATCCCGATAACCAAAGGGAACAGCATCTTCTCTAACGGCAATTCTCAGTAGCCCTGTCCGTTTAATTTCCTCAATTACGGAGCTAGTTTGTGCTTGAACAGGAGCCAGATTGAGACTGAATAATAAAAGGCTGTTCATAACAGTCTTGATTGCCAACGACCGACGATCCCAAAATTTCATAATATTTTATTAACTTGCTTGCCATTGGTCTAAAACATCTTTGAAAAGGGCTTCTTCCAACCAGGTTTTGGCCACAACGGTTAATGGTAAAGCTAACAATAATCCTAAAATTCCAAAGGTACTGGCAAAAAAGATTTGGGCCATTAAAGTAACAGCCGGTAATAGAGAAACTTGTTTAGCCATCACAATGGGTGTTAACCAATAACTTTCAATATTTTGAATAATAAAATATAAAATTAAAACTGCCCAAATTTTCCAAGGCTCATCTAATAAAGCGATCATAATCGGGAAAACGACACTGGCTGCTGGGCCAATGTTGGGAATAAAATTTAAGATTCCTGCCATGAGTGCGTGGACTAAAACTAGCTTAATTTGTAATGCCCAGAGTCCTAAACCGCTCAAAAGTCCGATAAAAATACAATTAATTACCGTACCTGTGAGCCAATTGCCTAAAGCGGCTTCAGAGAGCGTGAGAATTTCATCGGCTCGACGGCGGTAAAAAGAGGGAAATAATTTCAAAAAACTTTTACGATACCCCTGAGGATTTAAGAGCATCATCACCGTTAAAGCCAATACAAACAGCGATCGCAGAAAAGCCGCAACGGAATTAGAAAAAATTGCAAAGAAATTTCGGAAGATGGGAGCAACAACGGACGGAACGGGGAGAGAAGAAGACTGAGTATTGGGTAAAAAATCCGAGAGCCAATCCCATTCGGTTTCTTGAGTCTGAAGCGTTAAAACAAATTCCCGAATACGGCTGACAGCTTTTGGTAATAGGCTAATTAAATTTTGAAATTGTTCGATAAAAGGCGGAACGATTAACCAGAAAAACAGAGCGGTTAAACCCAGCGCAGTCAGTAGGGTTAAAATGACAGCCGTTTTACGTTGAATATTAAATCTTTCTAGCGATCGCACTAAACGATTAAGGGCCGTTGTCAGTACGATCGCCATAAACACCAGCAGCAACAGTTGCCGAATCTGCCAAAGCAAATAACCAGCAATGATTAAGCTCGATAACCCAAGCCACTGACTGAGTTTCATGCAGTCTTATTGATAATTCACAATGCGGGCAAAGCCGTTAGGATCTAGACTAGCACCACCCACTAAAGCTCCATCAATTTCTGGCTGAGCCATGATTTCATCAATATTATCGGGCTTGACGGAACCACCATAAAGGATACTGACATCAGGATTGCTTAACTGTTCCCGAATAATGCCGATCACGCGATTGGCTTCCGTTGCCTCACAGGTATCGCCTGTTCCAATAGCCCAGATCGGTTCATAGGCAATAACTAAGCGGGATTGATCCACATCCACTAATCCCCGTTTAACTTGATTAATAATGACGGTTTCCGTTTCCCCTGCATCCCGTTGTGCCTTGCTTTCTCCGACACACAAAATGGGAATTAAACCGTGACGTTGAGCAGCAATTACTCGCAAATTGGCTGTTTCATCGGTTTCGCCAAAATACTGACGGCGTTCGCTGTGGCCAATAACGACATAGCTGATGCCAATTTCCGTCAACATATCGCCAGCAATCTCGCCCGTATAAGCTCCTTTGTCTTCCCAGTGGATATTCTGAGCACCGAGTTGAATCTGTCCACCATGTAAAATTTTGGACATGGTTCCGAGGGATGTAAAGGGGATACAGAGAACCACTTCTCTTGCCTCATCCGTATCGAGCAGCAGGGGCTTAAACACTTGCAAAAACTCTTGGGATTCAGCCTGAGTTTTATGCATTTTCCAGTTACCAGCAATAATAATTTTTCGCACAGCTTAATCTAAAACTACTAATTTCAATAAAAGATGCCAGATCTCAGTTTAAGGCTTCAGGGGGATCGCGGACACAGGAGTTTAGGCTTTGGCAAGAAAGGGTAATTAAAACCGACGCGATCGCGTAAGTTGACTTATCGTTGTTTCGATACTTCGACTGAAAAGAAAAAGATAGTTTTGAAATACCATATAATACATGATTATTTAGATAATATTCAGATACATTGTTAAAATTCTATTCTCTTGATTTTGATAAAAATAAATAATGAAACAGACTCTGAACAATATTACTGTCAGCGATCTCCCTAAACTAATTAGCGATTTAGGATTTCAACCTCATCAGGTTGTCAATTTAACGATTGAATCATCAGAAGACGATTTACTCAGTCTAATGGCTCGAATCGGTAAAAAAGCACAAGAAAATGGCTTAACAGAAGAAATTCTAGATGAGCTTTTAGCTGATGAGTCTTAAAACCATTGTAATTGATACTAATGTTTTAATTAGTGCCGTTTTAAATCCATCAGGCACTCCTAATCAAGCTGTTACTAAAGCGATTACCCATTTTCAACTAATTCAGAGTGAATCCACCTATGAAGAACTGGTTACTCGTATTCAAAAGAAAAAATTTGATAGATATATTTCATGGGAAGATCGGGCCGATTTTTTGGCAATGATTCATCGTAAGAGTCTATTTCTTGAAATTGAGTTCCAAGTAAATCTTTGTGACGATCAAGATGATAATAAATTTTTAGATTTAGCTAGGGACGGAAACTCGCTTTATTTAATTACTGGCGACTCTGATTTATTGATTCTTCAGCAATATCTCCACACTTATATTGTTAAACCTGCTCAATTCTTAGATTTATCTCTTTAATGTATATTATCTCTTAATTTATCAAACTTTCCGATAACCATGCTTAGCTAAGGGCGATACTTTTCACCTTAAGTGCCATTTTTAATAAGGGTTAGAGGATTTGGTACAATGGAGTGCTGTTGCCTTTTTCAATAAAGCGATAATTACACTGCTCATCAACCAAACTTTATGTTACAAGCTGGAATCGTCGGACTGCCTAATGTCGGTAAATCAACTCTCTTCAACGCCCTAGTTGCAAATGCTAAGGCAGAGGCAGCGAATTTTCCCTTCTGTACCATTGAACCCAACGTGGGAGTCGTTTCCGTTCCCGATGAGCGATTAGAAGTCTTAGCCAAAATTTCCCAATCCGTTAAAGTCGTTCCCACCCGCATTGAATTTGTTGATATTGCAGGATTAGTCAAAGGTGCAAGTCAAGGCGAAGGCTTAGGAAATCAATTTTTAGCCAATATCCGAGAAGTGGACGCGATCGTTCATGTTGTTCGTTGTTTTGATGACGATGATATTATCCATGTCTCAGGCTCCGTTGATCCCGCACGAGATATTGAGGTGATCAATTTAGAATTAGTCCTAGCCGATTTAGGTCAGGTTGAAAAACGATTAGAGCGGGCCAGAAAACAAGCTAAAGGCAATAAAGACGGCCAAGCCGAAGTGGAAGTATTAGAAAAAATCGTGGCTGTTTTGAATGACGGATTGCCTGCTCGGCAAGTGAAATTAACTGAAGAAGAAGAATTATTAATCAAAGCCTTGGGCTTATTAACCCGTAAACCCATCATTTTTGCTGCTAACGTATCTGAAGAAGACTTAGCTCATGGTAATGCCTGGGTAGAACAGGTTCGAGCGATCGCCGCCAAAGAAGGAGCCAAAGTTGTTATCGTTTCTGCTCAAGTAGAAGCCGAATTACTAGAATTACCCGAAGAAGAACGGAGCGATTATTTAGCATCCTTGGGAGTCGAAGAAGGTGGACTAAAATCCCTAATTCAAGCAACCTATGAATTACTTGGACTCCGCACCTATTTAACCACTGGGCCGCAGGAAACCCGTGCTTGGACAATTCTGGCAGGCATGAAAGCTCCTCAAGCCGCAGGGGTCATTCATACCGACTTTGAGCGGGGATTTATTCGAGCAGAAACGATCGCCTACAAAGATTTAGTCGCATCAGGCAATATGCAAGCCGCCAAAGAAAAAGGATTAGTCCGTAGTGAAGGCAAAGAATATGTTGTTCAAGAGGGCGATGTTATGTTATTCCGATTTAATGTTTAAATGAAGGTATTTAAACAGTTTTTAGGAGTAGTCGATGAATCCTATCGGTTTAATCATTGCTTGGCTCGTCACCGCAGTTAGTCTGTTTATTATCTCCAAACTGCCGACAGGCGTTGAAATTGACAGTTTTAAGAAAGCCTTAATTTCTTCTGTTGTTTTCGGATTATTAAACGCTTTTGTCCGTCCTGTTATTGCCTTCTTTTCTTTCCCTATTACGTTTCTAACCTTTGGCTTATTTTCCATTGTCATTAATGCCATTATTTTTGGCTTAGCAGCCGCTTTAGTCGATGGCTTTACCTTAAGATGGGGAGTCTGGAGTGCCTTAATTGGAGCCGTTTTATTAGGATTTATTAATTCTTTAATTTTCCAATTGCTCCCTCTCCGTTAAGGGTTAGTTACGGTTAATTGAATTAAATACAGCAAATTGCAGCAAATTAGGTTGTGATAAAGGATAAATCTTTGTAGGGGCATAATATATTGTGTCTCTACAATAAAATTTTTAATTGGAAAAGTGAATTATAAATAAAGTAGCAATTATTTGTAATTTAAACTATCCATAATATGAGTATTTATAAATATATTAAAAAATACTGGCTTTTTGTATGCTTGATTGTCTTGATTATTATTGGTTTAAATCAGCCAATTGATTCTCAGATCGTTTCTCCAGAAAGCAAAATCGATCATGTTCTTGAACTCGAAGGTCGTTGGCAAAAGCAATACAATGGTTATTTTAAGGGTGATTTTTCTAATAAAGGTTTAGATGCACCAGCGATCGCGCAAGAATTATTAACCCTACAACAGAAAACCCAACGAAATCCTTCCGTTCTTTGGGCTGCGGCCAATCGAGAAAAACTCAATTTATATTTAATTACGCCTGGACAATCCCTTATTCATCAGGAAATCTCTGAAGCCAAGCAAGCGAATTTATTGCCTGTTATTAAATCCTTTTTATTAGAAATTAGTCAAAACAAGCCTTCAAATGATTATCTGACATTAGGGAAACAACTTTATGATTGGTTGATTGCGCCTGTCGAATCCCAATTACGAGCCAATAATATTGATACGATAATTTTTTGCTTAGGGGAAGGATTACGCTCGTTGCCCCTTTCAGCCCTTTATGATGGTAAACAGTTTCTCATTGAAAAATATAGTTTAACGCGCATTCCAGGCTTTAATTTATCGGAAATTGGCAAAGGAAACATACAGAATGCCAAAATCTTAGCAATGGGAGCCTCGGAATTTAAGGAACAAGCGGCGTTACCTGGGGTTGCGATTGAACTCGATACTATTTTTAAAACCCCTTGGGAGGGTCGATCTGTCCTCAATCAAGGGTTTACGGTCAATAATTTCAATACCCTACGCCGATCTGAACCGTTTCAAATCCTCCATTTAGCAACCCATGCCAATTTCCAGCCTGGTGAACCGAATCAGTCTTATATACAATTCAGCGATCGCAAACTGACTTTAGCCGATCTACCTGAACTGGGTTTGAATCAGTCGCCTGTCGAGTTATTAGTTCTCAGTGCTTGCCAAACGGCGGTGGGAGATAAGGATGTGGAATTAGGTTTTTCAGGTTTAGCCCTACAAGCAGGGGTCAAATCTGCCCTAGCTAGTCTGTGGTCAGTGAGTGATGCGGGAACCTTGGCTTTAATGAGTGAATTTTATCAACGCTTAAAAACAACTTTGAATAAATCAGAGGCCCTGCAACAAACTCAAATTGCCATGATTCGCCGCCAAGTTTATCTCAAATCAGGCGAATTAATTAGCTCTAGAGGCAATGTCACGCTTCCTGCGGTGTTAAGTACGCCCCAACAACAGGATCTATCCCATCCGTTTTATTGGGCAGGTTTTTCTTTAATTGGTAGCCCTTGGTAACAGCGATCGCTACAATAAAGCATTATCATTAGCCCAACATCTGCACAAAGTCTGAGGATATCAATGGATCTCTCGAACGCAAATACCAGTAAAAATTTAGAAGCCGCTTTTGGTGGTGAATCCATGGCCAATCGCAAATACCTCTTTTTTGCTGAAGTTACCCGTCAACTTGGTTTTTCTGACCTGTCTAAACTCTTTAAGGAAACAGCCAATCAGGAGACAGAACACGCCTTTGCCCATTTCCGTTTGATTCATCCCGAATTAGTCGTGAGTGATCCTGCGAGTTTAACCCCTGAGCAAAAACAAGCGATCGCGGCCCGTTGTTTAGAATTGGCTATTGAAGGGGAAACCTACGAGTACACCACCATGTACCCCGAATTTACCGCCCAAGCCGTAGCGGATCGAGATGAAGATGCTGCCGCAGAATTTGAAAGTCAAGTGGCTGAATCCAAAGAACACGCCGCGATTTTCCGTAAAGCTGCCCATAATTTTGGCTTGTTGACCCCTATCGAAAAGCACCACGCCCAACAATATACCGAAGCGTTAAATGGCTTAAAGGGCATTGCTCCCACGCCGAAAGCGTCTACCCAAAAATGGATTTGTCGTCAATGTTCTGTAATTTATGATCCCGTTGTCGGCGATCCCGATTCAGGTATTGCGGCGGGGACTCCCTTTGAATCAATTCCCGATAATTGGCGTTGTCCGATTTGTGGTGCCCAGAAGAAGAGTTTTGTCCCCTATCAAGAAGCGATCGCTGCCTAAATTTTGAATTAGCCTTTAAAAAGTCATCAAAAAAAGACCTATAGTAGAGCCTGAATTTTCTCAAACTTTACTATAGGTTTATGTTTTATTGAATTAAAAATTTAAATATAGCGATTAATTAGTGATCGCCGCTATTAGCCATTAAAAATAAACCCAATAATAAAAGGCAAACAAGAAAAATCAGCAACAGCAAAACCATAATGCTCATTACCCGATTAACTTCATTTACCTCTTAATTAATTCAGTAATAAATTTACTGAACTACCAACTGGATTTGACGACCCCAGGTAATAACCCTTCATGGGCCCACTCACGGAAGACGTTACGAGATAAACCAAAATCCCGATAATATCCTCTAGGACGGCCTGTAACTAAACAACGATTACGTTGACGGTTGGGTGCGCTATTACGAGGTAATTGTTGTAATTGACGTTGAAGGGTTAACTTTTCGTCTAAAGTGGTTGCTTGGCGAAATTCTTCTTTGAGTTGTTCCCGCTTCTCTGCATACTTCGCGATGAGCTTACTACGACGCTTCTCGCGTTCAATCATGGATTTTTTTGCCATAAGACTTTTCGATTAGAATTCTTTTGCTAAAATACAGCATTTCTTATGCTATCACATCTCACAGGTAGTATTGATCCATCACTTTCGTAATCTTCCTTACTAACGTGAATAAACCTTGCAAGATGACTGATAGGGCCTATCCTATGCCAAAATAATAAAATTGTTCGTTTAGAAATCCTTAAATCTGATTTTTAGACTGACGAGGAGATCAGAGAGTACAAAACCTATGAAAGTTGGCGATCGCGTCCGTATAAAAACTTCGGTCATCGTTTACCACCATCCTAAACATAAACAGCAACCCTTTGACATCAAAGAGATGGAAGGCGAAATTATTGCTATTCTGAATGATTGGCAGGGAAGACCTATCAGTGCCAACCTTCCTGTTTTGGTTCAGTTTGAAAAGCCTTTTCGGGCCCATTTTCGAGAAGATGAACTAGAAGTTCTTGAATAAAGGGATGAAATAGGGATCTTGATAAAATTTCTCTATTTCGTCTAATTTTTTTGTTTTTGCATCACTTCTTGCAACTCATCATAGATTTCTTAGATAACCCCACTACACAACCTAGAGATCTATTGAGGGCCAAACACTTCATCCTCCATACCAACCCACCATTCTCCTAAATTCATCAGAGATTGGTGTAATTCTTCAATATTGGCTTCATATTCTTCGGGTGATAAATTATCCCGCTTTTCCTTTAGCATCTGCATTCGTAACAAGTTAAGCAACCAAGGTTTAGAAATTCCATCAGTGGCTTCAATATAACGGGCTAAATCTTCGCTATTCATTGGATAAATATAAAATACAATTTTTTATTGGATAAATAAATCACTAAGCAAAAAATGATTGAGACTTGTTGCTTTAATTCTTTTGTAAACTAAAAATGGCAGATATGGGATCAACTTTATTAGGGTCTTTAAGCAATTGGTTTCCAGTTTGATAAAAAACCTCATAATTAGGTGCTAGCTCTAGCCTTAACTGCTCCCATAACATAAGTCCTTCTCTTTCAAAGTCAATCTCTGCTTGGAGATTAGGGAAATTAGATAGCGGAGGATACTCTTGGTTTAATGTTTTATCATAGGCTTCTTGCCAAGTATTTAAACGTTGAATAGTGTATGAGCTAAGGGGCAATTCTTCAGGGGCAATGTTGTCAATTTCATCGATTCCCCAAATGGGATAGCATCCATAATCAGCCCAAAGTTTAATTTTAATAGTCATTGAGTAACAAATTAATGGGTTGTGAGCATTAAGTTACTGCTTAAGCGCGATCTCGTTCTAAATCTAAGATAGCTTTTTCCCAATACCAAGTCTCAGGTTTGTCGGGGTATTTTGTCCGTAGGCTGTTTAACAATCTATTAGCGGTTTCCTGATTGCCTTGTACAAGTCGAAATAACTTTTGTTGTAATTTTATTGGAACAGACTGCTTTTGAGTAGATTGCGACGAAACCTTTGACGCTGATTTAGGTTGTGAACGTGTCGATGGGGATGTTGACGGCTTTTTAGGAGGTGATACTTGAGGCTGAACTTTAGGCTTTGATTGAGAAATCGAAGGTTTACGTTGATTTTGAATTTCGCGAAATAATAGAAAAATTAAGATAAAGCCAACAACAAATATTCCTATAAAAATACAAGCAATAATGAGGTTGGACATATTTGAAGCAGGTCATTATCGGTCAAAGTATTTTTTCATTATAAAACTAAAAACAAATCAAATGAAAAAAGACAACCTTTGTTTTAAAGATTGTCTCTAAAATTTGAAAGTATGGAAATTAAGCAGCAGCTAAATTAGCAGCAACAAAATCCCAGTTAACTAAATTCGCCAAGAAATCACTGATGTAATCAGGACGACGATTTTGATAGTCTAAATAATATGCGTGTTCCCAAACGTCGATAGTTAAGAGCGGGGTTGCTCCTGTGGTCATGGGATTTTCAGCATTGCCTGTTTTGGTGACTTTCAGCGTACCGTTATCGAGAACTAACCAAGCCCAGCCGCTACCAAATTGGGTGGCACCTGCGGTTTTGAGTTCTTGAACGAGGTTTTCAAAACTACCAAAGTCAGCATTGATTTTATCGGCTAAAGCACCTGTAGGGGTTCCGCCGCCACCAGATTTCATGCAGTTCCAGTAGAAAGTATGATTCCAGGCTTGAGCAGCATTATTAAAAACACCTGCTTTAGAGGCATCTCCTGCTACTGCTTTGATCACATCTTCAATGGATTGACTATCGAACGGGGTATCTTTAACCAAACCATTATAATTATTCACATAAGCGGCATGATGCTTATCGTGATGAAACTCTAGGGTACTTTTAGAGATATAAGGTTCAAGTGCTGTGTAATCGTAAGGTAATGCAGGAAGTTCGTAAGCCATTATGTTTGAGTCTCTCTACAAGGATTCCTAATTGCTATTACTTTATCGCAAAATCTGGGCAAGACACAATCAGGCTGTATTTTTAACCCCATCTTTTCTTAAAAATGATTAAAATTCTTCACCTTTCGGATATTCACATGGGAAGTGGCTTTTCTCATGGTCGCATCAACCCTGCAACGGGTTTAAATACTCGCCTAGAAGATTTTGTCAAAACCTTGAGCCTTTGTATTGATCGCGCTATTTCTGAACCTGTGGATCTCGTGTTATTCGGTGGAGATGCCTTTCCCGATGCCACCCCGCCGCCCTATGTCCACGAAGCTTTTGCTGCCCAATTTCGTCGTTTAGCCGATGCCAATATTCCGACTATTCTGCTGGTTGGAAACCATGACCAACATTCCCAAGGCAACGGGGGCGCCAGTTTATGTATTTATCGAACCTTGGCAGTGCCTGGGTTTATCGTGGGAGACAGCTTAAAAACCCATCATATCCCGACCCTCAACGGTGATATTCAAGTGATTACCCTGCCTTGGATCAATCGTTCGACTTTGTTAACTCGCCCTGAAACGGAAGGTTTGTCTTTTGAAGAAATTAATCGCTTATTAATTGAAAAATTAGAGCCTGCCTTAGAAGGAGAAATTCGTAAATTAAATCCCAAACTATCGACCATTCTCTTAGGTCATTTAATGGCCGATCGCGCAACCTTGGGGGCTGAAAAATTTTTAGCAGTGGGGAAAGGATTTACGATTCCCATTTCTCTGTTAATTCGACCTGAATTGGATTATGTCGCCCTGGGCCATGTCCACAAACACCAAAATTTAAATCCCAGCAATGAACCGCCCATTATTTATCCAGGTTCCATTGAACGAGTTGATTTTAGCGAAGAGAAAGAAGATAAAGGTTATGTGTTTATCCAACTTGAAAAAGGTAACGTTAACTGGGAATTTTGTCCCTTGCCTGCCCGTCCTTTTCTAACGATTAATCTGGATGTATCAGAAAAAGATGATCCTCAAGCAGCCATTTTGAAGGCGATCGCGAAAAAAGAAATTAAAGAAACCGTTGTTCGCTTGATTTATAAAATTCGCTCTGAACAATTAGATTTGATCAATACCAATGCTATTCACGAAGCCTTAGCATCAGCCCATTCTTATACCATTCGTCCCGAATTAGTTAGTCAGTTAGCTCGTCCCCGTTTACCTGAACTAGGGGTAGGCAGTAGCCTTGATCCGATAGAAGCTCTAAAAACCTATTTAGAGAATCGCTTGGATTTAAAAGAGTTAGTCCCCGATATGTTGCAAGCGGCTCAAACGCTATTGCAGGGAGATCAAGAAGGAACTTGGATAGAAGTTGACGATCAAGAACTTGCTGAAAAAAGCCGATAAAGCAAAAACAGAAGACTAAGCAATTAATCCTCTGTCTCTACTGGTTATTTAAGGAAATTAGAACCAAAACTAATTTTTATTTTTATCTTTCGCAAAACGGCGATTTAACGAACCCATAAAACCTAAGGCACCAATAGAACCAAGAATCGTCATGGGTTCAGGAATTGGAGTATATTCGTAGGTTATGCTGACATCAGCGGAGATATTAGATGTGCCGCCAAAAAAGACCCCAGGGTTAGAAGTACCGCCATAAGTACCAGCACCCAGATCCGCAGAAGCAGTGAAGCTCGCGGGCCCAGCACTCTGGAAAAATCCCCAATTAGATGAAGCAATATTTTCATTGCCAGTGATCGTAATTGGCAATCCTGGCAGGTTGGTTTGTCCAGGAGCGGCAACTCCTGAAGCCGTACTATTTGTAGCAGTCGTTGTTAAGGAAGATGGAGCCGAGGTGGAAATGGTTAAAGGGACGGATGCGGAGGCATTAGTAAAAACTTGAGAGGAGCTTGTAACGTTAAAAATACTAATAACCGCCGAACCTGTGAGAGTAGATGAAATCGTAACACTCGTTAAAGTGCCTAAACTAGTGTCAAACGTCGGTAACTGAAAGCTTGTATTTGCTGGAGCAGTGACATTGGTAAATACATTTGTGCCATAGGTGATCAGCGCAGCTTCGGCCTTGTCCGCAGAAATTCCTAGACCACCGCAGAAAAATGCAACAGAGCCTAAACTGGTGACAACAATTTTTTTATTGATTGATATCGATTTCATCTTTGTATAAACGTTTAACGAGAAGGACAATTAAGGTTTTGGAATAATATAAACCCAAGGTTGAGCTTTCATTGCGGATTCAAGCGACGGTAGTTAGCTAAAAGAAATTTTTTAGGGATAATTTTAATTAACTTTACACCCTGTGGAGGATAATAGCTAAAGAAATTAGGTCTTGTCAATCTTTATTGTGACGATAGTATCATTTTTCAGTTTTTTTAAGGTTTTTCATAGATTTTATCGGTAGCGTGGCTTGATATTTTAAAGACAAGCTTCTCAGAGATCGATAAACACTTACATCTTAATGGTTCATTTCATAAGAATTTTGACAATGTTATACTAAGAATAGTTGAATTAATTAAGAAACCCAAGAAAAATATACTATGAGCCTTCTAGGAAATATTATTTGGTTAATTTTTGGTGGATTAATTGCAGGAATTGGCTATATTTTGGGAGGCATTTTAGTCTGCTTAACCATTATTGGTATTCCTTTTGGTGTACAGGCAATTAAACTTGGTGTTGCGACAATGACTCCTTTTGGGCGAGAAATTGTCCCCACTCCAGAGGCGGGAGAGTTACTAAATATGGTCTTCAATATTATTTGGGTTATCGCGGTCGGTTGGGGAATCGCGGTTGCTCATGTGACTTCTGCGGCTATTCTTGCCATTACCATCATCGGCATTCCCTTTGCGATGCAGCATTTGAAATTAGTTCCCCTCGCCCTGTTCCCCTTTGGTCGAGAACTTCGTTAACTCGAATTAATTTTGAGCTGAAAATTTCTGGATTTCGGCATCAGTCGGTTGAGCCGCGATCGCGCCAGGTTTGGTAATGGTCAATGCACCCGCCGCACTTGCATAGTGAATAGCCTTTTGAGCTAAAGACGCATCTTGTAATAGTTGACCCTTTTGTTCACAAAGCTGCTTGAGAAAACCTGCCACAAAGCTATCGCCTGCCCCTGTGGTATCAACGGCTGGAACGGGGAATGCAGGAATGAAGCCTTTATTTTTCCCTAGTTGATAATGACATCCCTTTTCGCCTGCGGTTATTAACACACCTTGTAAATGGGGCAATTTTTCTTGAATTTTAGTAGGATCTTGGGTTTGAAAAAATTGTTCTGCCTCTTCATCCGTACATTTCACAAAGCTGGTAGTTTTAAGCAGATTGTGAATTAAATCTGCTGCTGCTTCAGGTTCTTCCCAAAAGACCGAACGCCAATTAATATCTAAAAAAATTTTTAGCTTATATTTTTGCGCCCATTCAACGGCACGGTAAACAGCTTGACGGCTTTGGGGATAGGCTAAGGCGATAGTGCCCATGACTAAATACTGGGCGTGTTCAAATAAGGCTTCAGGTAATAACTCTGGATTTAACTGGGTATCGGCAAAATCTGCGGTAGGCGTTGAACCAAATCCTGCAAAATGGCGATCGCCGTCTAGGGAACGGGTGACATAAACTTGTCGGGTGGGTAAGCTGGAATGATGCTGAATGCCTACAGTATTTACACCAACGCTTTGTAAAACATTGACTAATTCTTTGCCAACTGCATCTGGGCCGACACAACCAATAAAAGCACTGGGAATGCCTAATTTAACTAAACCACAGGCGACATTAGCGGGTGCGCCGCCAGGGTAGCGAGTCCAAGACGTTACCTGCTCCAAGGGTTGACCCAATTGATCAGCTAGACAGTCAAACAGGATTTCTCCTAAACACAAAACTTGCGGATTGTTCATGATCAAAACTTTGTATCTTTAAAAAAATTTGTTATTTTAATCAATTGTACCGAAGATCAAATTGCTCAAATTCCGTCCAGGTTAGCGAATGACCCCTAAAATTAACGTTGTCGGTATTGGTTTAGATGGCAAGGCAGGATTAACGTCAGAAGTTTGTAACCTCATTGAACAAGCAACAGTTTTAGTAGGCAGCGATCGCCACTTAAATTTATTTCCTGATCATACTGGTGAAAAATTAGTTTTAGGGGATTTTTTAACCGTATTTGAAAAAATCAAACAACAGTTAAACGCAAATCAAAAAATCGTTATTTTAGTTAGTGGCGATCCCTTATTTTTTGGATTAGGCAGATTATTACTAGAAAACTTTCCCACCGAGCAATTAACGTTTCATCCCCACTTTAGTTCGATTCAATTAGCTTTTAATCGTTTAAAGCTTCCTTGGAATGATGCCCAGATCGTCAGTGTTCATGGCCGTTCTTTAGATTTACTCTTGCCCCTATTACAAAAAGGCGTTAATAAAATTGCTATTCTGACTGATGCCGAAAATAACCCCAGCGCGATCGCGACCTATTATCAAAGCCTTGAGTTAGCGATTCATTATGAATTTTGGATTTGCGAAAATTTAGGGGGGAATAATGAAAAAATTTATAACACTTCTGCTGAACAATTGGGCCAACTTAATAGCCAAGATTTTGCACCGCTTAATGTGGTGGTCTTAGTTCGTAAAAATGATGCAGCGTTACCCGAATTAGACTTAACTCAATTACCATTACTGGGATTATCAGATTCTAGCTTTTTAAGCTTTGCAGACCGACCAGGTTTAATGACAAAACGGGAAATTCGTCTGATGGTGTTGGGGGAATTAGCCTTACAACCCGATCAAGTGGTTTGGGATATTGGGGCAGGAACAGGATCAGTTTCTATTGAAATTGCCCGATTGTGCCAGACTTCTCAGATTTATGCCATCGAAAAAACAGCGATGGGAATTACATTAATTCAAAGCAACGCCCACCGTTTTCAAGTCAAAAATGTGTATCCCATTTCAGGAAAAGCCCCTGATGTTTTATCCGATTTACCCCATCCTGATCGTATTTTTATTGGGGGAACGGGCGGCAATTTAACGGCAATTTTAACCACTTGTCAGGCTCGCTTGAAGCCATCAGGAAAAATCGTTTTAGCCCTAGCAACAATGGAGCATTTTGCTACCTGTTTAAGTTGGTTTAAAGAACATGATTGGAATTATTCCTACCAACAAATTCAAATTTCCCGTTCCCTTCCTTTGGGCGATTTAACCCGTCTCAATCCTCTTAATCCAGTTATGCTAATTAAAGCCATACCGTCTGCAAATAATTCACTCTGATAATAATAAGGAAGCTATTATTAACTAAAATTCTGACGCACTTGTCTCAAATCTTAATCCCTTTAGTAACTATAAGATGTGTTAGTGTAGCGTAACGCACAAATATTACAAATTAATTATAATTAGCAACAAGAAGGCGTGCTAAGTAACGAACCCAAAGAAAGCAGCGATCGCACTTCAATCCTAAAGAGTTGAATCAACTATTTAATCCTCAAAAGCAAACTTGGAATACTCATTTTAAATGGAACGACACTCAAACTGAAATTGTCGGCTTAACAGCTGAAGGACGAGCCACAGTTGAAGCCCTAAAAATGAATCGTCCACAACTGATTCGAGTTCGTGAAATGTGGGTTAAAATGGGAGAACATCCACCCAAAATAGATAATTAATTAAAACTTAATAAACTATTACAAAATAATTTTTTAATGGACTGAAATTAAATGTTGCTCTCCCAAATTTTTCAAACTAAATATATTCAGAAATATCTTCTTTGCATTCATCGGCTAGGTATGACAGAGAACGGAAGCGTAAACTAACTAATTGATCATATAAAGGATTGAGTTTACATAAAGGTGGAATATGGACTAGTTTATGCCCAAACAAGGTAATATCACGCTCAAAGGGACATTGGGGCGGAACCAATTTACAAATAAATCGCGCTAAACGGGGATCGTGAATGGGCATTTCATCCAACCAATCTTTAATGGGATGGAGTAAATCGGGATGGGGATGGTCGTGTTCAATTAGTGTTCCGTCAGAATGGGTAGCGGTCGGATCACAAAGAGTATGTTCCAAAGATTCTAGGGCTCTAATTTTGATTCCCAATGCTTTACTGTAATCCCGTAATAATTGGGCTTCGGAAGGGGAATAAATCCCATCAGCGATCGCGACTAGGGCGGCAGTTCGGAGAAAATTCTCGGCGGTTATTTTATCGTTTCCCAAACCTTCAACCAATTCTTCGGGGGTAATAGTTTTAAATAAAACAGTATCGGTATCTTTGAACCCCATTTCCTTCACCAGATCGGTAATAAAATGTTGTTCTTCTTCGGTGTAATCTCCATCTGCCCAGGAGATAGTTAATAAACCTCGCAGCCAAGTGGCAATCTGAACATTGGTGTAATGGGCTTGAGCAATATTGATCATAGATACCTTTTACTGATAAAAGTAAAACTTAGTAGATAAAATTGATTGAATTTATGAATACTTTTATGAAAAATAATGGAAAAAGCACGGTTTAAATTTGTGCTTAATCCTGTATTGATATTGTATCTTAATCAACTAGGGGGAGATGAATAAATTTAATGAATTATTAATCTTAATCGCTTTGATTGGTAAGGTAAATAATTCACTCAGATTTCAAACAATAATATTTTTCTTAAATAACCACTTATTGAACTTTTTGGGGTCTAAATAAATGGGAATGATTGGGGTGATACAGTTGGGAACGTGCTGATTGAGTAGCGCCTAAAGCAGGACTAATTAAATACATGGTTGTCCGAATTAGGTTTTCTTCTTGGGTGGTGATCGCCATTTTTTCGAGGGGAACAACGACAATTTTTTCATCTTCCCAACCGACACGGAAACAGATGGCAACGGGGGTATCAGGGGGATAGTGTTGTAATAATTTAGCTTGGGCTATTTCGACGTGACGGGCGGCTAAATAGAGGCAAAGACTGGCTTTGTGGGCGGCTAAAGAGGCTAATTCTTCCGATTCAGGAACCGCAGAAGCTGCCCCACTAATACGGGTCAAAATAATGGTTTGGACTAAATCGGGAACGGTTAATTCGGCTCCCAGTTTGGCGGCTGCGGCTTGAAAGGCACTAATGCCAGGTACGAGTTCAAAGGGAATATCAGCAGCAATTAAGGCTTTAATTTGTTCATAAATGGCACTATATAGGGTTAAATCTCCTGAATGAAGCCGAACAACGGTTTTATGCTCCCGAACTTTCTCGATCATCAGGGGCAAAATTTGCTCTAAAACTTTATTGCCTGTGGGTATTAATTCGGCATCAGGACGGACATCTTTTAAGACCTGTTTGGGAACGAGGGAATCCGCATATAAAATGACATCGGCTTGGGACAAAATTTTATAGGCTTTTAGGGTTAATAAATCGGGATCTCCTGGGCCTGCACCAATGAAGTAAACGGCAGGTTTTAACTGAATTACACTCATAGTTTTTAATCTTAAATTTTATTTAATGTAAATCATCATTCTTTTTATAAAATCCCCCCGCCTATCGGCTCCCCCCTTTGTAAGGGGGGATAAAGCGCAAAAAGTTTTGTCTGTAATTATTTATTTTGCCTAATTATTTTGATCAATGGGGTTTTGATTAGACACTACATCGGGCAGCGATCGCTTGACTTGATACAACCAAATTAAGCCTAAAGTTCCAATCGCAATAAACACTAAACTAATGATTTGAGCCATTTTTAATGGGCCTAACATTAAACTATCGGTTCGCAATCCTTCAATCCAAAAACGGCCCATACTATAGGTGATTAAATAGATAAAGGTTAAAGTTCCTAGTTTTAATTGATTTTGATGTTTTAACCCCCAGAAAAATAACCAAATCAGTAAACTAAATACGCCTAAATTCCATAGCGATTCATACAAAAAAGTTGGGTGAAAATACTCAAAATTTACATAATTACTCGGACGCATATTAACAGGAATATACAATTTCCAAGGTAAATCTGTTGGATCACCAAACGCTTCCGAATTAAAGAAATTTCCCCAGCGGCCAATAGCTTGCCCCAAAGCTAAGGAAGGGACTAATACATCCGTTAATTGCCACACCGACACTTTTTGAAAACGAGCAAATAATATCGTGGCTAAGGTTCCGCCTAAAATGGCTCCGTGTATGGCGATTCCCCCTTTCCAAATCGCAATAATATCCCCTGGTCGATTAACGTAGGATTGCCATTCAAACAGTACATAATACAATCTAGCGCAGGGAATAGCCGCAATGACTAACCAAATGGCTAAATCGGCAATTAATTCGGAATTAAGCTGACGACGTTTGGCTAAATATTGGGAAAAACTCACCCCAATTAACACGGCTGATGCAATTAATAAGCCATACCACCGTAGAGAAATTGGCCCAAATTCAAAAAAGATTGGGCCAGGAGATTGAAACGCTAATAACATATCGCAATCAATAAATTGCCAGAAGGGGAAAGCTAAATTTTACTTGTATTCAGGATGCTTTTCAACTACAAAGCAATCGCCATAGCTATTAATTTCATTAATTAATTGGTATAAACGCCCCGATCGCTGACGATTAAATTTAAAAATTAAGCGGGGTAACTGTTCCGTTGAATCTCCTTTTTCGGGTGGTAATGCGGTACTTTTTTCAATTTTTCCTGATAATAAAATATCGTGGTAGTCTTCATTAAATTTCTCGATAACATGGTCTTCCAGTTCCCAGTTAAGGCGCATAACTAAGGTATCATCAACATAGCGGCTAGAATGATAAACACAGTAAAAGTTTTGAATAATTGAGCAGGCTTCTTCGACGTTATCCGTAATATTAAATAAACTAAAATCATCAGAACCAATTAGACCACTTGCTAATAAATTTTCCTGTAAACAAGTCTGCCAATTTTTCCAGTATTTTCCTTCAGGTTCATCAATTAAAACAAGAGGAACGGGCCCATATTTCCCCGTCTGGCAAAGGGTTAGGGTTTCAAAGGCTTCATCCTGGGTTCCAAACCCCCCTGGAAAAAGCGCGATCGCGTCACTTTCTCGTAGGAAAAAGAGTTTACGGGTAAAGAAATATTTAAAATTAATGAGTTTGGGATCATCAGCAATATAGGGATTGGCGGAACATTCAAAGGGGAGGTCAATATTTAAGCCAAAGGAATGTTCTCGCGTTGCCCCTTCATTTCCTGCTTGCATGATGCCGCCCCCAGCCCCCGTCAACACCATAAACCCTAAATCGGTAAGGCGACGGGCAAACTTAACGGCTAATTGATATTCAGGATTATCCGATGCAATCCGAGCAGAACCAAAAATGGTGACTTTGCGGGTGTGGCGATGGGGATAGAAGGCAATAAAGGCTTTTTCTAAATCCTTGAGGGTTGCTGAGACAATTTTCCAATCAGCGCGATCAATTTCTTCACTGGCCATCCACATCAGAACAGATAGCGATCGCTGAATCAGTTGACTATGGGGATGATCGGGTAATTGTTCAATAAATTGCCCTAATGACTCTAAAAATTGGGGATCACGATTAGATTCTAAAGGGGGGAGCATTCGATAATATAGAAAGATTTTAATGAAATGTTGACATATCTAAAATTATAAAAGCTTTTTTAAAAACCTAAGAATATCTTTTTACTATTAACAATTCCAATAATTGTGTTAATAAAAAAAGCGTCAGCAACCGACGCTCATGATTAATAAAAAATAACAGCTTAAATCATTAAAATCTTGATACTGCAAGCTTTTTTCATCGATTTAATGACTATGGGGATCATGGGAATGGGGTTTGGTTTCGGGTGTTACCGCAGGTTCAACCACAGGAGCCGCTTTATGTCCCCCCTGATGTCCTGTTAAGTTCGACATACTCACGCCGCCAAAGGCAACCATTCCCATTGAAACAAATCCCGCCGCGATCGCGCCCATTGCCACTGCACCAATCGAAATGACCCCCATCGGCACAACCCCAATGGCAACCACCCCCATCGGTACAATACCAATCGAGATATAACCCGTTGGCGTGACACCAAAGGAAATTAACTTTGCATTTTGCCACTTGAAGGGTTTACCTGGGGTTGCTTCTCCTGAACATTGAGACGTGTCGGAGTCTTGCGGAGTAGACGTTTTCATAACAGAGATTTTATACGTTTTGCTGATCCTATCTAGGCTTTCATCTTAAAAAAGCAAAGAACATCCCGTCAAAAGACAGCGTGTCAAAGTTCTCTTTTTGGCGATTAGGGGCTTAATTATTGGCCTCCCATGAACCTAGCCAATCGGTTGAATCCCAAGAGAATTTTCAAGGATAACCATAAATTTTAAGTAATGAATACGGATGATTTTAAAACCAGTAACCATTTCTAAACAGATACCTTCATAATGGATAATAGTTATTAACTAATCTCAGGAAACTTTTTAAATAATTCTTATTGTCCTGATTAGGGATCAACATTTATTTTGTCATTGTTTGAATGAATGCTCTCGTTGTCGAATTTAGGCAAAATGAAAAGCTGCTTTGGGTGATTTGCTCAACCCTTCTGTCGCTCTGTCTATTGTGTATGAGTCAACAATGGGTTACGTCATGTTATTGACAGATTCCCTACTACTCGACTACAAACGTTGTCAACGCCGCGCTTTTCTCAATCTCTACGGTAATGCAGCAGAACGCGGTTCAGAACGAGACTTTTTGCTGAAATTACGTCAAGAAAGCCAGAAACATATCGCCTCAGTCCTGGCTGAATTTTATCCCCATCACCAACAGCCCCAATCCCTCCGAGAAAATTGGCAAGCCCGCGTTGCCGAAACCAAATTTTTGATGGAGCAAGGCGTAGAGTGCATCTATGACGGGCATTTATCCCACGATCTACGGGAAACGACCCCAGAAAGAGAAGGCTTAACCCTATTAGGACACCCCCATTTATTGATTAAACAAACGGGGAAATCTCGTTGGGGAAATTGGTTTTATATTCCTGTCAGTATTCAATTGGGTCGTCGTCCAAAACCTGAATACAAAATTCTGGCTGCTTTTTATGCTCAACTATTAGCTGTTTGGCAAGACCGATTTCCGCCCTATGCTGAAATTATTCTGCGTCGTCAAAATCGCTATCAAGTCGATCTCGTAGAATGGTTACCCCGCTTACATACCACCATTGCTGATTGTTTAGAAACCCTTGTCCAACGCCAAGAACCTGAAGTTTTTATTTCCCGTCAACGCTGTAGTTTGTGCCATTGGTATGACCACTGTTATGCGATCGCGCAATCCCAGCAACATTTATCTTTGGTTCCAGGTGTTACCCCTAGCCGTTATGAATCCTTGCAAACCTTGGGCGTAATTACCATTCAATCTTTGGCTCAAGTTAATCCCAATAGCATGGCCGAAACCCTCGGTAAAGCGATTACGTCCCAACTGCAACTGCAAGCTCAAGCGATTATCGAAAATCGCGCGATCGCCAAACAGCCCTTACCTAAATCCACCTTACCCACTGTACCGATTGAATTGTATTTTGATATCGAAGCCGAACCCGAACGCAATTTAGATTATTTATTAGGGGTTTTGGTCATTAATCATCAGACGGGAGAGGAAACATTTCACGGCTTTTTTGCAGAAACGCCAGAGGATGAGGGCAACATTTGGCAAGCATTTTTAAAGTTAATGAAATCCTATCCCACGGCTCCGATCTTTCATTTTTCGGAATACGAAGTGGAAACCATTAAACGCTTGGGTCAACTCTATAAAACAACGAGACGGGAACAGGAGCAAATTTTAAAACGCTGTGTTGATCTCCATCATTACGTGGTCAATTCGGTGATTCTGCCTGTAGAGAATTATTCCCTCAAAACCTTAGCAAACTGGTTAGGCTTTCAATGGCGTGATTCCAACGCTAGCGGTGATCAATCGGTGTGGTGGTATGACCAATGGTTAGAAGTCGGCGATCGCCAATTTTTAGAATTAATCATGCGCTACAACGAAGATGATTGTCGAGCAACGTGGATTTTAAAAGATTGGCTCGTTAAATTTTTTAAAGAAAATAAAGCTTAAAAATAGCAATTTCCGGTTAAATAAATATGGTCAAAAAGTATCATGAAATTTGAATCTTACAGAGCAATAATCCTAATACAATTTACTGATCATCATGTCTATTTTAGCCCTGAAGACTATCTAGAAATTGAGCAAATCAGCCCTATTAAATATAAATATTTATAGGGACAAATAGTTACAATTGCGGGAGCCGCCAGTAAAGCTCATGTGATTATTACCAGCAATCTTTCGGCGTTACTTGTTAATCATCTACAAAGTAAAGGGTGCATTTCCTATAGCAGCGATATGAAAGTTCGTTTACTCCAATTAGAAGGGAAAACTACCCATGATGCTTGTTTAGTTGCCGCGTAGAACATGGCGGAGGTTGGCTTCTTTTTGATTCATCTAACAGTTACTCATACCCTCAAAATTTCTTTAGCTACACGCAGACCAGACAAGTATGCACCGTGAGCAGTCCCAAAATAGTTAGGTTCCGATGCTTCCCCTGCAAAAAATACTAAATTTTTCAAAGGTGCAGCTAGTTCCTGACGCATTCTTGGTAATGTGCCAACTCGATTATAGGAATATGAACCTAGCGAAAACGGATCGGTTGCCCAACGGGTAATTTGGTAGTCAGTCGGTTCGGGTATACCTACTCCATAGATTTTCCTTAAAGTTTGCATCGCATTCGCAACGATTTGTTGATCTGACCAAGCTTCAATTTCTCTTCCTCTGTCAGCCGCATTAAATCCCAGCAATATGGGCTTATTGGCTACACGCTGAAAGCTCACCCACTCAGTCCACTCTCCAGGTTGGTCTGATACATATTCTAACCAATCTGCATCAACCGACCAAAAAACATTAGGAAACCGAAGATAGCATTTGTTCAGGATCCCCATGCCGAGTTTGGCGATCGCGTTCTGTTTGCTGGGTGGTAATTGAGGAGTGAAATTGACACTTTTAGCTTGCAAGACTCCAAGCGGCAGGGTAACGACAACATGATCGGCGATAAAATTGTTTTTTTGGGTAATGACCTGAATAGGGGACTGATGCCATTGAATTTCTTTGACGACCTGACCCAGTTCAATGTTTAACCCTTGCGCTAAAAACTCTGGGATGATCCTAAAGCCTTGAATGAATAAAGCATCATCGCCCGAAAATGCTTTAGCACTGTCATACCAATGGGCAGAAAGACTTTCACTGCTTCCTGAATACTCTTGTTCGATCTCACTGCTTAAAATAAAGTTAATAAAACGATATGCTTCCGAGGATTTGTCTAATTGCTGTATTAGGGGCTTAATCGCTTGCCGAACCGAAACATCTGTATCCTCATCCTGTGCCTTCTTCAAAACCCTGAATACTTGCTCTCTCAAATTCTCTATGCGGGCTTCTTCTGCATTAGAGAGGGGCTTTCCTGAAGTGTTATAAGTTACTGCTCTGTCGTAACTGGTCATCAGTCGTTTAGCGTTGATTTGGTCAGCCAAATTAGTTAATGGATTGCCCTGAGTTCCATGTATCCAAGTTGCCCCAAAATCCAAGGGCATATCAGGCCATTTCAGGCTTGTCCAAATTCGACCACCGATTCGTTCACGCGCCTCAATAACAACAACTTCATGTCCTTGTTTCTGTAATTCCTTTGCAGCAGTAAGACCCGCTAAACCAGCACCAATGACCACGATTCGCTTTTTGTTGGATGCCACTGCGTATTTCTGTGAATTTTCGCTACAGGCGTGATTAATAATTCCCATTAAGGTCAAACCGAATAGGGTTAAGAAATCTCGTTTACGCATGAATACACTTCGACTAGGGCTAAGTGGAAAAATTTGCTCAAAAAACTATATTAGGCGGATGTCAAGAGAAACAAAGTTGGCTTTATATGGCTCTCAGTTAATGATTGTTAAAACCTTTTTCAGGAGAAATCAATGCAGATTACGCTAGATATTCCTGATGATACGGCCCAAAGCATCGGAGATGATTTACCTCAACTCTTAGCGTTAGGTTTACGAGAATTAAATGCTAATCCCGCTAACGGTTTTTCAAGATTAGCAGAAATTTTAGTGTTTTTGGCAACACTTCCCTGTTTTGTTGTGAATACTGCTTGATTCCAGAAAAGTTATCCCTGGCTTTTCATCAAGTTGATCATGTTATCGCAGAAAAACACGGTGGAGAAACAACTGAGGAAAAATTGGCGTTATCTTGTTACTTGATAGGGAACGAGTTTAAAACCATCACAAATCGTTTAATATGCTAAAAATACGGTTCACTCGGTAAGTTGTTTATGCCCATTGAATTTGTCAGAATCAAAAAGTCCTCGTCGGCTCCAATCGACAGTAATCCAGAATCTACATCATCCGACGCGATCGCTGAGCAACCAACAGAAGCGCAACCCAAAAAAAGTACGAAAGGTAAAAAGAAAACTCACAAAACAGACATTTCCCTCCCTGCTGAAACAACGGATAATACCTCTGTTGAGTCTGTAGAAAAAGAACAATCTCTAGCACAAGTTGATTCTCCATCGTCAGAAATCATCTCGCAGCAACCAACGGATGATCAACCGAAGAAAACCACTAAAAGCAAGAAAAAAGCAAAGAAAACCGAAGTTCCTGTTTCCGCTGACATAATTGAGGGCGTTGCTGTAGAGTCATTTGTAGAAAAACAACCCCCCGTAGAGCCAAGTTCAGAAGCCCAAACAACACCAGCTACAAAAAAGAAAAAGAAAAAAGCAACTGCTGATTCATCACAATCCGATGATTTAGCGACCAATTCTACACCTACTAATCCGCTAGAGCCAGGGGCTTACTTTCAGGCAATCGGCGCAGTCTTTGGAAAACTGGTTCAACAGGGGACACGTTATTGCTTGCAAATAGGGGAACAAACTTTCCCTTTGAACATATCAAACAAAAAATCCAATCAAATTGTTGACACAGAGCAAGAAATTTACTTCAAAGTCTATCCTTATTGGTTTGTTTCCTTTAAAGACAAAAAAGAACAACACCGTTTAGGTTTCCGTGTTATGGGTTCCTCAACTAAACCTTTTAAAAATTTCCAAGCCAACCATTTTATCTTGCGGGGGGTTTGGCAAAAATCTCCTGTGACGGGTGAGCCTCAGTTAACCGTCTATCGAAATCAAAGTCATGGCTCTTGGGATAAATGCAAACCCCTACATATCCCCTTAGTGTGGGAAAATGCACCAATTGAACCTTTCTTTTACGATCCCAACCTAACCAAGGAAGAGCGAGCCAAACGTTATTTTTGTCAGTTAGAGACGGTCTTTGATGCTGAATCTCAAACATTTAAAGTCATTCGACAACTGGATGAGCCAACCACTCAGATTCCGCCCTATATAAAACGACAACAATTTTCTAAAAATTCTCCAGTTGAACAACAAAGTGAAGAAGAATAAAGTAAAAAGAAATTCAAAAAATTATGTTGATTACTAAATAGTGACCAAGGAAGTCAATATTCTTACGAAAAAATAATTTGAGAGCCAGGGGCGTTAATTTTAACCGATAGAATTTGATGATTAGCAAACACTGAATGTAATTTGGGGTGAACTTCAGGCGGCGCGAAAAATAACATAAAGCCCCCTGCTCCTGCCCCTAATAATTTTCCCCCCAAGGCTCCTGCTTCTTTACCTAATCGATAAATTTCATCAATTTCGCGGTTAGAAATATTGTCATCTAAACTGCGTTTGGCTAACCAAGCTTCATTAAGTAATTCACCAAAAGCCGTTAGAGATTGATTGCTCGTTAAAATATCCCACCCTTTATCTACCATCTTTCGCATTTCTTTTAATTTTTCCGTATTATTGCCCACCTTCTCTAACTGCTTTTCCACCACATTGGCAGCTTTGCGTTTAATGCCTGTAAATACGATAAAAAGATGGGCCTCAAATTCAGCTAACCGTTCAGGAGAAATGGGAACGCGACTGACAATAATGTCATCTTCGGTGCGAAATTCTACTAAATTAAATCCCCCCATTGCTGCCATTAATTGATCCTGACAATCCACCTTATCTTGGACTAAATGCCGTTCTACATAAATGGCTTCGTAGGCTAAATCAAGAGGACGGACAAATTCTCCCTTAAAAGAATGTAAGGCTTGCAACAAAGAAACCGTAAAGGCAGAAGAAGAACCTAACCCCGTAAATGCGGGTAAATCTGCCACATTATGTAGCTCAATATCTTTTTCTAATCCACAAAATTTAAGGCATTCCCGAAAAACCCGATGTTCAATTTCCTGGGCGGTTTTAACTAATTCAACTTTGCGGTAAGAAACCCGAATAGAATAATCAAATAAATGGCTTAAAAAAGGGCTGGCTGTGACGTAAGAAAACTTATCAATTGCCGTTGCTAAAACCGAGCCGCCATGTTGTAAAAAATACTCTGGATAGTCTGTCCCTCCCCCAAAAAAACTAATTCTGACAGGTGCGCGAGAAATCAGCATAAACTAACGAATCATTAAATAAAATGTTGCCGAATAAATGTTTCTGCTTGGGCTAAAGATTCAGGGGTACCAATATCTAAAAAGGGAGCAGTCACAGGATGAACTTTTAAGCAAAAATTTTGCTGGAGTAGAGATGGAAATACATCATATTCAAAACTCAACGGGACATTAGGCAGAAAACGTTGAATTAATCGATGGCGCAATAAATAAACGCCCCCATTAATCACGCCTGCACCCGATCGCTTCTCAGCAAACTGTAAAAGTGTCTTCTGTTTATCATAAACTAAAGAGCCAAACCGCGAGGCATCCGTTACAGAAACGCCCAAAATTACCCCATCAACGGTTTCATCGTTTAAATATTCATTCAGCGGAGCCAAGTCCGTCACCATTAAGGAATCACCATTTAAAACAAGCCAAGCTTTCGGTTCTTTCTGGCTTTGGTTCACAGCATTAATGAATCCGCCAGCAGTTCCCAAGGGTTCGGTTTCAGGATAACAATTCAATTCCATTTCAGGAACAGGTTGAGATTGGACATAGCGTTCAATCACTTCAGCTAAATACCCCGTTGAGAGTAGAGCTTGATCAATGCCTTGTTTATGTAGATAAGATAAGACCCAACCTAAAAAGGGTTTATCGGCGATCGCGGCCATAGGTTTAGGCACATCAGGCAACAGGTGTTTAATACGAGTGCCGAAGCCACCTGCTAAAACAACAGCAATAATATGATCTAAAGAATTACTCATTAAAATTGTTTAACCAAATCCTGACTTTTGGTTGTAATTAAACGCTTGGAATCCAGCCAAAAAGTTTCGCCGCCCCTGCAATTAAAGCGACCACTAAAGCAATTAAAATTCCTCGACTGGTAAATTCCTGATTCTCGACTCGTTTACTCAAGCCGCTGACTTTTTCGTCTAATACTTTAATATCCCCTTTAAGAGATTCTTGACCAATTTTGAGTTGGGTTAAATCCTGTTCAATATGTTCTAAGCGTTGATCCATTCGAGTCAGGACTTCTTTTAGCTCAACTTCAATTGTTGTACTCATTCTTCCTCCTTACTAAAAAGTTAAAGCTTGGGAGAGAAAAGGTGAGCAGTGGCCCACCTATTAACGTTTTAAGCAAATATTAGGAATGTTTAGGGCCGAGTCCTAACTTGGGAGCATAAACCGCGCGATCGCCGAGTTCATCTTCAATGCGTAACAGACGATTGTATTTCGCAACCCGTTCACTACGACAGAGAGAACCTGTTTTAATTTGTCCTGCGCGAGTAGCTACTGCTAAATCTGCAATGGTGGTATCTTCCGTTTCCCCTGAACGATGGGAAATGACGGAACGGTAACTGTTGCGAGTCGCTAAAGAAATAGCTTCTAAAGTTTCGCTGAGAGAACCAATTTGATTGAGCTTAATTAAAATGGCGTTAGCAACCCCCAAATCAATGGATTTTTGTAACCGCTCGATATTGGTCACCATTAAATCGTCGCCAACTAATTGGGTTTTAGTCCCTAAAGATTGGGTTAATAATTTCCAGCTATCCCAATCATCTTCCTGTAAACCATCTTCAATGGAAACAATGGGATATTGGCTAACTAATTTTGCTTGATAGTCGATAAATTCTTGGGGAGAGTGGGGCGCACCATCGTAGGTGTATTGGCCGTCTTTGTAAAACTCACTGGAGGCAATATCCATTGCTAGGGCAATATCAGTGCCAGGTTTGTAACCCGATTTTTCGATCGCTTCAATGAGAATATCCAATGCGTCTTGGTTGGATTTTAAATTCGGAGCATAGCCGCCTTCATCTCCTACACCACCTGATAAAAGCTTCCGTTCTTTGAGGACTTTGCCTAACACCGCAAATACTTCTGCGCCCCAGCGGAGTGCTTCTTTGAAAGTTGCAGCACCGACGGGCATAATCATAAATTCTTGGAAATCAACGTTATTATCTGCGTGCGCGCCTCCGTTGATGACGTTCATCATGGGGACGGGGAGGACATTAGCGAGGGGGCCACCTAAATAACGGTAAAGGGGAATTTCTAGTTCTGCGGCTGCGGCTTTAGCGGTTGCGAGGGAAACGCCAAGGATCGCATTTGCGCCTAATTCTTTTTTGTTGGGGCTACTATCAAGGGCAATCATGGTTTGATCAACCGCAACTTGATCAAAGGCATCGACTCCCACTAGGGCAGGGGCAATTTTATCAATAACGTTTTCAACCGCTTTTAAAACTCCTTTTCCTGCATAGCGACTGGGATCATCGTCTCGTAATTCATGAGCTTCAAAGCTTCCTGTTGAGGCTCCACTGGGGACTTGGGCAATTCCGAATGCACCTGAATCTAATCTGACTTCGGCTTCAATGGTGGGGCGACCACGAGAGTCCAAAATCTCACGCGCAGCGATCGCTTCAATTTTGGCGGGGACTTTATTTAACATCGTTCTACAAGGCTCCAAATGCTCAAGGTGTAGTGCTTTGGGTTTATTATATTGCCTGGGAGTCCCCCGTCTCGTCAGGTTTATCGGTATTTCATGAGAATTGCGTAGGTAGCTCCAGCCTATTATTCTATGCTTGGACAATTATCAATTAATAATTATCAATTATCAATTAATCAGATTGCTTACCAAATTTTCGCCATTTTCAACTCAAACCCTGGTAATTCAGGATCACCCTTAATTATTTCAGGATTATCCCAAATCTCAACTTCCTGATGGGGACGATAAATATAGACGCGACGATTTTTGCGGTCAATCAACCAACCTAAAGTAATCCCATTATCCAGATATTCCTGCATCTTCGCCTGTAAACTGCTGAGGCTATCACTAGCAGAACGTAACTCAATCACGAAATCGGGACAAATTGGTGCGAAAGAGGATTTTTGCTCATCCGTTAAAGCATTCCAGCGTTTCAAGGAAATCCATGCTGCATCAGGCGATCGCATTGCGCCATTGGGTAGAGTAAACCCCGCACTAGAGTCAAATCCCAGTCCCGTACCATCCTGATTAGCCCAACTGCCAAGTTGTAACGCAATGTTAAAATTTCGATTACCCGTATCTGAAAACGCTGGCGGCATAATAATTACTTCTCCCTTGGCAGTCCGTTCAATGCGTAAATCCCGATTGGCTAAACAAAATTCATAAAATTCCTGAGCGGTCATTGAAGTTATCCAAGGAAAATGGATAGTTAAGGGAACGGAGGGACTTTGGACGAGCAGATTAGTCATAAAATGCCTCGTTTTTGGGCGCGATCAATAGGTTATTTATAGCTTAGCTAACCTGTTCTAACTATTTACAAGTCGTTACAATCCGTCCTAATCTCCCGCATAATAAAGACTGAATGTTATGTTTTAAAGAGAAATGCTGCGTAAAATTTCCTTAGCTTTTGTTGGATTAACTGTTGGGAGTGTCTTAACTGTTGTTGGTTTCGTTGCCTATGCCTTAGATTACGCGACGTTGAATTTAGCAGGATTTTTCTATGGGATTCCGCTTTTACTCGGTGGTTTAGCGCTCAAAGCGGCTGAATTAAAACCCATTCCCTTTAGTGAACCTACCAGTGACGCGATGTTAGCTCTACGGGAAAAGCAAGCCACACCCACACTTAACCAAATTCGTAAAGATGTCACCCGTTATCGTTACGGTCAAGAAGCCCATTTAGATGATGCCCTGCAACGCTTAGGGTTAAGCCCCACCGATGAGGAACGGCCCGTCTTAGTCAGTATCCGAGAAGCCGCGATCGCCGACCATTATGCCTTAATTTTAGATTTTGCCTCGCCGTTTATTTCACAGGAAACTTGGCAAAGCAAACTAGAAAAAATTGAAAAATTCTTTGGCCCTGATATCAAAGCCGAGCTAACACCCAAAGAAAACGCTCATTTTGAATTGACTTTAATTTCCCAATTAGCTTAAACCCCATTCTCCTCGTTGAAATCATTCTCGTCTTATCCAAATCGAAAGTTTACCTTACTTTCTCCCTGTCCTAAGCATTCTCAAGCTGGATACTGAATCTATCGGTCTTGCGCTTCTGTTTTAGGGCAAAACAGACACTTTCTAGGCTGGTTAAAGAACTTTCATTCTGAATAAAAACCTATGTTAGGGTAAAATCATCGAACCATTCCTAAGTACAAATCCCCATTTTTGATCAATATTATTAGAGCCATGATTAATCGCCGTAAACCCTTCGCCCTCTCTCCTCAATGGTTACTGAGCCTATTAGCAATTTCTAGCTGCTTGGTTACTGCTGTCCCAACTTTGACCCTAGCAGGTGGTAACTCAGGATTAACCATTTTTAGTGGTGTAGACAGAAAAGATATTCTCGACTACTTCCTTCAATTCAACGGTTTACCCAATCAACGCGATCGCTATAAACTCTACATTCCTCCCAAAAAACTGACCCAAGGTGCTAGTAAATTTTATATTTCCTACCCTGCTAATTTTGATGGTCTATTCAGAACCGATAGTGTAGAAATTCGCGTTAAAGACAGATCAATTCCCTTAAAGAATGTCGTTTGGGACAAAGAAAGCCGCTTTTTAGAAATTACCCCCGAAGAAGCTATTCCTCCTAATACTAAAGTAGAGATTGTTCTATCCAATGTCACTAATCCCGACATGGGAACCTACTATTTTGTCGCTGATGCCCTTGCTTCTGGAGATATTCCGGTAAGACTTTATATTGGAACTTGGATTATCAGCATTAGCCGCTCTTAGGATCTGATAGTGAAATACCTGACAGGGAATGGTAATATTAAAGACTGTGTATTTTATGGAGGAAGATAATTATGACTAAGCGCACCTTAGAAGGAACTAACCGTAAGCAAAAAAGAACCTCTGGATTTCGTGCCCGTATGCGGACAGTTAATGGTCGTAAAGTGATTCAAGCAAGACGCAGCAAAGGCCGTCATCAGCTTTCTCTCTAATTGATTAGGCTGTGAATCTGTGGATTATTTAGACTTAGGTTAAGTGTGGGATTACCCAAAGCTATTCGACTTAAACACTGGCAAGATTTTCAGTCCGTTTATCAGCAAGGTAAACGTTATCGGGGGTCTCACCTAATACTTCGTGTTCTTCAGGATTCTAGCCTTCCGATCAGTCGCTTTGGCATTACTGTTAGTCAAAAAGTTAGTAAAAAAGCTGTTGTTCGTAACCGAATTAAACGGCAAATTCGGGCTATTATTTATGGTCTTTTGCCAGATATTGCGCCTGGCTGGAATATCATTGTCGTGGTTTTACCCAATGCGGTTGTGTGCAAATATGAACATTTTTTGCGAGAATTAGAGCAGTTGTTTAACAAAGCAGAGTTAATGAATCATGGGCATTAGAGAGACGACCTATTATGAAGGAGGCCCCCACATTGGTGATCTCATCATTAATATTTTGTTAGGGTTTACGGTCATTTGTTTACCCTTGACTATTGCGGCGGTTGTCCGTGCCATTTGGCTCCGTTATAAGATTACGGATCGTCGAATTTCGGTAACGGGTGGCTGGATGGGACGCGATCGCACTGACATTGTTTATGGCGAAGTCAGTAAAATCGTTAAAGTGCCTCGTGGGATCGGTCTTTGGGGAGACATTGTGGTAACGCTCAATGACAAAAGCCGCCTAGAAATGCGGGCCGTTCCTAAGTTCAGAGAAGTTTACGATTATATGGCTGAACGAGTCTCTGCTAAAACTGGCCGTCCCTTGGAAGCTATTACCAGTAATAATTAATAAATTTGAATGATTTTGGCGGTTTTAATCACGCTAATCCCTAATTTTTTACATAAACGATTAAACTTGTTCATGGTTTCAGTATCGTTATACAGAAACGTTTTTGTCTTATTAAACGGCTCAGAGAGTTAAGCGAATGGATTTCGGTATCGGTTTTATTTCGACAAATATTATGTTGCCAATCCTAGATTTTTTCTATGGTATTGTGCACAGTTATGGCTTTGCGATCGTTGCCCTGACGTTGGTAGTGCGCTTGGGTTTGTATCCCTTGAGTGCAGGGCAGATTCGGAATATGCGAAAAATGCGGATCACTCAGCCTTTAATGAAGGAACGGCAAGAGGAAATTCAACGCCGTTATAAGGATGATCCTGCCAAGCAGCAAGAGGAAATGGCCAAGCTCATGCAGGAGTTTGGCAATCCCTTAGCAGGCTGTTTACCGCTATTGCTCCAGATGCCGATCCTGTTTGCTCTCTTTGCAACCCTACGCGGATCGCCGTTTTCAGATATTAACTACACCGTTGATGTCCAGATTTTACCGAAAGAACAGATTGAACGGGTTGTGCCCCAAACCTATTCAACTAAGCCTCAAAATATTTACCTGAACGATGGCGTACATTATCCCATCGCTGCTTTTCTACCTGGCGGAAACCTGTTAGGAGTTGGTGATAAAACCCAAATTGAACTGCAAACGCCCGAAGGGAAAGCCTTTTCTCAATTAGCTTCTAATGTCGAAGAACCGATTCACCCTACTTACAGCGTGACTAAAGGGGAAGAACGGGTCAAAGTTAACCCCGACGGAACGATTGAAGCGATCGCGCCTGGGGATGCCACCATTCAAGTCACAACCCCAGGGATTGCGGCCAAAACAGGTTTCTTATTTATTAAAGCCTTAGGTCAAGTGGGCGTAACAGGCGAAAACGGAGAGATCAACTGGGATATTCTCGGTATGATCATCTTCTTTGGCCTTAGCATTTACATCAACCAAGAATTATCCGGTTCTGGTGGGGGTGCGCCGAATGCAGCTGCTCAGCAACAACAAACGGTCAATAAAATTACGCCTGTGATTTTTAGTGCCATGTTCCTCTTTTTCCCCTTACCGGCTGGGGTACTGATGTATATTGTGCTGGCTAACGTTTTCCAAACCCTACAAACCGTAATCTTGATGCGGGAACCCTTACCCGAAAATCTGCAAAAGATCGTGGATCAGCAAGCGAAAGCTAATCAAGAACGGGAAACTTTACCGTTTGAGAAAAAAGGTGGCAAGAAGAAAGAGAAAACCTCTTAATTGTTAAAAATCATCCGAGATTGTCACAAGCGAATATATTTATATTAAGTAAAGAAGATCATGGAGCAATCGATTGAACGCGCCAAAGCTTGGTTAGAAGACCTGCTGAAATTAATGGGGTTTTCTACCAAGGTTAAGATTGATAAAAAAGCTGCGAATGAAATGACGGCAGGAGTCTGGTTAATTATTGATGAAACGCCTTTTACGCCGGAACAAATCCAAAATCTCTTGGGAGATCGAGGTCAGGGACTTGATGCCATTCAATATTTAGCCAATACCCTCATGAATTTGGGGTTAGAATCTGACCAGCAGCATACCTTTATTGTTGAACTCGCTGGTTATCGGTTGCAGCGACAGGCTGAATTGTTAGCGATCGCTCAGGAAGCCACCCAAAGAGTAAAAACCAGCGGGTTTCCCGTAGAGATTGCATCCCTTTCTTCAGCCGAACGTCGTCAAATTCACGCCTTTATTCAGAATGATCCCGACTTAGAAACGGAAAGCCAAGGGCAAGAACCCGATCGCCGTTTGGTTATTCGCTTACGAGTCCCCCAAGCCAGTTTCTTGATTGCCAAGGATTAGGACGTTTTGGTTTCGAGGGGGCATTACCGAGCTAGCCTATGCGGGAAGCGGTTATCCACTGGTTAAAAGACAATGTTTCACCTCATCGGTTGGAACATATTCTAGAAGTGGAAAAATTTAGTATCAAGTTAGCTATTAAACATGACGTTGATCCCGATAAAGCGGCCCAGGCAGGTTTAATGCACGATTTAGCGAAATTTTTTCCGCCACCCCGTTTATTGGCGATCGCTGAAGAATTCGGTATCGAAATTGACGAAATTTGTCGGGTGAATCCCCATTTACTCCATGCTGATGTGAGTGCGGTTGTCGCTCAACAGGAATTTGGCATATCGGATCCAGAGATTTTAGATGCCATTCGTTACCATACGCTGGGTTGTCCAGGGATGCAAAAACTGGCTTGTATTGTCTTTGTGGCCGATGCCATTGAACCGAAACGCGGCGACAGTGAAGAACTGGAAAAAATGCGTCAAACCAGTAAGAAGAATTTGTATAAAAGCGTGCAGCAAACCTGTGATTATACGGTGAAATATTTACTTAATCACCAGGTAACAATTCATCCCCGTGTCATTCTCACCCGAAATTGGGCGTTACAATTATTGAAATAAGCTCCGATTGTCAAGCCTCTCGTTATGATCAATTTATGAGCAACCGTAAACAGTCTGCTTTCTTTTTTGCTTTATTTTATTGTTCTAATGCTTTTTTATTGAGGAATTTACAGCCTACATGACCGATCTATCTACCTTTCCTGCTACCTCGACGACTCCCCCGATCACGCAAAATTTATCGTTTTCCCTCGAAAATTTGGTCTGGACAATTACCCAGGCCGCAGACGACCGCAAAGCCGATGATATGGTCATCCTCAAAGTGGCGGATGTTTCCTATCTGGCCGATTATTTTGTCATTGTTTCAGGCTTTTCTCGTACCCAAGTCCGCGCGATCGCCAACAATATCGAAGACAAAGTAGAAGAAATCTATGGCAAAACGCCCAATCATACCTCTGGGCAAAATGATGGATCATGGATTTTACAGGATTATGGCGATGTGATTGTTCATATCTTTATGCCCCAGGAACGTTCTTTTTATAATTTAGAGGCTTTTTGGAGCCATGCTGAACGGATTCCCCTAGAAACGTTTAACCCCGAAAATATTTAATGATTGCTGACAGCCTGACAATTTTAATTTTATGAAGCCCGATTCTTCATCAACCTTTTGTCCTGTTCCCTTGGAGCAACAGCCCGTCAATGAATATGAAGTATTAAAAGAATCCTGGCTCTGTTGTTGGGCGACGTTGGATCGGTTTGCCTATAGCCGTCGATTATTGGGAGTCTTCCTGTTTGGCTGGATTTTAGTCAGTCCCATTGCGGCGGCAAGTTTTTATCCGTTGAAAAAGCCTGTTTTCTTTGTCCTTGCGGCAGGATTGGGAGCCATGCTCTTGGTTGCCCTCGTTTTAACTCGTATTATCTTGGGTTGGTATTACATCCGCGATCGCCTACAAGCTGATAAGGTCATTTACGAAGAATCGGGCTGGTACGATGGACAGATCTGGACGAAGCCGCCTGAAATTCTCGCCCGCGATCGCCTCATTGTCACCTATCAAATTAACCCCATTTTGCAACGCCTGACTCGAACAGCATTATTGTTGGTCGCTTTGATTGGTCTCGATAGTCTTTTGTGGCTAAGTCTTTAGAAAAAATTCTGATAATTTGACCCTAGATTCAGCTTAAACTTACTTACAGTAGTTGAGCAAAAACGCATGAGCAGAGGAAAACGCAACCAAGCCCCCAGTCTGGAAATTCATCTTTTACGAGAAGGCATCGTGGAATCAATCCACCACGCAGAAGCTGCCGTTTGTGATGATCGGGGTCGTCTGTTATCCGTTGCGGGGAGTGCCGAAACTGCTTCGTTTGTCCGTTCTTCCCTCAAACCCTTCCAAGCTTTTGCGGTCACAGGCACAGGAACCCTAGAACGTTTTGGATTAACTGATAAGGATTTGGCCATTATTTGTAGTTCCCACCAAGGTACAACAGAACAATGCCGTCAGGTGTTTAACGTGTTATGGCGCGCCGATATTGATCCGAGTGCCCTACAATGCCCCATTCCCCCAGGCAAACAAAATGCCCTACAAAATAATTGTTCGGGGAAACACGCGGGCATGTTAGCGGTTTGTAAGCAACGCCAGTGGCCGCTGAATTCCTACCTCAATCCTTCCCATCCCGTCCAACAGTTGATTTTGAATAAAGTGGCAGAACTAATGGGGATGCCTGGGGCTGAATTAATTTATGCCCATGATGACTGCGGCGCACCGACCTATTTTATGCAACTAGGGCAAATGGCCCATTTATATGCTCAACTGGCTTCGGGTAATCAGTTAGATCTCGAACGGGTGATCCGTGCCATGACCTACTATCCTCGTTTAGTAGCTGGAGATGGCTCCTTTGATACGGAAATTATGCGCTTAACGGAGGGGGAAATTGTCAGTAAATCGGGCGCGGAAGGCATTCAATGTATTGCAAGAGTTGGAGAAGGCATGGGCTTGGCTATTAAGGTGGCCGATGGAGCTAAACGGGCTAAATATGCGACAGCAATTCACCTATTGCAACAAATGGGCTGGATTGAACCCAGTGTAGCGGAAGTGTTATCCGAGCAGTTTATGACCCTGAGTAACTATACCCGCTTAGAAGTCATGGGGGAATTGACGTTAGTGTGATTTTACTTGTTTGCCCCCCTAGCCCCCAAAATTTGGGGGGAACGAAGAGATTTTAATCTTAAAAAATCCCCCAGCATTGGGGGATTTAGGGGGCTATTTCAGACTTGTGAAATGATTTAATGATACTGGGCAGGGAGAAAGACGGTAAAGGTACTGCCTTGATTGACTTCTGATTCGACTTCAATGCTTCCCTTATGGGCTTCTATGATACGTCGAGATAAATATAAACCTAATCCACTGGTGGATCGTCGATGCTTGCCTTGATGGAAGCGTTCAAACAGGGTAGCGCGATCGCTGGGGCCAATGCCTGCGCCTGTATCTTGAACTTCAATTTTGATGCTAGAGTTAACCTCGGTAATGCGTACCCGAATCCAGCCCTCATCGGTAAATTTAATGGCATTGCCGATCAGATTCATAAAAACCCGTTGCAACTCTAAGCGATCGCCATTAACGAGGGGAGCGACACCTGTGGCAACGTCTTCAATGGTCAATTCCACACTTTTATCGTCGGCTAGGGGCTTGAGATGGCGCACGACTTCTTGAATAATGTCTGCAATATTTAAACTCGTTAAATTAAGGCGTTTTTCCCCTGCTTCGTGGCAATACACTTCCAGTAAATTACTCACCATTTCCAGCAAATTCTGATTATTGCGAATAATGGCGTGAATGGCCTCTTTCATTTCTGGGGAAATCTCGCCATACAGTCCGCCCTGAAACATTTCTAACATCCGATTGGCCGCGACTAGGGGGGTACGAAGATCATGGGTCATGCGGGACACAAAATCATCCTTTTGTCTGGCTAATTCGATTTTTTGCTCGTTGGCGATCGCGGCTTCCTGCTCGGCTTGATGAATCCGAATGGCATTTTGCAACGTTTTAATTAAACCGGCGGGAGAAATTTTGTATTTAGAGAGATAATCTGAAGCTCCTGCTTTCATCAGATCAACGGCGATCTGGTCATCAGCCTGACCCGTTAGGACAATCAACGGAGTATTTACCCCGCTTCCGCGCAATTTACGGATCAACTCTAATCCATCCGTATCGGGTAATCGGTAGTCAATAAAGGCGCAGTCAAAATCTTGAGTCTTAAAAGCTGAACTCGCCGAGGCAGAATCTTCCGCTTCAGTGATCTCCATCGTCCCATCTACCAACTTTAAGGCGCGACGAACGGCCATGCGATCAATTTCATCATCATCAACAATTAAAATTTTTAAGATTTCTGACATGATTCCCTTAGGGCATTTTGCAGAGTTTCCAATACTGACTGAAAGTTGCCATTGTTTCAACAAAATTGTTAAAAACCACTGGCTTAATTAAATAACCTGCCACATTAAACTGATAAGCTTCTAATCGATCTTGTTCTTGATTAGAAGTAGTTAAAACGACCACAGGGATACTTTTCAGTCTGTCATCTGCCCTCAATTCCCGTAAAAATTCTATGCCGTTCATTTTGGGCATGTTTAAATCCAACAAAATCAGAAGGCGATTAATACTCATCGCGCTAGAAGAATCTGAAGGATCTTGCTCTCGAAGCATTGCTAATGCCTCTAATCCATCGGATGCAAGAAAGAGCGTACTGGATACATTGATTTTTTTGAATGCTCTTTTAACATTCATAATATCAACTTCATCATCTTCTACTAAGAGAATATTAAACGTCAAATCCTCCATAGAAACCTGGCGAGTCGGAATAATTACGTTAGAAATCTGTTTGTAATTTAGCACAATATTGAGGGGTTTATAGTAATAATTTGCCACGGGTTTAAGCTGCTTGTTTAGGGGATTTTGGGTGGCAGATATTAGGGGAAATTTTTAGTAAAAAAGATTAAAATCATAGTTTTTATGAAAAAGCTTTGAACAACTATCTGGTTTAGTCGAATAAATAGGCGTAAACTACTTAATCTAACGGATTCAGACGAGCATATTTTTTGGAAAAGCTTATTGCACGAATGAAGACTTAATTAAATTGATCTTGGATTATTAAAAAAATATTAAAAATCAAAACAAACTAAAGTTTATACCAATAAAAACAATAATGATGAACTCGTATAAAATCCCTTGAAAAAAAGGATATAGCTAATAACATTATAGAGCGAAAGAAAAACTGATTTTCTACGTCTTAAGAAACAGATCGTCAGCCCATTTTTTATACCATTAGAGAGAAAAGGAAGCTATTAAGCAGAATCCAAATTTTACAGGCTGATTATTTCATTTTTCCCCAAAAGACGGTCTTGGTAAAACCGATGTTCCCTTAACAATTTACATAGGGATAAATACCAGCAACATAACCCCCAAAATTAGCTGCTGACTTCGTTCGTTGACCAACTGGCTAAACCATCCTGATAGGAGTTGGGGAGGGTTTGGGATAGGGTCTCTTTGGGCCAAGTAAAGTAAAAGGTTGAACCCGTTCCCTCTTGGGATTCAATCCAAATTTTTCCGCCTTCAGTTTCCACAATTTTCTTGGCAACGGCTAAGCCTGTACCCGTTGTTTCTTTAACATCACGCGATTGCAGGGTTTGAAAGAGGGTAAAAATCCGTTCATGGAACATGGGGGTAATCCCTGGCCCGTCATCCGCGATGGCAAACTCATAAAATTGCTCGCCCTCTTTTACGGAAATGCGAACTTTTCCTGCGCTGCGGTGGTGATGCTTAATGGCATTGTCGATCAGGTTAAAAAAGACCTGCTGGAGTAGTACTCGCTTGGTTCTCAGGGTCGGCATGGGTTGCCCAATACAGATAACAAAAGATTGGGGCGGCGATAGGGACTGAACGATATTTTCTAATAAATCTCCAACGACCACTTTTTCAGGAAAGAGTTGCATTTGGCCAATGCGCGAATAGGCCAAGAGTCCATCGATCAGGGCTTCCATGCGATAGACTCGTCCTCTCAGTAATTTCATTTGATATTGGCTTTCGGGGGAAAATTGCTCTTGTAGGTCTTCTTCGATCCACTCCGATAAGTTCGCGATCGCGCGGAGGGGGGCTTTGAGATCATGGGAGGCAACGTAGGCAAATTTATCGAGTTCTTGGTTTTGCTTTTCTAGGGTCAAATTGGTTGCTGCGAGAACCATGCTTAAACGGGTTAACTCATCAGCCCGCGCCTGTAAGTTAGCTTTTGCATCTTCACTTTCCGTAATATCACGAATAATAACCAGAAAGTAGCCATCAATATCCATTTTGCTGACAGAAACTTCTACGGGAAAGGAAGCCCCCATTTTCCGATAGGCGATGCTTTGCCAGGTATGGGTTAACCCCAGCAAAAACGGTGTAAGGGTTTGAATTTCTACTTGTTGCGTTTCTTGAGAACTGAGAGGATCGACCAACAATAGAGCCACATCTTTGCCGATCGCCTCTTTTTTGGAATAGCCAAAAATCTTTTCTGCCGCTTGGTTAAAGGTTTCAATTTTTCCCTTCGTATTAACCGTCACCACGCTATCCACCACATTGGTCGTAATGGCACTGATCAATGTTTTACTTTCTCGTAATTCTTCTTCGCGATCGCGCAGATGTTGATGTAACTGATTTAAAAGTTTAACTGCCCCTAAATAGGCCACCAAACTGGCAAAAGCGGCGGCCCACTGAAAAGACAAGGTAAAAACTTGGGCGTTTTCTAACTGTCCCTTCTGTTCCGTTAACAATATCTGTTTTTCTTTTTCTAAATAAGTAAGCTTTTGGCGAATAGTATCCATCGCATCCTTGCTTTCATAAATGATGCCCAATCTTTCAGCCGTCGCTTTAGGACGAACATACGGTTGATCCGCGAGGCGCATCACTTGAGACAGAAGTGCTAATCGTTGATTGACCATTCTTTCTAGCTGACGCACAAACTCAATATCATCCGTGCCTAATTCTTTTAGCTTGGTGAGGGGAATTGCCCGATTAGCCATCGCCGCACGATAGGGTTCTAAAAAGCGTTCATCACGGGTAATCACATAACCTCGAACCCCAGTTTCTGCATTTAATAAGGTAATTAAGAGACGATTGCTTTGATCAATGATTTGTTGTTGGGTATCAATTTTTCGATCTAGCTCGGCTTTGGTTTGCTGGGTAGAAATCCAAAACCCCAGAGTTAACAGTAAACAAACTCCAGGAATGGCAATAATCATTGCCCCTCGATACGCAGTTGGGATTTTTCCCCACCACTTTTTAGCTCTCTTCCAAGGAAAAAAGTTTCGCATCTTAGCCATCAAGATAAATTTTTGAGGATTTTTCTTTGCTACCCTTGTCCTTTTTGGAGGCTAAATTTACGTTATGGCTTCTCTGAATCAAGAAAATACAACGTAAAATCCAGTAAACCATGAAAAGAATCACTATAAAGATCTGAAAGATCAAAGAATATCTTAAATTATTCGGGTTTTAAAAAGGTTTAGCATCTATCCTTTGTTAAATTTTTGGGGACATTTTCCTGGGTCATCATCCAAAATTTCTATCCCCAAAGAAATATTTACAAAGATAGATTTTGTGTCTATTTCCCTCTGGAAAAGCCTTTTTATTCGCGATCGCTAAAAAAAGAAGGAGTCCCCGCAGCTAAACGACGCGGCCAGGTAAAGTAAAAGGTTGTTCCCTGACCCTGGGCCGACTCAATCCAAATACGGCCACCTTCGGTTTCAATGATTTTTTTAACAATGGATAAACCAATCCCCGTATTGCCTTGTGGATTATCAGCTTTCAGCGTTTGAAAAATACCAAATACCTTATCGTGAAACTCTGCACTAATGCCCGGGCCATCGTCCTTAACAGTAAATTGATAAAAATCTGCTTTTTTAGTCGAAGTAATTTCAATTTGTCCAACTGTCTGATGGTGATGTTTAATAGCATTGCCGATTAAATTGGCAAAAACTTGATTCAGTAAAATTCGTTTAGCCGTGATCGTTGGCATGGCGGATTGAACCTGAATGGTAAACCCTGGGGGCGGTGCGAGCGAATCAATAATTTCATTTAACAATTGATCCACGGCAACCCGTTCCACTTCCACTTGGGTTCGGTCTGCCCGTGAGTATTCCAATAAGCCATTAATTAAAGACTCCATTCGGTAAACTCGCTGCCGTAATAATTGCATTTGTTGTTGATTTTCAGGGGGCAGAATATCAGCTAGATCATCTTCTAACCATTGGGAAAGATTGGCGATCGCCCGCAAAGGGGCCTTCAGGTCATGGGAAACAATATGGGCAAAGCGGTCTAATTCCTGATTACGTTTTTTGAGTAATTCCGTCGTTTGGGTCAGGGTTAGTTCTGCCTGTTTTCGTTCCGTAATATTGGTCGAAAAAAGGGCGATCCCATCAGGAGACGGATAAACTCGATTTTCGTACCAACAGTCCCAGGCTTCATAGTAATTTTCAAATCTTCTAATTTTTTGCTCTGCCAACGCTTGCTTTAACTCTTCGTGAAACCTTGTATCTTTGAGATCGGGAAAAATTTCCCACAAACTCCGCCCTAATAGATCTTGCCGTGAGTACCCCGCGATCTGTTCGGCCCGTTGATTGACATAGATATAACGCCAGTCCAGATCGAACATCATAAATTCGTCGTCCACTTGATTTAACAAATTAGCTAATCGCTCTCGGCCCAAGAGTTGTTCTTGCCGACTGGTGGGTTGACGCATTCTGACGAGCTTTAAATTCGTCTGGGCTTGAGCATGGATAATATTGGCAGAAATTTGGGCTGCAACACGCTCGATGAATTGATGATAATTTCCGTCTAAATGACGAAAGGGATTTAACCCCACCACTAAACAGCGGAGGGGGGAAACTTGGTCACATTGAGCCAAGGGAATGACGACAGCTTGATGGGAAGGCTGAGACCAAACGCCTTTGGGCCAAGCTTTAGCAGCATCTTCACTTGGGCTCACAATATAGGGTTGCTGGGCCGCGATCGCTTGGGAAAAGGGCCAAAGGGATGACTCATCTCGCGCAATGGTTAACGGTGCAATGTCGTCTCCCCGCTCAATGCCAGAGGTTTCTAGTAACGACCAATGACGCTCTGTCTCATCCAACTCATAGATCATGGCAAAGGGAAAATCTTGAGGATTGGTAGACAAACAAGCCAGACTCCAGATACAAGCATCTATCGGCGTTTGTATCTCCTCGGTGGGAATAGCCAAACGATTGAGCAAACTTAGCTGTCGTTCTGTAATCACCCGTTTGGTCTGGTCGGATTGAATTCCCCAAATTCCCTTTGTTTCTCCTCTTTCATCCCGAATGGGATTGAGAGAAAGATGGTAATAGGTTTCTACTAAATAATCATTCTGCTCCCATACGGCCAATCGGATTTCCTGATCCGTTCCTGTCGAATTCAGAAAAATCAACTCAATCTCTGGCCCTAACGGATTCCACAATTCCTGCCAAACGGAAATAGCGGATTTTCCCAATGCCTCTGGATGCTTATCGCCTAATAAGGCTTTGTAGGCATCGTTGTAGAGATAAATCAAATCCTCTCCCCACCCAATAAACAGGGGTTGGCGAGATGTTAACAGTAAACGAACTGTTGTTTTTAAACTTTCTGACCAACTCCCCACTTCTCCTAACGGCGATCGCGTCCAATCATAGGACTGCATCAATTCCCCCATTTCCCCACCACCAGCAAACAACGCCTCCGTTTCCGACCTTTTGTTTTCATTAATCACGGTATCCTCCGTCACTGGGCTTGTTGCCGTTTATCATTCGTACCTTGGGTCACTCCTGTCAGAGGTAAACCAACCTAAAACCAATGAGAGAATAATCGATAGATAGGATTGAAAGAAGTAAATCGGTTTCCTTCATGATAATTATATAAATTGAACTATTCAAACCAGTGTGTTATTGGATTAATTTATCTTTTTAGTTTAAAAATATTTTTTTTCTTAATCGGGAAGTATCAAGGGTTAGATATTGTTATCTTAAACCTTCATTCCAAAGATTAGTTCTAAATCAGGACAAGTATTTAAATTCACAAAAAATTCATAAAAACGATCTATAACAAGAGTTACTGATTTAGGTATAACCATCATTTTGGTTAACAATCCCCTAAGGCTTAAAACGGTTTCCTGAGCTCCTTGGGCTGGAACTCCTTTAAATAAATGGGCTAATCTTAAATCAGATCAGGTACAAGCTCGTTTTATTCAGTCATCCTGTACATAAATCAAAAATTTTTGAATCAATACAATAGTTTGGTAAAAAAGATGACTAAAAGCTCACACCCAAGATAGATTAACATTTTCTAAATTCCAACGGAAAATCTATCTATTAAGCCTTTACAAACTCAAATAGACTCAGCTTTAATTATCGAAATTATAGTAAAGATTAGGACATTGTTACCGCTTGCTTTACCGAAATATAAACCCTAAATCAATTAGTTATTAAACAATGGATAAGATTCGCGTCATTATTATTGAAGACCACGATTTAACCCGCATCGGTTTAGTCACTGCCCTACGGCATGTAGAGGATCTAGAGGTGGTAGGAGAAGCTGCGACAGGATTACAGGGACTAAAACTGTTAGACAGTGCTAAACCGGATGTGGCAATTTTAGATATTGGCTTACCCGATATTGATGGTGTGGAGGTTGCAGGACGCTATAAACAAAACCATGCCAGTGACGACCCGGAAACAGCCAAGATTTTGATGTTAACCATGCACAAAAGTCAGGATTCTGTGCTCGCCGCCTTTGCTGCTGGGGCAGATTCCTACTGTATGAAGGATATTAATGTGGATAAGCTCACCGAAGCCATCCGCTCTACCCATAAAGGGAATCCCTGGATTGACCCCGCGATCGCCAATATCGTGCTGTACCATGTTCGACAACTCTCACCAACAATGGAAACCGTCCGAGAAGTGGAAACCGTTGGGGCTGGTGGAGCAAAAGTTGCGATCCAAGCCAGTGAACCAGAATATCAACGCATTTTAGAAAATACGCCGCTCACCGCACGGGAACTGGAGATTCTCGACCTAATCGTTGCGGGGTGTAATAATGCCGATATTGCTGAAAAACTGTATATCACCATCGGAACAGTTAAAACCCATGTTCGGAATATTCTCAATAAACTGTGCGTTGATGACCGTACCCAAGCAGCTGTTCGGGCATTGCGCTCAGGCTTAGTTGGTTAAGGTTTGATGCTCCGTATTCCTCGTTCTGGCGACTAGCTGGATCTAAAAACTATGCTTATTCTTTTGGAAACAGCTAGTTTGCTTTCTTTTTTGAATTTTAATTTAAGTGAATTAGCTTAAATCACGATTTTTCCTCAATTGTGCTGACTCCTAATTTTCTGTCGCTGTAAACTCCATTGGTAGTATTTTGGATTTTACGGCGATTTTTTTTGATTAACTTTAATTGGTAGTCAATTTTAGAAGGTATTTGCTAAGTTTTATTTTGCCCCCTAAATCTCCAAATTCTGGGGAAACTGTAAAGATTTCACTCAAAATTTGGTTACTAGGGAAGCTTTTTCTAGGTTTAACGTTTAGAATGCTTTTAAAATAAATTGGATAGGCCATTCCAGTGAATGCTAACAATACAGGCTCTTGATGCAAAAAATCAGTCGATCATTATTAATCTTTATCAGATCTCCCCTGCCCCCCTTATTAAGGGGGGGGGCGATAGGCGGGGGGATCAAGCACAAAAGCAATTTAAACTTTATTAATTTAGCTCTGGGTTTAATCTTGGGCATTCATTGTTATTTCCCTCCAGCGATCGCGGCGGAACTGTCGGAAATTATTCAACGAGGCAAGTTAATCGTCGGTGTAAAAGATAATGTGCGCCCAATGGGGTTCAAAGATACCCAAGGGAACTTACAAGGCTTTGAGATTGATATTGCCCGAAGGTTAGCTCAGTCGATTATGGGCAATGCAGACGCGATCGCGCTTCAACCTGTTACTAACCAGGAACGTTTACAACTGATATTAGACAATAAAGTGGATTTAGTCGTAGCCAGAGTCACAATTAACGATTCCCGTAGCCGTTTAGTTGAATTTAGCCCCTATTACTATCTCGATAGCATTGGCTTCATTACCAACCGAACAGAGATCAAAGGCTTAGGAGATTTACGAAACCGTACCATTGGGATTCTCAACGGTTCCAACGCGATCGCGATCGTTCGATCTCGATTATCTCATGCCCAATTAGTGGGCGTAAAATCCTATCAAGAAGCCTTTGATTTATTAGAAACAGGAAAAATTGATGCCTTTGCAGCAGATAACAGCGTATTAACAGGCTGGGTGCAGCAATATCCGACCTATCACACCTTACCTGTGCGTTTATCAGAAGAGGCTCTGGCTGTTGTCATGCCCAAAGGAATGCAATATTGGGGACTGCGACAAATGGTGAATGGTGCGATTAATGAACTTAGAAAATCGGGTTGGCTACAGGAACGGGCCAGATATTGGGGCTTATCGGAATAATCTTAAAAAATTATCAAAACTAGGCATGGGGGGCAAATCCATATTCATCGAAACCAAAAGCGCGTTTCACCCCCAAAATTAAAGCCATTGATTAAATTAAAATTTATTTAAATTAATTCCTGCTTCTTTTGCCATAGCTTGTAAACCTTTGGTTTCTAAGGTTTTAATCGCTTTCGTGGATAAATGTAATTTCACCCAACGATTGCCTTCCGCCCACCAAACACGTTTCCACTGTAAATTAACTTGTTGTAATTTTTTGGTGCGACGGTGAGAGTGGGAAATAGCATAGGCATTATTGGCTTGTTTCCCTGTTAATTGACATCGACGGGACATGATTAACCCTCCTTTTGGCAATGTAAGTCCGATCCGCTATTTTATCAGGAATCGAACCCAACAAGCAAGCTGCGATCGCCTCCTTTAAAATCAGCAAACTATTGAATTGTCCACCAACCAAAAGCAGGGCCAATAAAGCGAACCGTCACCCAAATTCCGATCATGGCAGCAATGCCAATCCAGGCTCCTCTAGTCGTCCATTGATAAAAAGATTCCGCTTGACCCGTCGTAATTGGCAGCCAGGAAACGATACGTTTTTCCTGACCATACTTATCTCCTAAAGCTTCTTTGCGTCGTTTTGCTTCACCCATAACGTTTCTCACCTATTTATTAAAAATCCTTAATCTATCCTATCGGATTCTTTCCCGATTTATGGCAGAATCTAGGGATGAAAATGACAGAAGGGGGATAGACCGTGTTCACTAAAATTATCATTGCAATGGATCTATCGGATAAAGCGAAAGACGTATTTGCCAAAGGTCTATCCATTGCTCAAAAATACAATGCTGACTTAACCCTATTGCACGTTCTTTCCACCGAAGAAGAAAATAGCCCCTTGCCCGTTCCTGTGAATTTGGATGAAGTTTATCCTGCGGCGGGAAATGAATTAACCCTAGAAATTTGGCGAGAACAATGGGAAGTATTTGAAAAAGAAGGAATTGATATTTTAAAATCTCGCACGGAAGAAGCCACCAAACTGGGACTTAAAGCGGATTATCAACAAATTTTAGGTAGCCCGGGCAAAACGATCTGCAATCTTGCCAAAGATACTGCGGCGGATTTAATAGTCGTCGGTCATCGGGGACGCTGGGGAATAAGTGAGCTTCTGTTAGGCAGTGTTAGCAATTACGTCTTTCACCATGCCACTTGTTGCGTTTTAGTCGTTCCTACGCATAATTAATAGACTTGTTGGGAAATAAAGGGTAAGTTTATTGAAGTAAAAAAGCATTCTGCTTATTGGCTGAAGTTATGCAACATTAAGATAGAAATTCCATAAACCGACTGCATTCAACATTAAGCGGTCATCAAACAGATTGGCTTGCTGTACATCATCCAGTTTTGGGAGTATTCCTTGATTATGCTTCCGTAAGTCCCCTAATGCTTCTACACCCAAATGGTTATAACTGCGAACCAACTCATAAATCCAGTTCCGACTATAACCTGTCACCGCTACAACTTCCTCACAAGGGTATCCTTTCGCTAATAGCCGAAGAATTTGGTAGTGCGAACGTTCTGTGACTGTTTTGGCTTGGCGATAACATCCCTCCAATTCCTCAATGCTCAGATGAGGACTAATCGTGAGGCTTTTTGGCATAGGTAACTATAAGAAACCTAGTCCTTATTTTATGGGCCTTTAACCCGACACGATATTACCACCCGCTTCTGCTTAACCCGAACTCACGTTAAATACACGACTTGGAAGGTTAAAGGTTGTCCAATCTGAGAGAATAGTGAAATAGTCG
>CAYZWO010000011.1:0-50877 GCA_964482215.1 uncultured bacterium
GAATGTGAATCTGACCACAACCAATCTCTTCGTCAGTGATGGCGCGCAATTACAATCGTTGACCCGTGCTCAAGGGAATGCAGGAAAAATTAACCTAACGATTACGGAGGATACCTCTCTAGATGGGGTAGATAGTCTAACGGCTTTGCCCAGTGGTATTTTTAGCACGCTTGAAGAAAGCACCGCCAGGGGGAAAGGGGGCGAAATTAACTTAACCACTAATAATCTTTATGTCAGCAACGGGGCGCAATTAAATGCGAGTACCAGTGGTCGGGGTGATGCGGGAAATGTTAACGTGACGGCTAGAAATTCAATCGTTCTGCAAGGGGTTGACCCTAATTACGATATTCGGAGTGGTATTTTTACCTCTGTAGATCCCAACGCGATCGGCAATAGTGGCAATATCAATTTACAAACAGATTCGTTAACGCTTCAAGATGGAGCAGGTCTGGTCAGTAACACCGCAGGTCAAGGTAATGCAGGAACCATTAATGTAACCGCAACAGGCCCTGTAACCCTCAATGGTTTACTCAGTCGGATTGAAACTTCCGTTTCTCAAGGGGGGCAAGGCAATGGCGGTAACGTTTTTCTTAAAGCGGCTAATTTGTCAGCAACCGAAGGGGCCCAAGTTTTAGCCTTAACTCGCGGAATCGGTAAGGCGGGAAATGTGGATTTAAATATTGCAGGAATGACGGAATTTTCGGGCAGTGGGGGTGGTATTGGGACGACAGTAGAAGCAGGAGCCACAGGAGATGGGGGCAATATCAACGTTCAAACGGGAAATTTAATCCTCAATCAAGGGGCCCAACTGATCGCCAGTACGGTGAGTCAAGGAAATGCGGGCAATATCGCGATCGCCGTTAACAATAATGCTTGGTTTGATGGGATTGATAATGAGGGTATCCCCAGTGGCCTCGTCAGTACGGTAGAGCAAGGGGGACGGGGCAATAGCGGCAATATAACCCTATCAGCCAATCGATTAGCCATGACCAATGGAGCGCAACTGCTGACTTCTACGAGGGGTCAGGGCAATGCAGGAACCTTGAATGTAACAGCCAATGACGCGCTGTGGTTAGATGGCGTTGATCCTCAGTTTGGCGCACCTTCTGGCTTCTTTAGTACGGTTGGCGATCGCGAAGTCATTGGTAAAAGCGGTGATATTAATGTGACTACTCCCAATTTACGGGTAACAGGCGGGGCGCAAATTCAAACCTTAACTCGTGGTCAGGGAAATGCAGGGGTTGTTAATTTAAATATTGCAGAGACAGCCAGCTTTGAAGGCTTTAGCCCGCTAGTCGGGTTTCCCAATGGTGCGAGTGGCGTTGGGGCAACGGTAGAAGAAGGCGCAGTGGGCAATGGCGGTAGTATCAATTTGCAAACTCGACGCTTATCGGTCACAGGGGGAGCAGGACTCAATACCAGTACCCGTGGCCAAGGCAATGCGGGGTCAATTAATATCATCGCCCGTGATTCCATTGTGTTTGATGGTTTTAGTGGGGTTGCCAGTGCAGTTCAAGGTAACGCGATCGGCAATAGCGGCAATATCACGCTGCAAACCCCTAACCTGTCAGTAACTAACTTGGGCCAAATTCAAGTCTTTACCGATGCCCAGGGCAATGCAGGCACGATTGACATTATTAGCGATTCAGTGCGGTTTGATGGTTTTGGCAGTGCAGCAACCAGTAGTGTTCGGGCTAACGGTAAAGGTAACGGTGGAGCCATAAACATTACAACCAATGAGTTATCGTTAACCAACGGTGGCCAATTAACGGCTTTAACGAGGGGTCAAGGCAATGCAGGCAATGTGAACATTCGCGTGAGAGATTCGGCGATTTTTGATGGGGTTGATCTCAATTCAGGAACAGGAACGCCTAGCGGTATTTTTAGTACAGTTGAAGAACAAAATGCCATCGGCAACGGGGGAAATATTGTTCTCAATACTCGTAACTTACAGATAACGAATGGGGCCCAAATCAGCGCGAGTACGGTCGGGCAAGGAAATGCGGGGAATATTCAAATTAACGCAACGAATAATGCCAATATTACTGGATTTGCACCCTTAGCGATTTTTCCTAATGGGAACGTCGGGGGATTTTCTAGCGGATTATTGACCAGTACCGAGCGAGGAGCCAACGGCCAAGGCGGAAATATCAGTATCAGCACGCCTAACCTACAACTCAGCGAAGGAGGCGTGATTAGTGCCCGTAGTCAGAGTAATTTCCAAGGCGGGAATATTGTCGTCAATACGCAAAATCTGCGATTAAATAGCGGCGGACAAATTCAAACGACAGCCTTTAGTCAAGGAAATGCAGGCAATATTCAAGTTAATGCCACTCAAGAAATTAATTTAGCGGGTCAAGATCCCACTTTCAGCGATCGCGTTAACCAAGTGACTAATTTCTTTAATCCTGACATTGCCAATGTTGCTATCGTGCCGAGTAGTGCCAACAGCGGTATTTTGGCCAACACACAAGCAGGAGCTACAGGAAATGGCGGTAATATTTCGCTCACTACCCCCGTTCTTTCTCTTTCTGATACGGCCCAAATTTCAGCCGCAACCGCAGGAACAGGACAAGGCGGTGATATTAATCTGCAAGGGTTAAATCAATTACAAGTGGACAATGCCAGCATTTCGGCTTCCACAACCTTCGGGCGAGCAGGCTCTTTAAACGTTCAAAGCCAATCTATCCAGCTTGATAATGATGCCAGTTTGGCAGTCGCGGCTACTCAAGGCGGTCTTGCAGGGAATTTAACCATTAATACCCAAAATATGGACGTTTCTAATGGTTCCCAAGTGACCGTAAGCAGTCCCCAAGGCCAGGCAGGAAACTTACAAATTACCGCCAATTCTGTCGCGCTCAATCAAGGTCGTCTTACGGCGGAAACGGGCCAAAGTAGCGCAGGAAGCGGAGCCAATATTAATTTGCAATTATCCAATCAATTAACCCTACGCAATGAAAGCCTAATTTCTGCAACGGCAAATGGGTCTGCTAATGGCGGTAACGTCACGATTAATACGCCATTTTTGATTAATTATCCTGCAACGGGTTCAAATGGGAGCGATATTATTGCTAAAGCGTTTTTAGGCAATGGCGGACAGATTACTATTAATGCTCAGGGCATTTTTGGAACGGCTGAGGGAAAAGCGATCGCGGGCAATCGACGCAATGATGTGGATGCCAGTTCCGAGTTTGGGGCAGCAGGAGTCGTACAACTCAATCAGGGCATTGATCCCAATCGGGGATTAGTTACCCTACCTGCCAACGTGGTTGATCCCAATGCTTTAATCGCTCAAAATCCCTGCCGACGGGGAAAAGAAAGCCAGTTAACCATAGCAGGACGCAGTGGCTTACCCCCCAGTTTGACGGAAGATTTTAGTTCATCGGGTACACAGGTCAATTGGGTTGATGGCGTTTCTACGGTGAGTGAAGCGGCTCCTGTTCAGGAAATTTCTGCTAAACCTGACTCTAGCTCAAGGATTGAACCTGCTCAAGGCTGGAAAATGAATGACAAAGGCCAGGTGATGTTGATTGGCCGTAACACCCAAGCAATGGGGAATCAGCGTTTACCCGAACCAACGAAAGGTTGCCCAGTGGGAGGTACTCAGCCATGAAACTATTCAGCGATCGCCCTAGAAAAAAGATTATCTCTCGGTTGACCAAACGGTTAATTGTCTTTGTACTGGTAATGTTGCTCACGTTTGGCGGCGTTCTTTTAGGATCGCGGCAGTGGGTCACGGCTCAAGTTCCGACGAATACGGCGGCTTTAGTGGAACAAGCCAAAACAGCTTATCAAAACGAGCAATTTCAGACGGCTCAACAATTGTTACGGCAACTGATTGAACGCTTTGCCCAACAGGGGGATAGGTTGAATCAGGCAATGGCCTTAAGTAATTTATCTCTAACGGCTCAGCAAATGGGAGATTGGGAAACTGCAACCACCGCGATCGCGGACAGTCAACGGTTACTACAACAGGAATCTCCTGAAAGTCGAGAACAGCAACAACTTTTAGCGCAAGCATTAGCCATTCAAGGTCAATTACACCTCCATCAAGGGCAAGCCAATCAAGCATTACAGGTGTGGCAAAAATCCTCTACCCTTTATCAAACTTTAGGCAATTCCAAGGGCGCGATTGATAGCCAAATTAATCAAGCTCAGGCCTACCAAGCGTTAGGAATGTATCCCCAAGCCTGTCAGAGTCTGTTAACCGTTTTAGGGCAATCGTCCAAAACCTGTGATTCAATCAGTTCTCAGCTTAATCCGTTACCACCGAATTTATCGCCTGATGCTGCGATTTTGGCATTACGCAATTTAGGTAATGTCTTAAGAATATTGGGGAGAACCGAAGATTCCTATCGATTTTTAGAAAGAGGTTTACAGTTAGCCAATCAAATCAATTTACCTAATCAAAAAACGGAATTTTTATTAGATTTAGGCAATACCTCACGCGCGATCGCCAATCAAAGAATCACCGAACGAGAAAGACGATTTGTCATCAACCTCGACTCAGGGCAAGAATGCTTATCTGATCCAAACGCAGGGAAAAGCATTAAATTCTATCTTCAGGCTGCCGCTTGTTATCGTCAAATCATGGCGGGTACTTCTGATTTAAATGCCAAATTGCAAGCAGAACTAAATTTGTTAAGCCTGAAATTACAGACGCAGCATTGGTCAGATTTAACGGGGTTAGTGTCCCAAATTGAAGATCAGTTGCAACAGTTACCTCCTAACCGTACCGCGATCGCGTCTCGTCTGAAGTTAGCCCAAAATCTGATGTGTTTGCAATGGAATCTCAACAATGCCGATACCGAGATTTTTCCGCCGCCCATTCTCCAATCCTGCACAGGGTTAACCCTCAAATCCGATCCATCCTGGTTAATGTTGGTAAACCGTCAAACTATTCAAAATTTGCTGCAATCAGCTTTAACGCAATCTCAACGACTGGGCGATAGTCTGCTAGAAGCAAATACCTTGGGCTATTTGGGAGCACTTGCCTATATTAACAACGACTTGAACACGGCTTTACGCTTAACGGAACAAGCCCGACTGCAAGTTTCTAACTTTAATCATCCTGAAGTCGCTTATCTATGGCAGTGGCAATTAGGACGGATTTTGCAACGACAAGGGCAGATTAATCAAGCAATTGCAGCTTATACGACCGCTTATAAACTGTTGCAATCTTTAAGGCAGGAATTAGTGGGAGCCAACGCTGATCTTCAGTTTTCCTTCCGCGATCGCATCGACCCCGTTTATCGAGAATTAGTCGATCTATTGCTCCAGTCCGATCTACCCACTTTGAATAAATTGGTGCAATCCCGTGATGTAATCGAATCCTTGCAGATTGCTGAATTAAATAACTTTTTCAAAGAAGCGTGTTTGGAAGGAACTCCCCGACAACTAGAGCAAATTGATACTCAAGCCGCCATCATCTACGCCTTTACTCTACCCAAACGCTTAGCGGTGATTTTAACTTTACCAGGCCAATCCTTAGAAGTTCATGAGATCCCATTAAATAACAGTCCTAATTTTGGTGAAGCTTCTGAGATCGAAAGAACGGTTCAGGATTTAATGCAAAACAATTTAACGCCAAGCATTCAGAAGGTTAATCTTCAACCTAACCAAACCCTGTACGATTGGCTGATCCGACCGTTTGAAGCAACCCTTCAGCAACGAGGTATTAAAACTCTGGTTTTCGTTCTTGATGGCATTTTACGGGGAATTCCAGTGGCAACGCTCCATGATGGTAAACAATTTTTACTAGAAAAGTATGATCTATCTTTTGTGCCCAGTTTACAGTTACTCTCGGCTCCCCAATCTATTCAGCGATCGCCCAGCGTTAACCAATGGAATGCGTTAGTCGGTGGATTAGTTAAAGGTCGTCAAGGTTTTGAGCCTCTGCCGAGTGTCCAAGAGGAAGTGCAAAAGATTGCGAGTTTAATCCCCTCAACAACATTACTGAATGAGGAATTTACCGAAAATCGCCTTCAAAAAGAATTGCAAGCTTCTTCTTTCCCTATTGTTCATTTAGCAACCCATGCTCAATTTTCTTCAAAAGCTGAAGAAACGTTTTTATTAACCTGGAATGAGCGCATTAACGTCAAGGCACTTGACCAATTACTTCGTGCTACGGAAGATAATCTCATTCCCATCGAGTTATTAATTCTAAGTGCCTGTGAGACAGCGACAGGGGATAATCGCGCTCCCTTGGGATTAGCAGGAGTGGCAGTGCGATCAGGTGCAAAAAGTACCTTAGCAACCCTATGGCCCGTTAATGATCAATCCACCGCAAAATTTATGATCAATTTCTATCAGGCTCTCAATCAACAGGGCGCAAGTCGAGCCGAAGCACTACGCCAGGCCCAACTTTCTCTTTTACAGGATGAAAATTATCAACATCCTTACTATTGGGCCCCCTTTGTTTTGATTGGTAATTGGCTCTAAGTTAGAATTACAAAAAAGGTGGGCAATCAACCCACCCACTAGGAGTTAATCTTTAAAATTTAATACGTTTAGAAATAATCGGATTTGTCAGTAATGGGCTATTTGCGAATTAAGCAGCTTGTTGGCCAACATTTAATTTGACGACCCGATTTTTTTCTTCTTCAACTTTAGGTAAATCGAGGGTAAGAATGCCATCTTTATAGTCAGCTTTGGCATTGGTATTATTAATACGAACGGGTAAGGGAATAACCCGATGGAATTGACCATAACGGAATTCGGTACGAGTCACACCTTTTTCTTCCGTTTTATTTTCTGATTTGCGTTCACCGCGAATGCTAACGGCTTCGGCAGTAACTTCGATATCGATGTTATTAGGATCGATTCCAGGAACTTCTAATTTGATGTGGATCGCTTCAGGTGTATCGACTAATTCAGCCGCCGGAACAAAGTTCCATAGATTTTTTTCGCTATCATCTGCGACAGTTCTTGGCATTAATGTGTCAAAAAATCGATTCATTTCGCGTTGTAATTCGTTAACTTCTTGGAATGGTTGCCAACGTATAAGTGCCATATCAGTTACCTCCAGATTAGGAATTCAGCAAGTTTTTTATGGTGGCTCAAGCATTTCAAGTTTGCTTCGTTTCCATATTTCTAGAATAGTCTTCTCTTTTTTAGTTGGGATTCGGTTTGGCGTATCAGTGAATTGGTAATGCCCGAACTTTTAACCCAAAATCAAATAGATTGTTGAAGTTGCTTTGCAGCGATCGCGTTACAAGCCTAAAGTGTGTTTCAATGCTTCATCAATCGCTAAAGTCGGTAGTGAGCCAATCACACGATAAACCGCCGATGTTGTAATTGTTGCGAGGTTATCCGTCATTACAACTGAATCTGTAAGCAAGCCTGACTGTTTGCCCTCAAAAGAATTGAGCAAAATCGTAATACGGCTGGGTTGACCTGCTTGAAACATTTGGCTGGTAATCATAGCAACAATGACTTGCGGGAGTCCGGTCTGTAAGTCATTAGCTTGTACGATCAATGCAGGCCGTGTTTTTGCGGAACTTAGGTTGGAATTTGGGAAGAGAACCAAAACAACATCACCCCGATTAACAGTTGGTTTTGGCTCCGTCATAGTTGTCATAAATACTCATTTCAGGACTATTCCAATCTTCTGAAAAGTTGTTAAGCTATTTCGTAAAGTCTCAGCTTGATCGCGATTAATTCCTTGAGATGCTAAATCTATCTCATTCGTTTGCATAAAAGTCACAATGACAGAAGTTCCTTCTGGCATATCATGAGGATTCTCTGTAAGCTCTATACAACCGTTGCGATAAATCCCTTCAACACTTATCAACATTTTGTTTTTCTCAATTCTTCATCTAACCCAATTATAGACTTAACAAAAACTCACTTTTGAAGTCCTTGAGCAATGTAATATATCGATTCGATTTTGTCTGCTTCGACAGCAATTACCGTGAAACCTTTTTCTTGGCTATCTAAAACTTCCAAAACATAGCCATCTTCTTGTCCTTTAGGTCTGGGGCAATAATCGACAACCATTGCACGAGTACGGTTAGGTAAATGATATTCGGGTAAATCTTTAGTTAATTGAACCTCGGAAAACGGAGTAAAACGCATAGTATTGTTAAGCTTCAATATACTCGCAATAGGTAGTCGGTTCTGGAATTGGTAGCCCCTCTTCTCGTAAACCATCAAGATGGAATTGAATCGCTTCTTTCATATTTTCTTCAATTTCCGCTAGAGTTTTCCCCGTAGTGACACAACCAGGTAGGTCGGGAACGTAGGCGGAATAATTATTTTCTGCTTTTTCGATAAAAATCGCATAACGCATTAGTTATTGTCTCCCAGATCTGTATTTAATTGAGCTTGTTTGAAAATACTCCGTAAAGTTTTAATTGCTAAATCATCGGACGGCTTGCCTGGAACGGTGACTAATCCTGATTTCAGAGAATGCTTGAATTGTCGGTGGCTTCCCCTTGTTCTTGCTAAATACCATCCATCCTGTTCCAATAGTTTAATCACATCTCTGACTTTCATGTTATATGTAATTCTTATAAATCGACTGTAACCCTTATAGGTTACATTTCCCAAGTCTCTACGCCAGAACAGACGAACACCAAATTTATCAGTAGGAGCATTTTGACGCACACCATCTGGATTGAGGCACAAACTCATGAGTAATTTTAGCGCAAAGGCTCATTAGCTTTAATTACTGTAAAGAACACACATAATTGTAATCGCATGAGATTTGTGAAAAGGGTTACTAAGAAACAACGAAACAAAGGGCTAGAATAAAAGTTAAACAACATTGTAAAAACTAAAAACGGTCAGATCGATGCAAATTCGTGGAACAAATGACTCCTTATTAACCTGGACAGGTGACGCGATCGCCTTGGGTTTCTTTGAAAATGCAGTCGAGATTACGGGGGATTTAGCCCAACTCGATGAAAAGCTCGGTGGTACGCTACAGGAATTGATTAATGAAGCCGAGTTTACGGGCAAAACGGGACAACAAGCCGCAACCCGTGTGGGGTCTAACACACCGATTCGTAAACTGATCCTAATCGGTCTGGGCAAAATTGAAACCTTTAAACGGGGTAATGTCGCCACCGCAGCCGCCGCGATCGCGCGTATTGCCAAACGGGAAAAAGTTAAAACCTTGGGAATCAGTTTACCGACCGTTGAAGATGATAGTAGTAAGACGGCTGAAGCGATTACCGAAGGGTTATTACTGGCACTGCATCAAGATAATCGCTTTAAATCAGATGCTGACGAAAATGGCTTAAAGTTAGAAACCGTTGATTTGTTGGGATTAGGGGATCAAAGTGACGCGATCGCCAAAGCTGAACAAGTCGTTTCAGGGGTAATTTTAGCCAGAGAATTAGTTGCTGCTCCTGCCAATGCCGTAACGCCGATTACGATGGCCGAAACTGCCCAAGCGATCGCTAATGAGTATGGCTTAAGTATTGAAATCTTGGAACAGGAAGATTGCGAAAAGTTAGGCATGGGGTCTTTTCTAGGGGTGGCTAAAGCCTCCGATCTTCCTCCCAAATTTATCCACCTCACCTATCATCCTGCTGGCACTCCAACCCGCAAACTGGCGATTGTCGGTAAAAGTTTAACCTTTGATTCAGGCGGTTTAAATATCAAAGGGGCTGGCAGTGGCATCGAAACGATGAAGATGGATATGGGCGGTGGTGCTGCAACCCTGGGGGCCGCTAAAGCGATCGCGCAAATTAAGCCATCAGTAGAAGTTCACTTTATTTGTGCTGCAACGGAAAACATGATTAGCGGTAAAGCCATGCACCCTGGCGATATTCTCACAGCCTCTAACGGTAAAACCATCGAAGTCAATAACACGGATGCCGAAGGCCGTTTAACTCTGGCTGATGCTTTGGTGTATGCCGAAAAATTAGAAGTTGACGCGATCGTTGATCTGGCAACCTTAACAGGGGCTTGTATTGTCGCGCTAGGGGATGATATTGCGGGCTTATGGAGTACGGATGACACTTTGGCAACGGAGTTAAAAACGGCTGCGGAAAATGCAGGAGAAAAATTCTGGCAAATGCCGATGGAAGAAAGATATTTCGATGGCCTTAAATCTCCCATTGCCGATATGAAAAATACAGGGCCACGGGCAGGCGGTTCGATTACGGCGGCTCTATTCCTCAAGCAATTTATCGAAAAAACGCCTTGGGCCCATTTGGATGTGGCGGGGCCTGTTTGGGCAGATAAGGAATATGGTGTCAACAATTCGGGGGCAACAGGTTTTCCTGTGCGTACCCTGGTTAATTGGGTTTTGGGTTAATTCAACCGATCCCGATAAGTGATTAAATAGTCCCCTCAATCTTTAAAATCTGGGGCCTTTTGAATTTTATTTTTTGATTGAACGAATGAACAGTAAGGTTAGGGGTTTAGTGTTCCCTTAATCTCCCTGTTCTAAAATTTAAAATGGCCTTAAGGCTTGATCCCATTCATTAAAAACCTGAAAGTAGGAGGCAGATATGGCAAAAGTTATGATCGTGGGGGCGGGAGGCGTTGGTAATGTGGTTGCCCATAAGTGTGCAGCCCAAGAAGAATTTTCGGAAATTTTGTTAGCGAGTCGGACTGTTGCCAAGTGTGACCAAATTCGCGATCGCATTGGTTCGCCCAAGGTTAAAACGGCGGCGTTGGATGCGGATTCTGTCAGTGAAACAGTGAAACTGCTTAAAGACTTTCAGCCTGAGATTTTAATTAACGTTGCGCTGCCCTATCAGGATTTAGCTTTAATGGATGCCTGTTTAGAAGCGGGGGTTCACTACCTCGACACCGCCAATTACGAACCGCCTGATGTCGCCAAGTTTGAATATAGCTGGCAATGGGCCTATCAAGACCGTTTTAAGGATGCGGGGTTAACAGCGGTTTTGGGCTGTGGGTTTGATCCTGGGGTAACGGGAGTTTATACAGCCTATGCCCTCAAGCATTATTTTGATGAAATTCACACGCTGGATATTATCGATTGCAACGCAGGGAATCACGGTAAAGCCTTTGCCACGAACTTTAATCCTGAAATCAATATTCGCGAAATTACCCAGAAAGGTCGTTATTACGAAAATGGCCAATGGATTGAAATCGATCCCCTTTCGGTTCATTACCCGATTCCTTACCCCAACATCGGCGATCGCGAATCCTATTTGCTCTATCACGAAGAATTGGAATCATTAGTTAAAAATATTCCAACACTAAAACGGGCGCGTTTTTGGATGACCTTTTCTGAGGCTTATATCACCCATCTCCGTGTATTGGAAGCCGTCGGCATGACCCGCATTGATGAGGTCGAATACCAAGGGCAAAAGATTGTCCCTCTGCAATTCCTAAAAGCCGTTCTCCCTGAACCCTCCTCTCTTGCAGAAGACTACACAGGACAGACTTCCATTGGCTGTTGGATTAAAGGCATAAAAGACGGTAAAGAGCGTAATTATTACGTTTACAACAATTGCGATCATGCGGAATGTTATCGTGAAGTCGGTTCTCAAGGTATTTCCTACACCACAGGGGTTCCTGCCGTAACGGGCGCACTAATGGTGATTAAAGGACTATGGAAACAACCAGGGGTCTTTAATGTGGAAGAATTCGATCCTGATCCGTTCATGGAATTAGTGGCTAAATTAGGCTTACCTTGGCACGAGGTTATTGATCAACCTTCTCCATTTGATATGATTTAATTAAATATTAAAAAATCATGATCGCTATTTTAAAAAATTATTTAAAATGGCGATCAATTTAAAAAAATATTTAATAAGTAGCCATGCAAAATAAATTACCTACTAGACAAGCCTAGAAGACGTGCTATACAAAGATCGCTATATGTAAATAATTTTGCCGAGGTACTTAATAACTTAAGTTTTTTTATAATTTAATTCAAAATGTTAATTTTCAATATCATCTTTTTTGTTTTTTAAACAATTAAATTTGTTAAGCAACTTTTGATAAATATAATCTTCTTTTCCTCTAATACTACCAATAAATTCAATTTTTCCACGAAGATGCTCTATAAAATCAGATGATTTTTTATGTGGTAAAGTTGACTGCTTAGCATATTTATTTTGGTACATTTCTACAGCAGCTACCAATCCATAGCGTTCCCAAGCGTGTAAAGCAGCATCAAGATTACGAATATACTTACGGTCTATATTTACTCCTTGATTAACGATTAAGCCTGTAACTTCTTGCCTTTGAGTTTTATAAAGAAGTCTTACCTTAGATTCGTTAATTTGAAAACCATTGTTTTTTTCTATTATTAATCGCAATTCATCTCCTATAACGACATTAGGCAATCCTTTTATATATGAAGCTACTAATGCTGTTGGTAATTCTCGTCGATTACTAGATATAGTAATGTCATCAGCATATCTTGTATACAGTAAACCGTATTCTTTACAAAACCTTTGTAACTCACTATCCATTTTGGCACAAATAAGATTAGAAATAATTGGTGAAGTGGGTGCTCCTTGAGGTAATTTATTTTCGTAACAGCATATTTGAGCAAGAATAGTAGCAACTTCTTTATTTAATTTATATGGATTCGCAATAAACATTCCCCTGACTCTACCAAAGTTAATAGAATCAAAAAAATCTTTAATGTCTAAATTAAAAACAAAGCTTTTCTTAGCATGGGCTTTTGCATTAGTAATAATACTTCGTGAAACAGCAAACCCGTGAACAGAAGGCCTTGGTTTATAAATTGCATATAAGACTTGGCTCAGTTTTCTTTGAATAATTCCTAATGAATTTTTAGGAGAATAAATTATTCTAAAATCTCCAGATTTTTTAGGAATACTAAATTTTGTGTATTTACGATCATGAGGCATTCTATAAATATAATAAACAAGATACTTGTAAGGTATTTCTAGAAGTTCCGCTACATCACGAGGAGATTTAAGTTGAAAAAACTCTTCTGCTAACTCCTTGCAACTTTTTTCTAACAGTGGAGTCAAATAAGTTTTATTGTTCACAATTTCTTATTCAAATTCATAAAAAAGTATCTACTCTTTGGGTATTCCTTCTTATTGCAGGTCATCAGATCGCTATGATAGCAACATCATCCTGTGCGTAAGGCTAGGTTAAGAATCCTCCGTCGCAGTATCGCTTACGGAAATAAATACTTTTTGAGTAGATACAAAAAAATTATAACACGTTTTTCATGAATAAACCAAAACATGGCTCTACTTCATTTGAATTGTGCGTTAGCTCATTAACTTTTTTTGAACATTTCATGATATGTTTTTTTCTTTTCATATTTTGCTAATCTATAATTGGGACATTTTTTAAGGGCATCATTAAGAAATTGAATAGATTCTTTATAGTGCCCTAATTGTCTTAGTACAATACCAATTTGAGTAAGAGTCGTATAATCATTCGGATTGTGATTATAAGCTTGCTCGTAAGATTTATAAGCCTCATCTAATCTTCCTAAATTTTGGAGAATTAATCCTTTATTTTTCAAAATAGAGTTATCATTAACGCCTGACTCAATTGCATCATTAAGAACAGATAATCCTCCTTTTAAATTCCCTAGTTTTTTCGAGTCTTCAGCATATTTTATTCTTACTTTTGGATCTTTAGGATTTAAATCGATTATTTTTTTATACATTTTATCCATCGTGACGGAGTCATCCATATAAAAGGCAATATCAGCTCTTTCTTGTAAAATATCTAAGTCATTAGGCTCTTTTTCTAGAAGCTGATCTAATTCTTCAGCTTTTTTTTGTAAATTTATTTGTTTACGTCTTATGATCTCATTATCAATCTCTTCATCCTTTAGCTTCATACAGTTCGAGCCTTTTTTCAAATATACACTACCACCAGAAGTCCGAAAAAGACGATTTTTTTTGGTTTTTATGACATATATATGGACAACAAATAAATTTTCTATTAATTCATGGGCTGAATTTAAAACTTCATAAAGATGTGTTTCTACCTTCATGTGTGATGGAGGCTTTGTCTCCCTTAATTTATTAGGAATACTTCTTTGAATCTCATCTCTATCATTCCTACTTAGCTCAACGCCCTTAATAATTCCTGAATCATCTATTCCTAAATAAAGATTTCCCTCAATTTGAGCATTTAGAAAGCCAATAACGTATTCTTCTGTATAATTTACTATTGTATTGACAATTTTTTTTGACTTTATTTCTTTCAATTCAACTGAGTCATTTTCTTCTAAAAGAAAAATAGAATTTTGTATAAATTTTTCTTCATGCTTCATACACTTTTATCATTGTTGCTAGTTATTAAAGAAGTGAATTTAAATTATTATTTTTTAAGATATTATTTTCTTTAAATTCCGTTCAGTTTGTTGGGTTTAAGTGTATTTACTACTTTTGAAATTTTTTATTTTAAACTTCACTCGCTTAATGATTGACGAATAGATTAACTATTATATTAGTTCTTGTAAATCTTTGACAGTATTGCAATTAAATAATAAATGCCGATCGCTGATCGCTAACTCTGTAACAAGATGCTCACGTAACCAACCTTGAAAGGATTTGCCACCTTGAGCAATATAGCTTTGTAGTAACGGGAAACAAGAAGCTCGATAAAAGCCTGATAAGGGTTCCCAACCTTTTTGAGAACGGGGTAAAAGCGCGATCGCGTCCGAGTTGATTTGTTCTAAATTGATTGCCCAATCCCGTAAAGCCGTTGGTGTTAAATAGGGGAGATCACAGGCTAATAGCAAAACCCATTCGGTTTGAACATGGGGCAAGGCTTGAGCAAAACCGATTAACGGGCCTTGATGGGGCTGAGTTTCCTGTAATAATTGACAGTTTTTAGGAATGATTACTCGATAGCGTTCAGGCCAAGACGTAATGATATACACCTGAGACGTGATCGCCTGAGCCGCTAAACAAATTCGTTTTAATAAGGGCAACCCTTCAAAAACAATTAAGGCTTTATCCTGACCCATGCGTGAACTTTGTCCGCCAGCGAGGATAATAGCAGTAAGATTCGTTAGGGGAAAATCTGTCATGAGTTCCAATGACCCCTTTAAAGACAAGAAACTGCAACAGTTCCAATTATCGCTTTATCTGGTTCCCGTTCTGGGAGCGATCGCGTCTTTGTGGGCAATATCACGAAAAGAAAGCCAAGAAGAAACCGTTGCGGTTAGTCGTTTAGCCTTAACCTTAACAGGAGCTTGGTTACTGTCCTACGTGCTGCTGTGGTTTGGCGGCTTACAAACCTCAGATCTACTGAGCTTAAGATTGCTGTACCTCAATGGTTTATTAACATCAGGTTACTTTTTAGCTTGTTTATTTTTCATTTGGCAAATTTTTCAAGGTAAAAAAATAGGATTAAGAAAAAAATGAGTTATTAACTCCGATTTTCCTAATCCCGTCTTCTTATATTCTTAATTTCGTCAAGTTTATTTTACTTGAGCTTCTGCTCGTATATTTTCAATAATTTCGGCTAAATGATTTTCCGTTGCTTGATAAACTTCACCGCAAAATTCACAGGTAGCTTCGGCTCCTCCATCTTTTTCGATCATGTCTTGTAGTTCCGCTTCACCCAAGGTTTTTAAAGCATTTAACACCCGATTAAAGGAACACGGACAATCAAATCTCACCAATTGAACATCAGGAAAAATCACTAAGCCTAAATCGCCTAGCAATTCTTCAAAAATATCAGTTAAGGATTTTCCTGCTTTTAAAAGGGGCGTAAAACCTTGGAGAGCAGCCACACGGGATTCCAATCTCGCAACTAAGGCTTCATCTTTAGCGGCTTTCGGCATCACTTGTAAGAGTAATCCCCCTGCTGCTGTTACCCCTTCTGCTCCAACGAAAACTCCCACTAAAAGCGCGGAGGGCGTTTGTTCCGAGGTAAATAAATAATGGGTGATATCGTCGCCAATTTCCCCAGAAATCAGTTCTACCGTACTGGAATAGGGATAACCGTGGCCAATATCGCGTACTACATAGAGAAATCCCTCTTTCCCAACGGCTCCCCCTACGTCTAATTTGCCCTTGTCATTGGGGGGTAATTCTACGCTGGGATCACCGACATAACCCCGAACGGTTCCATCTAATCCCGCATCAACTAAGATTCCGCCCAGAGGGCCATTACCCTTAACGCGAATATTAACCCGTGAATTTTCTCGCTTCATACTAGAAGCTAACAATAAACCTGCGGCCATTGTGCGACCGAGAGCCGCCGTTGCTACATAGGATAATTTGTGCCGTTGTCTTGCCTCTTCAGTCAGACGGGTAGAAATAATTCCAACTGCCCGTATCCCTCCATCCGCTGCGGTTGCCCGAATAAGTTGATCTGCCATGAATCCCTTTACAATCTGTAACAGAATATTGATCTATTGTAAATGACATGTAAAGCACTTAACAGGCAGTTACCCAATAACGATTAAACTAAAGCAAGACAAAGACTGGATGACAAGAAATAATTCTCGAATTTCTGGATTTCAGATAAAAGGTCATGGGTAAGGGGTCAAAATGGCAGATTGTGGTTGTCAGTTTGAGGCAAAAAATAAAGCACAACGAAAAGTTCTCAGAATTTTGTTTGCGCTCAATGGCTCAATGTTTTTGATTGGACTTATTAGCGGCATTATTGCCCATTCAACGGCTTTAATTGCTGATTCTTTGGATATGTTTGCAGATGCGGCCGTTTTTGGAATCTCGCTTTATGCCATTGGGAAATGTCAAAGTAAAAAGATTCGAGCAGCATTTTTAAGTGGAATTTTTCAAATTACCTTAGCGAGTTTGGTTTTAGTTGAAGTGGTAAAGCGGCTGATGATGGGGAGTGAACCTGAATCGGCTTTAATGATGGGAATTGCAGGGCTGTCATTAATCATCAATTGCTATTGTTTATTTTTGATGGCTCAACATCGCCATGAAGAAGTTCACCTGCGCGCCAGTTGGATCTTTTTGAGTAATGATGTGATTGCGAATGTTGGGGTTATTTTGGCAGGAATACTGGTTAATGTCTTAAATTCTCGATTTCCTGATTTAATTATTGGCTTAATTATCGGCTGTGTGGTGCTAAGAGGCGGCATTCATATTATTCGAGATGCTCGTCATGAAAAGGCTAAACTGCAAGAAGTTTAAAAATAAGCTTCAAGAAGTTTAGCGGTTATTTGCCTTGAATTTCTTTAATTTTTCCCTTAATCCCCCCTAAACTCCCTTAGCAAAGGGGGAAGTCAAAGGAGAGGGGATTTATCTAGCTGCACATTAACGGTTTAACCGCGAGTTTTTTGGGCCCAAACTTTGGTGGGAAGACCCCAAACGTAGATGAAGCCTTCTGCTGCTTTGTGATCAAATTGATCTTCGGAGCCGTAGGTGGCCAAGTCGGGATCGTAAATGGCATAATCCGAGCTACGGCCAACTACGCGGGCATTACCTTTAAAGAATTTGATACGGACTAAACCTGTAACCCGTTCTTGGGTTTTGAGGATAAAGGCATCGAGAGATTCTTTTAAGGGGCTATACCATAGGCCTTGGTAGATCAAGTGGCTGTAGGTTTCTTCAACAGAGCGTTTGTAATGGGTTACGTCTTTGGTGAGGGTTAAACTTTCGAGATCCCGATGGGCATCAATTAAGACCAATAAAGCAGGAGCTTCATAGATTTCCCGTGATTTGATTCCCACAACACGGTTTTCGATCATATCCAGACGACCGACCCCATGTTTACCGGCAATATCGTTTAAGTTGCTGATTAAGGTAACGGGGTCTAATTTTTGACCATTGAGGCCGACGGGAACGCCTTGTTCAAAGTTAATATCGACATATTCGGGGTCGTTGGGGGTGTCCGCGATCGCCTTGGTCATGAGATAGATTTCTTCAGGCGGTTCGGTCATCGGATCTTCGAGGGGGCCGGCTTCAATACTGCGACCGAGTAAGTTGCGGTCAATGCTGTAGGGCGAAGATTTTTTCACAGGCGATTCAATGCCAAATTTTTCTCCGTAGGCGATCGTTTCTTCCCGACTCATGCCCCATTCCCGTGCAGGTGCTAAGACCTTAAGATTGGGATTTAAGGCCATAATGCCCACATCAAAGCGTACTTGGTCGTTTCCTTTGCCTGTACATCCATGCGCTACCGCATCGGCTCCATATTTTTCAGCGGCTTCCACTAGCATTTTGGCGATTAACGGACGAGCTAAAGCGGTGGAGAGAGGATAACGATTTTCGTAGAGGGCATTGGCTTGAATTGACCGAAAGGCATAATCCCGCGCAAATTCTTCTTTTCCATCAATCACTAAGGACTCAATCGCACCACATCGCAGGGCTTTTTCTTGAATGGGACCGAGTTCATCGCCCTGTCCCAAATCGGCAGCTAAGGTAATAATTTCTTTCACACCCCACTCTTCTTTAAGGTAGGGAATACAAACGGAGGTATCAACTCCTCCTGAGTAAGCTAAGACAACTTTATTGGCACGACCCATAAATGGTTTAACCCCAGAATAAGACTAACGGGCTATTGTATCAGGTCTGTTTAACATCAATGGTTAATTATGAACAGGAAACCTTGACTTTCTTTTTGAAACTTTGTACAACCCAAGTTTTCGCCAAATTGTTTTAACTCCTCCGATAGAACCGACTCATCATGGGACTATCTAGGATCTAAGGATATTCAGCTATTGAGGATTTTTTATGCCAAGCGGTCACGCCAGCCATAAAGGGGGATCGATTAAACACTCTCACGATACAGGAAATCTCGATCCTGCTAGAGATCTTGCTGTAAATCCTGATGAAATATTAGACGAAGGAGACGGTTATCCCTTCAATGCTCAAGGAACGGAGGTTAATCCTGCGGCAACGGAACGCCCTCAACAGTCAAAACAGGACAACGACGAAGATTGATGGTTGATAGATGTTAGGAGCTGGCAAGTATGATAGATAGAGAGTTTACTTGAATCTCGCAATCGGATTAGAAGGTATAGGGTGAGAAATTATGTCAGATCATCAAGTTTCGGCTAATTTTCAACCGGAACGGAATGAAAGTGACCATGACAGCAAAAGTTTGAATGAAATGTTGCAGGAGCTCCGAATTTTGCAACAAGGAAGTCAGATATTAGCGGGTTTTCTGGTTCTTTTGCCTTTTAATCAGGGATTTACGAAACTGGGTTCGTCGGACAAGATTTTTTATCTTACGGCGTTTATGGGGTCTCTTGTTAGTTTGATTTGCTTTAGTGCGCCTGCTGTTCAACACCGTATTGAACGTCCTTTGCAGCATCGGATTAAGTTTAAGCAGATGTCAACCCGCATTATCAATATTGGGACTTTTTTTCTTTCTATCGCTTTAGTTGCGACAACCCAACTGGTTTTAAATAGAGTGTTCAGCGATCGCTGGTCGTATTTAGGAAGTTTACTGATCGGCCTGCTGATTGGAACCATTTGGTGGTTTATTCCCCTTAGCCAACGTCGGAAACAAAATTCTCATTACCATTCCCAAAAAAACTGACTTAAGTTAACAGAATATTTTCATCCTTTATGTAGCGATCGCTGCGTCAGATTGGCAACTCATTGATTAACAACACTGCGATCGCCGACTTCTTGCTGAAAGTTTTCCCATAGTAATTATTGAAAAAAACTTTAATTGCCTATTCTGCGATACTCTGAAATAGCATAAGCTGATTATTAGGCTCTTTTTCCGTTTCACGTATGGACTTTTCTAGTAACATTGCTTCTCAACTCAATGCCTGGACGATTTTACCGGAAGGCATTATTGTCCTCACTTTGCTCGTGGTGCTGGTTGGGGATTTAATTGTTGGACGCAGTTCTGCTCGTTGGTTGCCCTATGCGGCGATCGCGGGTTTATTAGCGTCAACCGTTTCGTTAGCCCTAGCCTGGAATACGGCTGATCCCATCAGTTTTCTAGGCGCATTTAATGGCGACAATCTCAGTATTATTTTTCGGGCGATTATCGCGCTGTCAACCGTAGCCACCATTCTGATGTCGGTGCGTTATGTAGAGCAAACAGGAACGGCCTTGTCGGAGTTTATTGCAATCCTGTTAACGGCAACGTTGGGAGCAATGTTTCTGTCGGCCGCCAATGAACTGGTCATGATCTTCATCTCGTTGGAAATGCTCAGTATCTCGTCTTACTTGATGACGGGTTACATGAAGCGCGATCCCCGTTCCAATGAAGCCGCGTTGAAGTATCTGTTAATTGGGGCCTCTAGTTCAGCCATCTTTCTTTATGGTTTATCCTTGCTCTACGGTTTATCAGGCGGCGAAACCCAATTAGAAGCGATCGCGGCCCAAGTTAGTAATCTTTCAAGAGACCAACCGTTAGGATTAGACATTGCCCTGATCTTTGTGGTTGCGGGGATTGCCTTTAAAATTTCGGCCGTTCCCTTCCACCAATGGACTCCTGACGTTTATGAAGGTTCACCCACACCCGTTGTTGCCTTTCTTTCCGTTGGTTCTAAAGCCGCAGGATTTGCCCTAGCGATTCGGTTATTAGTTACCGCTTTTGCATTCATTACCGACGAATGGAAAGTGATCTTCACGGCATTAGCCATCCTCAGTATGGTCTTGGGTAACGTGGTGGCTCTGGCTCAAACCAGCATGAAACGGATGTTAGCTTATTCCTCCATTGGACAAGCAGGCTTCGTGATGATTGGTTTAACCGCAGGAACCGATGCAGGCTATTCCAGTATGATTTTCTATCTGCTGATTTACCTGTTTATGAACTTAGGAGCTTTTACTTGCATTATTTTATTTACCCTCCGTACAGGTTCCGATCAAATTAGCGATTATGCAGGGCTTTACCAAAAAGATCCCTTGTTAACCTTGGGTTTAAGTATCTGCTTACTATCTCTAGGTGGTATTCCCCCCTTAGCAGGTTTCTTTGGCAAAATTTACCTATTCTGGGTTGGTTGGCAAGCAGGACTCTATACGTTGGTCTTATTAGGCTTATTAACCAGCGTGGTTTCGATTTACTACTATATCCGTGTGGTCAAAATGATGGTGGTGAAAGAACCTCACGAAATGTCAGAGGTGATCAAACGTTATCCTGCCATTAACTGGTCTTTATCAGGAATGCGTCCTTTGCAAGTTGGGCTGATTCTGACGGTAATTGCGACTTCGGTTGCGGGTATCTTAGCTAATCCTCTCTTTACGCTGGCGAGTGATTCTGTAACCAGTACGCCAATGTTACAAGCGGCGGCGGCTGTCACAAAACTTTCTCAAGTTCTGCATTAACGCTTTGTTGTAATCAAATTTAAATCCCCCGAAATTGGGGGACTTTTTTTGCAAATATTTTATCGGGCGTAAGCCTTACGCCCCTACAAAACGTTTAAAGCGGATATTACATCCCCATGATTTCGTAGCCTGAATCGACGTAGATGATTTGCCCTGTAATACCACTGGACAGATCACTGCTTAAAAAGGCGGCTGTGTTGCCCACTTCGATTTGGGTGACGGTGCGGCGTAGGGGAGCAATTTCTTCAACGTGGTGAATCATGTCTAAAATGCCACCGACTGCGGAAGAAGCCAAGGTACGAATGGGGCCTGCGGAAATGCCATTGACCCGAATATTCAAGGGGCCAAATTCGGCGGCGAGATAGCGGACACTCATTTCTAAGCCTGCTTTGGCAATACCCATTAAGTTGTAATTGGGAATGACTTTAACCCCGCCCAGATAGGAAAGGGTAACAATACTTCCCCCTTCGTTCATTAAGGGTTTCGCGGCTTGGGCTAAACGGCCGAGGGAAAAGGTACTAATTTCTAAGGCTTTATTAAAGGACTCACGGGGAATGCTACTAAAATCACCTGATAGTCCATCTTTATCGGCAAAGGCTAAACAGTGAATCAGGATATCGAACTTACCCCATTTGTCGGCGATCGCGGAAAACATGGTGTCAATCTGTTCATCGTTTTGGACATCACAGGGCAGAATTAAACTGGGATTAATGGGTTCAACCAGTTCCCGTACTTTTTTCTCAAAACGTCCCTTTTCATCAGGTAAAAAATTTAATCCAATTTCTGCACCCGCTTTATGTAACTGTTGGGCAATTCCCCAAGCAATCGAACGATTATTGGCAATCCCTGTTACAAAGGCTTTTTTTCCGCTTAAATCTAACATAATTTCCTAAGTTGGCTTAGTCTTAAAGGCAAAAGGACTCACAACGGCCCAAAATATAACTATATCCCTCTCGGAAACCTCTCTTACGGTTAACTTCATTTTTTCTCGTAATTTCTATGGCTCAAAAAGTTCAGCGATCTTCTAAAAAAACAAGTCAGCGATCGCGGCATTCTGGCTTTGTGATTCCGTTTATCAGTATTTTAATCCTGACAGTGGTCGTTTACCTATTGCGTGGTTTGGCGGTCTTAGCCTTTTTGCCTGGTGGCGTTATTTTAGGATTAATGGGATTAACCTTACTCTTGGGTGTTCTTTATGGCATCGACAAAACGCGACGTTTTTAGCAAAAAGACGAATTCGGATGAACAGACGGCAGAGAAGTTGATCAAGATTTGACAAAATTTAAGGGAATCGTGATAGCAAACGGCAAGCTAACCATATACTGTTAAATAGTAACTTTTCGATATCTTAATTCTCGTAGTAAAGCGTACTGAGCGGGTTTACTACAGCACTTCACAGAACTATCACGATTATGACAGGAAAAGTTTTAGAGGGTAATCCAGCAGGTCTTCTCGTCCTAATTCTGCCGTTAGGGGTAGGATTAGTGCTTTTATATAAAGCTTGGTTGTATATCTTAATTATTATTGGCCTCGTTCTGGGCTGGAAAGTTTGGGAAAATTATCAATGGCAACAGTGGTCGCTCCAAGTCAATCCCATTTTCAACCAATTAATTAAAGAAAATCAAGGCTGTTTAACCCCTGTTGATTTATCGATTAAAGGTAATTTAACGGCTAATGCTGCCCGTAAGTTTTTAGAACGCAAAGCCGATGAATTTGGAGCCTATCGTCGTTCCTATCAAGATAAAGGGACGGTTTATTACTTCATTACGGCTAGCACCCTCGGCACCATCTTTGATGAAAGTGAATTGACGGAAGACGAACCGACCCCGACCTTATCTCCTGCTGTTACCCCGCCTGCTCCTTCTGCCACCATTTCTCCAGCCGTAACCGAGCCTGAAAAGCCGAGTGCTTCCCCCTTTGCCCAGTTAGCAGAAATTAAGGAAGAACGCCAATCAACCCCTGAAGTGGAAAGTGTGGCTTCTGTGACGGTAACCAATAGTTTAACAACTCCTGAAATTGAAACCCCCATTGCGGAAACGGTTGCGCCTGAACCTCAAGTAACTGAAGTTACGACCGAAGCGGTTACGCCCCCATCTGCCAGTAATGGGTTAATTCTCATTCAAGCGGATTTAGCCAAACGTTTAGATACGACTTCTAGCACCATTGCCCGTCGCAAAACTGAACCTGATTTCACAGAATGGAGTCTGAGCAAAGATCCTGAAGGGGTTGCCTGGTCGTATGATCCCGATACGAAGCTATTTATGGCGATCGCGTCCTAAAGTTCGGCGGTACAAGCGCGATCACGGCCTTGATTTTTTGCAGTATAAAGTGCCTGATCCGCTTGCTGAATTAAATCACTGAGGGTATTGTCTGAACTCGGAATCAGACTGACAATTCCTAAGCTGATCGTGACGTATTGGCTAATATCGGATTTACTATGGGGAATCTGTAAGGCCGCGATCGCTTTTCGCATCGATTCTGCAACCATTAACGCTTCTGCCGTATTGGTATTGGGTAAAATAACCGCAAACTCTTCTCCCCCATACCGTGCCATTAAATCAGTAGCACGTTGGGCCAGACTCACCAAGGTTTGAGCCACTTGAATTAAGCAATGATCTCCCATCTGATGGCCGTAATAATCATTGTAATTTTTGAAATAGTCAATATCAATTAAAATCAACGCCAGAGGTTGTCTTTCTCGGTAATGTCGTTGCCATTCCATCGCTAAATAATCATCGAAACGCCGACGATTAGCAATTTGGGTTAAACCGTCTAAATTGGCAATTAATTCTAATTTTTGATTCGCAGCCTGTAACTCCAATTCAATTTTTTTTCGGGTTGTAATATCCCGCACGGTAATGGCAAACCCATCCCCTAACTTCACAGCGACAAAGTGATACCAAGCCGATTCCCCTCTGGGATCATAAATATCCCGTTCTAAAAAATCACCCGTTTCGACAACATTAACAAATTGTTCAAACAGATCAATATCAAAACGCTGAAGAAATTTCTTAAAAACAATTTTACCAATCAGTTCTTCTCGTCGTTTATTAAACACTCTCGAAATAATGGGATTAACCACTAGACAACGGAAATCTTCAATTTCTCCTGTTTGTGGCGCACGGACAGCTTGCAGTGCCGCAATACCATCCATCGACGAATTTAAAATACTCGATAATAACGCTCTGGATTGATATAAAACTTCTTCTGTTTCTCGACGTTTTTGAACTTCTTCGTATAACGCAGATTTTTGACGTTGAATCGTTAATTGACTTTCTAAACGAGCGACCACTTCTTCAATATGAAAGGGCTTAGGAATATAATCAACGCCGCCACATTGAAAAGCACGAACTTTATCTAAAGTATCATCTAAAGCACTAATAAAAATAATCGGAATTTCTCGTAAATCTTCATCTGCTTTGATAGCTTCACAAACCTGATAACCATCCATATCAGGCATTTTGATATCCAATAAAATTAAATCAGGCTGTTTAACTTTCAGCGTTTTTAAAGCCATTCTTCCACTGGTGACACTTCGCACTGAATAACCTAATTGAATGAGCAAATCACTCAGTAATTGAAGATTTTCTGGTATATCATCAATTAATAGAATATTACCTTTTATCTGAGTGGATTCCATCATAAAATTATAAATAAAAATAAATATTTAAAAGCTTATTGGTAAATAAATAGCTTGATCTTGATATTCATTTTTGATTATTAGGAGACATTAATTAAGGGTTCAATAATATCTAAAACTTGCTCAAATTGAAATGATCTAACTAATTTTGTTAAATTTTTAATTAAAATAACCTCACTGGTAGGAATTTCTTGGATTAGGTTCATCACTTGATTAGTATTGGCTTCGAGGGCAGCATCCGATAACCGCATTAACCATTCTTGGGGCATGACTTGAAATTGTTCGGGACGTAATTTGTCTTGCCGTGAGTCTTCATAATCCTTGTCTAACGCGTTTTCGTAAATATATGTTACTCCTAAATGTTTCGTCAAAGATTCAAAAATCGTATTTTCCTTAAAGGGTTTACGAATAAAATCATCACACCCTGCGGACAGAACGATCGCCTTTTCTTCTTCGAGAACACTGGCAGTTAAGGCAACAACGGCGGTGGCACTTCCTTTAACTTGAGATTTTATATACTCAGTGGCTTCGTAGCCATCCATTACGGGCATTCGCATATCCATAAAGATTAAGTGCGGTTCCCATTCCTCCCAAACCGCGATCGCTTCTTGACCGTTAGAGGCTTCTTTCATGGCAAACCCAAACGGAGCCAGAAGTTTAATGAGTAACTGGCGGTTAATCGCTTTATCGTCAACTACTAAAAGACGGTAAACGGGTTGATTGGGGGCTAACGCAATCACTTTACGGGATGCAAAAGAAGCTTGGGCGGGAATCGTTTGACCAGGAGAAACCTGAATAAAAAACTGAAAAGTTGTTCCCTGATTGAGTTCGCTCGTCACCGTAATTTCTCCACCCATTAACTGAACAAATTGACGACAAATTGCTAAACCTAATCCCGTACCTTCCTGAGAATTGCGACCTGATTCAGTTTGAGAAAAAGCTTGGAATAAATTATTGAATTCATTAGGGGCAATTCCTTTTCCCGTATCTTTAACCATGAAATTTAGACGATACAAATTAGATTTTTCTTGTTGATTATCTTGATTACACGTTACGCTTAAAACGATTTCTCCTTCGCTGGTAAATTTAATAGAATTACTTAATAGGTTGAGTAAAATTTGCCGTAGTTTAACTTCGTCAGTGTAAATATATTGGGGGAGATGATTGTCTTTGATAACCACTAACTCTAAGCCTGCATTCATGGCTTTTAAGTAGAGCATATCTTCTAGGTCATCTAATAAACGATAGAGATCAAAATTATGGGGATTTAAAATTGTTTTACCGGCTTCAATTTTGGAATAATCTAAAATGTTATTAATTAAATTCAATAAATATTCTCCACTCCGCTGAATAATGCCTGCATTTTCGTATTGTTCAGGGGGTAAATTTTTAGACCGTAACATTAATTGAGAAAATCCAAGGACAGCATTAAGCGGCGATCGCAACTCATGGCTCATGTTTGCAATGAAGGTACTTTTGGCTTTGGCCTCACTTTCGGCCGCTTCTTTGGCTTGAGCGAGGTTAATTTGTTGCTCTAGGGCTTGGTTATATTCAATTAAAATTTGTTCTCGTTGCTGACGTTCTAAATCTTTTTGTTCGTATAATTCTTGGAGTTGTTTATTTTGATTGATTAATGTGATATTGGCTAGAGAGAGCGCATTATTTGCTTCGTTATTTTCATTTAGAACAGCATTTAACATTAAAGTTGTCATGCCAATACAGGCTAAAAAAGATTGAAGTAATAAAAGAGGATATTTCATTGCTTCTTGATCTTTTCCATCCACGATAATCATGACCATCATGACGGCAATGAGTAGCATTAATCCTGTTGAGCCCAATTCTCTAAACTTAAAGGCTGACCAAACTAAAAAAGGAACCAAACAATATTCAATATGATAGCCATTAGCAATAATTTGAATAAGTATTAAAACACAAAAAATAATTAAGCTGGCTTCGAGCCAATTTTTTTTAAGTAGGCTTTTAAACGTTACTAAACTTTCCTGACACGCAATGATAAAAGGGGTAAAAATGAGAATGGCAAAACTATCTCCTAACCACCAGGTCAAGGCAATATCAGGCGCAAGTTTTAGGGAAATTTTTTGAAAGCTATAGAGTAAAATAACGCAAATAAGTGCAATGGGAATACGGCTGATAAAGCAGCCTAAAATAATAAAGTTAATGGTGTATTTGGTTCGGCTTAAAAAATATTGATTATGATTCAAATAACGAATTAAATAGACACTAAAAATACCTGCAATCGTGGTCGCCGAAGCAATACTAGTGGTTAAGACAAAATTCGCCCAATTTTCCCAAGGGTTATAAAGAATGGACTCACCTGCAAGCAATCCTAACCAAACTCCCAGCCACAGCGGATAACCCCAAACGGCGAATAATCCGACAACAATACCTGTGGGAATCCAAATGGGCGAAGATCCCGTACCCAAATAGGTCGTAAACAGTTGGGAAATATAGGCCGTGATATAAATCAGGATCACCGCGATCGCCTGTTTCCACCAAGCCACTTGATGAACTGCTAGAAACGTATGCCGAACTTTTTGAATTAAGAGTTGCATATTTGCATTGTTTACAGGGACATTACATTAAAACGATGACTATCCAATCGCGGAAATTAAAATTTTTGTACGATCTGTTAAAAGAGCCATTTTTCTATTCCCTCGTTCCCCTCTAACCTATAATCACAGTTAGATGTCATCAGGGAACACAGCAGATATGCGGATTTTATTTGTCGCTGCGGAAGTCGCCCCCCTTGCCAAAGCGGGTGGAATGGGAGACGTAGTTGGATCTTTACCTAAAGTATTACGCCAACTAGGGTACGATGTCCGAATTTTCATGCCCTATTACGGCTTTTTAGCAGATAAAATCGAAATCCCTAAAGAACCTGTTTGGAAAGGTTCAGCTATGTTCAATGACTTTGCGGTGTATGAAACCACTGTTCCCAAGACCGACATTCCGCTTTATTTGTTTGGTCATCCTGCTTTTAATCCCCGTCGCATTTATCAAGGTGATGATGAAGCCTGGCGATTTACTTTCTTTTCTAACGGTGCGGCTGAATTTGCCTGGAATTACTGGAAACCCAACGTCATCCATTGTCATGATTGGCACACAGGCATGATTCCTGTTTGGATGCACCAATCCCCTGATATCGCAACCGTTTTCACAATCCATAACTTAGCTTATCAAGGCCCCTGGCGTGGCATTTTAGAAAAAATTACCTGGTGTCCCTGGTATATGCAAGGGGATAACACTATGGCGGCGGCGATCCAGTTTGCTAATCGAGTCACCACCGTTTCCCCCACCTATGCCCAACAAATTCAAACCCCTGCCTATGGGGAAAAGCTAGAGGGCTTATTATCCTTTATTAATCAAAATTTAGTCGGAATTTTGAACGGTATCGATACGGAAAGTTATAATCCCGCCAGCGATCGCTTCATTGCCCAACCTTTTACCGCCGATACCTTAGATAAACGAGCATTAAATAAAATTGCGCTACAGGAAGAAACGGGGTTAGAGGTCAATAAAGGTGCGCTATTAATGGGCATGGTGACGCGCTTAGTCGAGCAAAAAGGCATTGATCTAGTAATTCAAATTCTGGATCGTTTTATGGCCTACACCGATGCTCAGTTAATTTTGCTCGGAACCGGCGATCGCTACTACGAAACCCAACTTTGGCAAATGGCTTCCCGCTTCCCTGGTCGAATGTCGGTACAGCTTTTACATAGTGACCCCCTATCTCGTCGTGTCTATGCAGGTTGCGATGTCTTTTTAATGCCCTCTCGCTTTGAACCCTGCGGGATTAGCCAAATGTTAGCCATGCGTTATGGTTGCGTTCCCATTGTTCGACGAACCGGCGGTTTAGTGGATACGGTTCCCTTCTACGATCCGGTCAATGAAGCAGGCACAGGTTACTGTTTTGATCGCTATGAACCCCTGGATTTATTTACCGCAATGGTTCGGGCTTGGGAAGGTTTCCGTTATAAAGACTACTGGCAAAAACTGCAACAACGAGGCATGACCACCGATTTTAGTTGGTATCGCTCCTCGGTGGAATACATCAAGATCTATAAAGAGATTTCAGGTCAGCTAGGGGAATTAACGGAGGCTGAAGCTGAAACCCTTAAAAACCTGATCGCTGCTACTCGTTAGATAAGATTCCTTTGCCTATTTATTCCTGACGGGGTTAATAATAAAGCTAAGGAGACTGTTTTTTAGCAATTGCAGTTTGTAGGAAACCTAACGGATAGCTGGTATTTTCTGCAAATCCCAAAATGCCTTTGTCTCGATGTTCATAGAGCAAATTTCCGCGAGCATCAAATAAAAAGGTTCCGCCCCGTTGGGTGAGATAGGCACTATCAGGAACGTAGGTTTGCCAATGGCTTAATACCTCGCTCATGTTCCGTAAACGCAGAGTTGCTAATTCAAAGGGACGTTGAAAGCCTTTACCTCCCGCTTTTTGAAAAACTGATCCCTTGAAAGCTGGTAAGGGTTTAGCTTCAATGATTTCTTCATCATTAATTAACTGGGGAGCCTGGCGATCGCCGCGATAACCCCGAAAGACTTCTGCCAAGGTTCCTGGGCTACCAATCCCTGCACACATCAACATCAAATTTAACCAGGCATTTTGAGCAACACTTAAGCCAGGCACTTTAAAAGTAAGCCCTGGATAAAGTTGTAAGGCCTGATGTAACTCTGCTTTGGGGTCAACAAATAGCCAATTTTCAGGAAAGTGCGTATACTCACAAAACTTTTTACCCGATGACACGTCCCCAATCCCGACTGCTCGGACAGTAACGCCCATTGATTGCAATTGCTCCGCTTCCCGTTGTAACCACCAGGCATATTCCAAACTATCAAAATCCCCCAATTGCGGCCAAACAAGCATCAATAAATAAGGTGCATTTTCACAATCTTTCAATAAAGGCAATATAGCCCCATCGCTGACCCGTTGACGTTGGGTTTGCTGAAAAAGGGAATAAGAAGTGTTAGGTAAAACAGTCGTCATAAAGCTTAAAAGCATTTTGACAAGTTATAACACGAGTTCTCGCTATATATTAGAACTTGCGTGCAAAGTGTTATTTTGCCCCCTAAATCCCCCAATACTGGGGGACTTGCAAAGATTTCCCCCAAACTTGGGGGCTAGGGTGGCTTTTCACGCCTACTCTTATTGGCTGCTCGAAACAATTTGTAGAATCACGATAACCGATAAAATCTAAATTGTTGTTAATTCTCCATTTTCTATGACAACCGCACCCTTAAGCTGGACTGAATTAGAAGCTCTTACGGATTTTCAAATTGATACGGTCAATGGCCCTACCAATGCTCAAGCTCGGTTGCGTTTATTTGGACAGTCTGAATCGGATGTGCGGGTGACGCTGTATCGTGATCATCATGCCTGGTGTCCCTATTGCCAAAAAGTGTGGTTATGGTTAGAGGAAAAGCAGATTCCTTACCGCATCGAAAAAGTAACGATGTTTTGCTATGGAGAAAAGGAAAGTTGGTATAAGCGAAAAGTGCCTTCAGGAATGTTACCTGCGCTGGAATTGGATGGGCGTTTGATCACCGAAAGTGATGATATTTTATTGGCGTTAGAAAGGGCATTTAAACCATTAGTTCGGAGCTTAGAAGATCCGACGGTGATTCCCCTACGCCGCTTAGAAAGATTGCTCTTTAGAGCCTGGTGTTCTTGGTTGTGTTATCCTGCGCGATCGCCGAGAGAAGACCAGAAAAATCGAGAGCAGTTTATTAATGTCGTTGGGCAAGTTGAAGCCGCATTCGCACGAACATCAGGGCCTTACTTTCTAGAAGAATTTAGCGTGGTGGATGTGATTTTTACGCCCTACGTGGAACGGATGAATGCCAGTCTTTATTACTACAAAGGTTACTCGTTACGAGAAGAAAATCCCGGTTTTTCTGCCTGGTTTGATGCAATGGAAAGCCGTATAACCTATCGCGGAACCCAAAGCGATTTCCATACCCATGCCCATGATCTGCCGCCGCAAATGGGAGGCTGCTATGAAAATGGGGAACCGCAAATGGTAATCAACAAAGCACGGGTCGATAATGGCCCTTGGTTGGGTTTGCCTGATGTTACTTACACTGAACCTGAAACCTCTCGCGCTGAAGCCTTGCAACGGGTTTTGAAACATCGCGCTAATATTATCCGCGTTAATCCTGCTGAAGATAGCTTATTTGACGAAGCCCTGCGTTGTGCGTTAACTCACATGATGACGGGAGAAACCTGTAAACCGCCTGTTGGTTCCGATTCAGCGTTACGCTATCTGCGCGATCGCATTAGTGTACCCAGGGATATGTCGATCTATGCGGCTAAACGGTTAAGAGAATCCTTGGAGTTTACGGCGGCCTTAGTCGGCAATGAACAGGGCGCACCGATTCCCGTCAGACACCGCAGAGATCAAGATCCTGCCAATTTTGCCAAGGTTTTAAATCCGATGTAAAGAGGGGGACTGTGAAATGATCAAGCCTTTTAAAATACTTCCTATCCACAAATTTTGGTTAATGGTTTTGGGAATTGCCGTTTTGGTGTTATCTTTGCTGTCCACCCAAATTCCCACTACGGTTGTGGCTCAAGCGTCCTCTGACCAATCCCAAGCTAAAATTTCAGGAATTGCTACGTGGCAAAAGTTTCTTGTCGATATTGCGGACGTTATTCCTAATGTTCCTTTAGATATTCGCTATTTTACGGACTATAACTTCATTGGCAGACGAATCGATGGCTATAATGCGCCCAAGTGTTTATTAACGCCCCAAGCCGCCCAAGCATTAAAACAGGTTCAAGCCGATCTACGTCCTCAAGGATACTCACTGAAAATTTATGATTGTTACCGTCCCCAACAGGCAGTAGATTTATTTGTACTCTGGGCAAAGGATATGGCAGATAATAAAGCTCAATCGCTGTTTTATCCTTCAGTCAAGAAGCAAGACCTATTTAGTCAAGGTTACATTGCTGAAAAATCAGGCCATAGCCGCGGAAGTACCATCGATTTAACGATTATTCCGCTAAATAGTAAAATGTCGGCTCCTTGTCAACTCGGCAAAAATTGCCAAGATAATAGTATTGATATGGGCAGTCCCTTTGACTTTTTCGATCCTCTGTCTCATACATTGAATTCTGCAATTTCTCCTGCTCAACAACAAAATCGTTTAAAGTTAAAAACCGTCATGGAAAAGCATGGTTTTAAAAATTTAGCGGAAGAATGGTGGCATTACACACTAAAGGATGAACCCTATCCCAATACTTATTTTAATTTTCCTATTGAGTGAACTAAATATTTTTGACGCGATCGCGACTTAAAAAAATGACAATTACCAGTGATCAAATTAAACAAAAAGCGATTGAATTGGGGTTTCATTTAGTCGGGATTGCAGATATTAACCAAAATGATGAGGCCGTAGAACGTTTAAAAGCTTGGTTAGCAATGGGTTATCAAGCTGATATGCAATGGATGGCCAACCCCAAACGCTTTGATATTCGCGCTTGTTTTCCTGAAGTTCAATCGGTTATTTCAGTTGCCATTAACTATTACACACCCCATCAACGGGCAGAAGGGAAAGAGTATGCCAAAATTTCCCGTTATGGTTGGGGTCGGGACTACCACAAAGTCATGGAGCGACGCTTAAAAGCCCTCAGCCATTGGTTAGAAGCGCAAGATGACACCATTAGAACCCGTTATTATGCCGACACAGGCCCCATTCAAGATAAGGTCTGGGCGCAACGTAGCGGTTTAGGGTGGATTGCGAAAAACGGTAATGTCATCACTCGTAACTATGGTAGTTGGGTCTTTTTAGGAGAAGTGTTGATTAATATCTCGTTAACGCCCGATCGCCCCCATACCGAACATTGTGGAACCTGTACCCGTTGCCTGGATGCTTGCCCGACGGGAGCCATTACCCAACCCTTTGTCATCAACAGCGATCGCTGCATTGCCTACCATACCATCGAAAATCGAACTGAGGCGTTACCCGATGACATTAAACCCCATTTAAACGGATGGGTTGCAGGTTGCGATATTTGTCAGGACGTTTGCCCCTGGAATCAACGCTTTGCCCAAGAAACCGATATTGCTGATTTTCAACCCTATCCTGAGAATATTAATCCCAAATTAAGTGATCTAGCCGAAATCAGTGATCAAGAGTGGGATCGACGCTTTACGGCCTCAGCATTAAGAAGAATTAAACCCGCTATGTTACGACGAAACGCTCGTGCTAGTCTAGAATAGAAAAAGATTCGTATTAGCTACCTAATATAATTAAGTCAAATTTAGCCGATACCTAAATTTTCTCATTCAATTAATAAAAACCAATTGTTCAGTGTAGTCGAAGCTAAATGATTTCAATAGCTATTCAGGAACTAGAAATCTATACTAGCGTCCTGATATTTTGGTCTTTGTTATTTTTATTAACTAATTGTTTTTTGTGTAAGCTAACTCTTGTTAATTTTTTTTCCAATGGCAATTAAAGCAATTTTATTTGATTTCGATGGCACAATTGCCAATACTCAGGATGCATTTTTAGAAATTGTCAATGAGTTAGCGGATGAATTTGGTTACCCTCCTGTCGATCACGTTCAATTAGAAAGATTAAAAAACTTGAGTTCGTTAGATGTGATTAAAGAGTCGGCTATTCCTACTTTAAAAATTCCTTTTATTATCAAACGAGTTAAAAAAGAACTAGGTAAAAAAATTTCCCAGCTAGAACCCTATCAATCTATTAGTTATGCGCTGTTGACCTTAAAAGAAAGGGGCTATTTAATCGGGATTGTTACCTCTAATTTGAAGGAAAATGTTTTAGCCTTCTTAGAAAAAAATGAGTTAGATAAAATTTTTGACTTTATTCATTCAGGAACAACACTTTTTGGTAAAAATAAAATTATTAATCGCGTCATTAAGGAAAATAAATTAAAAGCCGAAGAAGTGATTTATGTTGGAGATGAAACGAGGGATATTAACGCAGCCAAACAAAGCAAAATTAAAATGGTTTCTGTCGGTTGGGGCTTTAATTCTCCTCAAATTTTATCTCAATATCAACCGGATTTTTTAGTCCATCATCCTTCGGAGTTATTAGAGGTTGTCGCTGGTTTGGATAAACGCTAATTTTAAATTCATAAATTGGCTATGAAAAGAAGAGATTTGAGAAAATTTTCAAGGTTTTTGATCAAAATCAGTCTTACCTTTTTATTGTTAATCGTCGGAAATCAGGTTTTATCCTTAACGCTCAATTCAAATTACGCATTAGAAAAAACTTCAGATCAAAAAGGCATTTTATTAACTGAAGCTAAACCCAATTTAACCGAATTGCGTCAATATGCATTGAGTTTGGTCAACCGCGATCGCCAGACGGATGGATTAGGGCCGTTAACAGAAGATGATTTAATGAATCGCAATGCTCAAAAACACGCCAGAGACATGGTTCAACGAGAATTTTTTGACCATACCAATCCCGATGGAGAAGGCCCCAGCGATCGCTACCGTAAATTAGGCGGAAGTGGTGGCATTGCTGAAAATATTTTGTATTTGCGAAATCCAGGAGATGTTACTGTTACGTTAGGATTGATAGAAAAAATTCATTCGAGATGGATGAATAGCCCTCCCCACCGACAAAATATCTTAACGGCTCGATATACGAAATTCGGTTTTGGAATCGCGGTTGAAACTTCAACGGGGGAAACCTATGCTGTCGAGAATTTCCAATAGTTAATTTATAGTTAACCAGATTCCCAACTCGATTGAGGGGCTAATGAATTTGACCTAACTATCACTCGCTAGCCCCAGGGAACTGTTCTTTACCGATGAAATTGTTGAATTGGCTTAAATTTAGAAATGCTGAATAGAAAGGCTGTAAAGTAACGAATTGATAATTTTTTCGTAGTTTATTCCAAATTTTATAAGTATGTAGCTTTTTACAAAACTTTAATCGATGGAAAAAACTGCAACAGAACGGACAAGATGATTCAAAATGGTAAGAGGAATCTCGACGGAGTAACCCTTTCATGTTGGCCTATATTCTAGCGATCGCGATTGTCCTCGCCAGTCTTATTTTTTTCTTTTCGGCATTCTTTGCTCCCAAATTACATCGTAAAGATGATTTCCTGTGGAGTGGAGTGGGCTTGTTTTATGGTTTAGTCCTATGGGTGTGTGCAGGAAGGATAACAGGCGGTGTTTTATTGGGTCAGATGGCGGCTGTTACTTTAGTCCTCTCTTTTACGTGGCAAACGATTTCGCTACGAGGGGCGATCGCGAATCCAGAGAAAATCCCCAATATTAAAACTTTTTCTTTGCTGGACTGGATTGGGGGCGGATTAGGTAAGAAGAAAGCTAAAGTTAAGCCAGCGGAAACCACGCCTGTTCAACCTCAACCTGAAGTGGTTACTAACGTCAACGAGAAAGTAGAAACGGTGACAGATGCGATCACCGATACGGTTCCTTTACCGACTCAAGTTAGTGTTCCACCCCAAGAGATTGAAACCGTTACAGAAATTCCAGAGTCAGAAGACGTTACTCAAGCTGAAATGACCGTTACGGATGTTGAACCTGCAATGGAAACGGATGTAGAAATAGAGGAGACTGTTGAGGATATCCCTGTTGATGAAGTTGCCGTTGAGCCAAACCCTCCTGTGACTCCACCAATAGTTACCGCTTCGACTAAAACGAAAAAGCCTAACTTTTTCAGTCGTTTCTTTGGCAAAAAACAACCTAAAGCCAAACCCGAAAGTATTACCTCGGTTATTGATGCAATTGATGAAAGTGATAGTGATTGGGGAGATAGTCAAGATAATGAAGCCGCGATCGCTTCAGAGACGGTTAATAACAACGTAGAAGAACCTGTTACGACTGAATCGGTAACGGTAACAGTAGAAGATAGTCCTGAAACTGAGCTTGCAGATGAAAATCCAGGCATTGAAACAGAGATATTAACGGTACCTGAAACCATTGCGGCTGTTATTGAAGACAGTAGTAATGATGAGGTAGCGAAAGAACTTGAGGAAGACTGGGAAACAGAAGAATTTGAGAGCTTTGAAGACACCGCTGATGAGTATGCCCCGACCAAGATAGAAACGGTATCTTTCAGCAAAACGATTATGGTCAGCACGACGGAAGATACTCCTGATGCTGAAGATCAGGGAAAAGTGATTGAAGTTTATCAAGTTGAAGCTGCTGTTGAAACGATTACCTATGAACAAGAGGAAAATGAACCAGAAACATTAGCAGAGGAGGATAATTCTCCCTCTGAAGATGGTGAAGAGAATCATGATTCAACGCCTGATGATGCCAGTAACCAGGAATCAGAACCAACAACACCTGAAGAAGAGGTTTTAGAAAAAGTGGCAGATTTACCCGACGACAATCCTGATATACACGGTTAATTTTTGAATAAAGTTTAAGCCTTAGCAGTTAAGTTTCAATTAATAGAAATTTAGCTGCTAATTTTTTCTAAGAAAATTTGTTGCATGGTTTCAGCGTAGGTTGATAAATTGTGAAATTGTTTAAAATCTTTTTGCATGGCTAAGATTTGAGTTTTAATATCAGGATTAGCTGCTACGTCTAAAATTGTATTGCAAACTATTTGGGGATCTTGCCAGTTAATAATTAATGCTTCTAGCTGATAATTTTTTAATTCCTCTGCCATCCAAGTATTTGGGGTTACTAAGGGAATTTTCCCTGCAATAATACATTCTGTGAAAATACCTGATGTTCTTTCTTTGTAGGCATCAGCATCGTAGGGTAATAAAATGATATCGCTGAGGCATAGCCAAGCTGTATATTCATCACGAGTTAAGTTATTTTTAACAGGTTTAATCTTGATTCCGCCTTCAGTTTCAGTAAAATTAGCACTTTCGGCTGCAATTAAACAAATTTTGTTGCCTGATGGAATTTTGGCTTGAGTCATCGCTTTTAAAGTATCCCAACCTTTTTCTAAACGGGGTGAGCCTGGCCACCAACAGTAAATTGGATTATCGGGATTAATGACTTTTTCTGGGCAATGGATCTCTGTATGGGGGATCGGCATTACCGTTATTTTTTCTTGGAAATAATTGGATAAGGAATTGGCTAAAAATTCGCTATCAGTTAAAAACCGTAATTGATTTTGGGGTAAAAGCTTGTGAATAATTTGGTGTAAGAATTTATGAATGAAGCGGGTTTTGTCTTGGTGGACATCACGGCGATAGAGTAACCAAACTTGCAAATTATTTTTCGGGATTAAATACAGCGCAATGGTGAGGGCAAATAGTTGTAAATGAATAAATCGTTCAAGAAAAATAATGGTGGGGCGGTCTAAACTTGGGTGTTCACGAAAATAGTTGGCAATACTGTTTCCTAGTGCGTAGGCTTCTTTGATTCTCAAGAGTTTATCTATGCCATTGCCTTCGGCTTCTAAGTCTGTATCTAATAAGCAAGCTTTCCAGTCGCTGGGTAAATTTTGATCACCTGGATGGGTGGGCATAATTGCCTGATAATCCCAATTCAGCTTTTTTGCAGCTTGGCTAACGGCTTCATGGTAGGGAATAATATGTCCTTCACCGCCCATTAGGTTAGGAATGAGGGAGACAAATAGGGGCGATCGCGCTTTTTTCTGATTGGGTTGATAAAGTAGATTAACGGTATCTCTGACCTGATCAAACACAGGGATTGGGGTTTTATATTGATCAAGCTGGGCTAAGGTTTCTTGTCCTCGACCTGTTAATACTAAAAGCGGTTGGCAACCTGCGGCGATCGCGGCTTCTATGTCACTGGGAGCATCCCCTAAAAAGAAAGAGTCAGCTAGGTCAATACCATACTGTTGGGCTGCCGTTTGGAGCAGGTGAGGAGAGGGTTTACGGCATTGACAATCCTCATCAGGATGGTGGGGACAGAGAAAAAAGTCCTCAAATTTGACCCCAAATGGTTGGTATTTTTGGCGGATACAATGATGGACGGCTTCGACATCTTCTAGGGTAAAGTAACCACGACCGACTCCCGCCTGATTGGTGATCACGATTAATAAATAACCCGCGTCTTGCCATTGTTTTAATGCCTGACCTGCTCCAGCGGGAATTTCCACTTGTTCAGGTTTACTGAGATAGGGAATATAGTTAATGACAACCCCATCCCGATCCAAAAACAACGCTTTTTTTAAGGCTGGAGTCGGTTGATTAATGTCAGGCATGGCAGTTTGCAATCAGAAAATTTTAAAATTTTCCTGAGAATTTTCTTTATATTTAATCAGTATTAAACCGCAAATTGTGCCTCTAATCCTGCTTTCGCAAAAAGTTGCGCTTCTACCTGTTCACAAATTTGATGGTAGGTAATGAGATGAATTTCTTGAATATAGGGCGTATTTGTTTCGGCAACAAATAGGGGATAATCGACAAATTCTTGGAATAAGCCGCCATTGTGGCCAGCCATGCCAATAGTGATTAATTCCATGTCTTTAGCGCGTTTGAGGGCATGGAGGACGTTGGAAGATTTGCCAGAGGTGGATAATCCCCAGAGAATATCACCTGGTTGTCCGATGGCTTCAACTTGACGGGAAAAAACGATATCAAAGCTATAATCATTACTGACGGCTGTTAGGGTTGCGGTATTCGTCGTTAACGCGATCGCGGGTAAGGCTTGACGGTTTAGGTGGAAGCGTCCCACAAATTCCGCCGCAATATGTTGAGCATCGGAAGCCGATCCGCCATTGCCACAGATTAATAATTTTTTGCCCGCCTGTAATTGGCGTACCATGACGTTGGTTACTTCCGCGATCGCCTGACAATATTCCTCACTAAAGGCAGTTTGCAGACACTTGATCCGTTGTTGAACCCAATAAGACATTGTTACTCCTCACAATTTAAGACCAGCGGAATATTGGAATTTCCGAGTCTGACACCACAGATACTAGTCATTATCCTGACTTTTTAATAGTCCTCATTCTAATAGAGTTCTGCAAAAGTTGGTTAATGCTGCTTGGCAATGACGTGATTGGGGATCAGAAAGTTCTCTAGCAATAATCAACGGTTATCTCCGCATCGCAACTCACTCGAATTGTTCTCAAAATCAGTTTTTTATGCCTTCTACATTGTTCAGTAAACAACTTAAAACTTATACTTAATTCCTAAGACGCACTCAAGGCTAAAGCCTCATTCCCTACTTTAATAATGCTCTCCGAAATAAAAGCGATCGCTGAAAATCTGGCCCCCCGATTAATCGAAATCCGTCGCCATCTCCATGCTCACCCTGAATTAAGTGGACAGGAACACCAAACTGCGGCCTATGTGGCAGGGGTTTTATCTTCCTCTGGCTTACACGTCGAAGAAGCGATCGGCAAGACAGGCATTATCGGTGAACTTAAGGGCAAAGGCGAAGATTCGCGCTTATTGGCAATCCGTACTGATATGGATGCCTTACCGATTCAGGAAAAAACAGAATTAGATTTTGCTTCCCGATGCCCTGGAGTGATGCACGCCTGTGGTCATGATATCCATACCACTGTGGGATTGGGAACGGCAATGGTTTTATCCCAACTATCGGAAAAACTGCCGGGGAATTTGCGCTTTTTGTTTCAACCGGCTGAAGAAATCGCCCAAGGAGCCAGTTGGATGATCCAGGATGGGGCTATGCAAGATGTCAGTGCCATCTTTGGGGTGCATGTATTTCCCTCAATTCCTGCTCGAACGGTAGGGATTCGTTATGGTGCGTTAACGGCTGCGGCCGATGATCTGGAAATTATTATTAAAGGGGAATCAGGACACGGTGCGAGACCCCATGAAGCGATCGATGCTATTTGGATTGCGTCTCAGGTGATCACCAGTCTGCAACAGGCTATTAGCCGAACCCAAAATCCTTTACGTCCAATTGTGTTAACCATTGGTCAATTATCTGGTGGTCGTGCACCGAATGTGATTGCGGATCAGGTGAGAATGGCGGGAACCGTGCGATCGCTGCATCCTGAAACCCATGCCAATTTACCGAACTGGATTGAAGGAATTGTAGCCAATGTTTGTCAAACCTATGGCGCAAGCTACGAAATGACCTATCGTCGCGGTGTCCCATCGGTTCAAAATGATGTGCAATTAACCAAATTAGTGGAAGAAGCTTGTCGATTAGCTTGGGGTAACGAGCAAGTTCAATTGATTCCTGAACCTTCTTTAGGGGCTGAAGATTTTTCTCTTTATTTAGAACACGCTCCTGGAACAATGTTTCGCTTAGGGGTTGGCTTTCACGATAAACCCAATCATCCTTTACATCATCCCCAATTTGAAGCCGATGAAGCCGCGATCGTTACTGGCGTTGTTACCTTAGCCTATGCGTCCTATCTCTATTGGCAGCAATCCCACACTTAATTATGAATCGTGCCATCGGGCATGATAGTTCCCTGTAGATCCGCATGGGCAAAAATCGTTCCCAAAATATCGGCTCCTGTTAAATCCGCGTTCCGCAAGATAACCCCTGTCAAGTCGGCATAGCTCAAGTCGGCCCCTTGTAAATTCACGCCTGTCAGATCGGCAATAAAATCGGGGTGTTCGATACCAGAGGTAAAGATTGCTCGACAGAGTTTTGCTTGACGGAGATTGGCTTGACGAATATTGGCCCCACTGAGATTGGCATAACTTAAGTCGGCTCCCTCTAAATCGGCTTTCCCTAGATCGGTTCGTTGATCGGTAGTCGGTCGAAAATCTGCTTCTAACAATAGGGCATGGCGTAACGTGGCGTTAGCTAGATTGGCTCCACTTAAACTCGCTTTGTATAAATAAGCAGCTTTAAGGTTAGCATAGGCTAATTTTGCGCCGCTTAAGTCGGCATCTCTTAAAATTGCTTCTGATAAGTTGGCTTCTCTAAGATCGGTTCCCCACAAAATCGCTTCTGATAAATTGGCTTGATGGAAATTGGCAGAGGCGAGAGAACTCCTACCGAGTCGGGCTTGGCGAAAATCTCCGCCTGAAAAGTTGATTCCCGTTAACGCTAATTGCAATAAATCGGTATCGCACAAATTAATCTGCGAAAAATCCCGTTCTCCTGCGTTATACCGTTGTAAGAGTTGTTCAATATCCATCACACTTGTTTGCTGAAATTCTCTATTTGTATTTTAAAGGTTAGGGTTTGAGAAACGATGAACCTTTCTTTTGATTCCTGATTTGTTACTTAGTTACAGGCAATCATTACCTGATTACGACCAGCAGCTTTGGCTCGGTACAGGGCCGCATCTGCCGCTTGGAGAACTGCCATTCCGGTTGTACCTTGAGCGGGAAAACAGGCCACGCCGAGAGAGGCAGTTAATCGTTGCAGGATCTGACCGTTGTAATTTAATCGCAGTTGCGCGATCGCGGTTCGGAGTTCTTCGGCTTTTTTCGTGGTATCTTCCAGAGACGCTTCGGGTAAGATCAAGGTCATTTCTTCCCCACCATAACGACAGGCGGTATCAGAAGAGCGAATCAGGTTAGCCAATAAGAGGCCAATTTCTTTGAGCACAAAATCTCCCGCATCGTGCCCTAATGTGTCATTAAAATCCTTAAAATGGTCGATATCCAACATAATGATGCCAATAGGATATATATTACGCTCAGCGCGGTTAATTTCTTTGGTAAGGCATTCTTCTAAATAGCGTCGATTGTATAAGCCTGTCAGCGCATCACGGATACTTTGATTTTGGAGGGTTTCTCGTAGGTTTAAGTTCGCGATCGCCAGGCCAATTTGCTCAGCTACCGTGCGGGCTAGTTGTTGCTTCATCTCATTCAAGCGATCGCCGCTAGGGGAACAGAGATAGAGTAAGCCGAGGGTTTCCCCTTGAGCAATTAAGGGAATGCAGAGCGATTCATACAAGCCCTGTTGCGGATCAATATGTTGACAGGTTAGATGCTGATGGTCATGATTAATCCAATGTAATTGCCCCCGTCGCAGGGCCCAACACTCATTAGAATGAAAACTCATTGAGGAATACAGTTCATTTCCCCAATAAGCAACCCGTTTTAAACGATTGCGGGAATTGGTCATCACTGAGATACTACCCGAACACTCTGTAAACAGCGATCGCATAAAACTGGTAATTGTGGTACAGGCCTCTTCTACCGTCAGGCAAGCTTGCAAAAAATCATTCATCTCACTGAGTAACATCATTTCCGTATTGCGCTGTTTCAATTCCTCCACCCGAATTGCTAACTGTTCCGCAATTTCCTGCAAGGATTGTTTAGACGACTCCAACGCTTCTTGAATCTGAATCATTTCCGTAATATCTGAATGGGCCCCAATCATGCGGATTACTTGGCCCTGCTCGTCTTTTAAGTGAATTGCCCGCGATAAAATATAAACTGTTGAGCCGCTTTTATGATGAAAACGTTGGGTGGCCAAAAATTGATCAATTTTGCCCGTATTGTAATCTTCTACTAATTGCAACGCTTTAGTGCAATCTTCTTCAAAAATGACTGATTTCCAAGCCTCCAAGGTATTGGGAAATTCTGCATCTTCATAACCCAGCATTTCTTTCCAACGGGGAGAATAGTAAATTTTGTTAGTACGGAAATCCCAATCCCAAAAACCATCATGGGAAGCTAAAATAACCAATTCCAATTGTTCTTTAGCCTGACGTAGTTCTGCTTCAGCCTGTTGACGTTCTTTTAGTTCAATTTCCAATTCTGCTTCTGCTTGTTTACGAGCCGTAATATCTTGGTGAACAGCGACAAAAACATCCCCATACTCAGGGTGACGAAATACGGAGGTTGTCGCGCTACACCAAAAAGGCGTACCATCTTTTTTGACATTATGAACTTCATAGGACGCTTCACCCTTTTGGAAAATTTGAACCTGAATGCTTTGGTTTACCGCTTCAGCAGCCTCAAAATCAGGTGCATAGTTAATACAGGAAACATGCTGGCCATTGAGTTCGCCCTGATTGTAGCCGAACATCTGCTCGAATTTAGGGTTAGCATAAACAATAATGCTGTTATCGGCACGGATGAGACACATGCCCTCTGCCATATTGCGGGCAATAATGGCTTGAAGTTCTAAAAATTGCTCAGCCTGCTTCCGTTCCGTAATATCCGTATGGGAACCGACCATTCGCACGGGTTTTCCTGATTCATCCCACAACGCCTGACCCCGGTCTAAAATCCATTTATAACTTCCATCAGGGCATCGATAACGATATTCGGCAATATAAAACGAGGTTTTACGCTGCAAATGCTCTTCAACCGCTTGTAATACCTTGGATTTGTCATCGGGATGAAGGTTTTGTAATCGCTCCTCTGAGGTCTGATATCGATATTGCTCGTAATACCCTAAAATTTCTTGGCACTTTTTAGAATAAAAGATTTTATCCGTCAGAATATCCCAATCCCAAATACCGTCATTATTGCCCCTTAATGCTAGTTCCCAGCGGTCTTTACTTGCCCGTAAATCGGCTTCTACTTGTTGCCGCTGAAAAATTTCTCGTTGCAGTTGCTGGTTAATTTTGCGCGCCTTAGCGTTATATCGCTGTGAACGTTGACCAAAGTAAACGGTTAATGCTAATGTCCAGGCTCCGATTAATCCGCCCCATAAAATAACGTTAGTAAGGGGCGATCGCACCTTATTGATGAGATCGGGCGTTGCAAAAACTTTGATTTGCCAATCAGCACCATAGGTTCGTACCCAAACCGATTTTTGAACGCTTGAGACGGATGAAGACCCTTGAGCGTAAATTAATTCATTACGGTCATAAATTTGTACTCGATAACCGGATGGCATATTTAAAATACTTTCAAATAAAGGCTGAAAGCGAAAAGCCCCTACAATAAAGCCATCAAAACGAGTGGGTTGTGATGCGTTTTGGCGATCGCTAAGGTAAATAGGAACAACCGCTAAAAATCCCTGTCCTCCCTGAAGCAAATCGATCTTCCGAGTCAAGATCGTTTGATTAAGCGCACGGGCAACATTTAAAGTAATCCTGCGACGGCCTTCTTGACCTAAATCTGTATTGATTAGGCGTTCATTTCCTAATGTCGGAACAACCCAACGTATCCGCAACGAAGAATCAACCCATTCAATCGCTTGATACCCATAAACCGTATCAATATAATTGATAGCATCTTGTTCCCATACTGGCTTAGAAGTACCCTGATTAATTTTCCACAGTAAGGCAATCCGTTCTAAGTTTTTAATTTTGCTAGATAGCTCTCCACTTAATTTTGATTGAATAGAAGACGCTTCTTGGTCAACTAATTGTTCTAGGTAAAGTTGATCGCGGCTTGCTAATTGTTGCCAGGCTCCTAAGACAGCTACGCTGGTAAGAGTTCCCACTAATACGGGTATCCAACTCTGGGCAAAGACTCGATTGAATGCCTGCAATCGATAATACCAACGCTTTTCTCCCACCTAGCTGTCACCTCCCCCAATTCCCATTAAACTCAAAAATCCTGTTAAATGAAATCTTATGGCTTGTTTTGAAATAGATTACCTGAAGAAGCGTTAATTTCCAGTGCTGCCTTATATTTCTTAAAAGTCTAAAAATTTTTCTAATATTAACTTTCGTTAAATTAAATAAAAACTAGATTGTTTTATTGGCTTAATTTAGTTTTATAAATTAAAAAAATATTAAATTTCAAAAAACATTGGTTACAATTTATATATAAAATTTTGGCATAGGTTTATCTGCTTTTGGGCTGTCTTAATTATTGTTTACCCTTTTTATTAAGATAAATTGATGGTTGGTTCTACTCTATTCTGATATTGCCATTTATGGATTTTTTGCAGGGATGATATGATGAGGAGTTAGATAATTTTACCTAATAAAAAATCAAGTTCTTAAACAAATCTTAATTACAACTTTTCGTTTATGCTTTCAGCCGATACCATTGCAGCGATCGCGACCGCTATTGTCCCGCAACAGGGCAGTATTGGCATTGTGCGCCTATCGGGAAATGAGGCAGTCCGTATTGCTCAGACTATTTTTCAAACCACAGGCAAGCAGACCTGGGAAAGTCATCGAATTCTTTACGGCCATATCCGTCACCCCAAAACTGATCAGATTATTGATGAAGCCTTAGTCTTGCCCATGCTCTCGCCCCGTTCTTACACCAAAGAAGACGTGGTGGAATTTCACTGTCATGGCGGCATTATTCCCGTGCAACAGGTCTTACAGCTTTGTCTAGAACAGGGAGCCAGATTAGCCCAACCTGGAGAATTTACGCTACGGGCCTTTCTCAACGGTCGTTTAGATCTCACCCAAGCTGAAAGTATTAGTGAATTAGTCGGGGCCCAATCTCCCCAAGCCGCTCAAGTTGCCTTAGCTGGATTAACAGGAAAATTAGCCACTCCCATTCGTATCTTACGCACCACCTGTTTAGATATCTTGGCGGAAGTAGAAGCCAGAATTGATTTTGAAGATGATTTACCCCCTTTAAATGAGGACTTAATTAAAACGCAATTAGCCAATGTCTTACAACAGGTTCGACAAATTTTAGCCACCGCTGATCAAGGGGAACTCCTGAGAACAGGCTTAAAAGTCGCTATTGTCGGTCGTCCCAATGTGGGGAAATCTAGTTTACTCAATGCTTGGAGTCGCAGCGATCGCGCCATCGTTACCGATCTGCCTGGGACAACCCGTGATGTGGTGGAATCCCAATTGGTTGTCGGCGGTATTCCCATTCAAGTGCTAGATACCGCAGGCATTCGGGACACATCCGATACCGTTGAAAAAATCGGAGTCGAGCGATCGCGCCAGGCCGCCCAACAAGCCGATCTAATCTTATTTACCATTGATGCCCCCAGCGGTTGGACAGCCGATGACGACAAAATTTATGAACAGGTGCAACATCGACCCCTAATTTTAATTATTAATAAAACCGATTTAGCCCAACCTGAAATCCTTAATTATCCTGCGGGCATTAAAGCCATTGTCAAAACGATTGCGGCTCAAAATAAGGGAATTGAGAACTTGGAAAATGCCATTTTAGATAGTGTTAAAGTTGGTAATTTAACCGCCGCGAACTTAGATTTTGCCATTAATCAACGCCAAGCTGCCATCCTAACCCAAGCTCAGCGATCGCTCGAACAAGTCCAAGAAACCATTCAAAATCAATTACCCTTAGATTTTTGGACAATTGATCTGCGTACCGCTATTCAATACTTTGGCGAAATTACAGGCGAAGATGTCACCGAATCCGTTTTAGACCGCATTTTTAGCCGCTTTTGTATTGGCAAATAATGCAAAAAAATCCGTTTCTATTAAAAATAAAATCCCTTGGTATTTTATCCCCCCTGCCCCCCTTTCAAAGGGGGGGAGTCGATAGGCGGGGGGATTTTGTCAAAAATAATGATGATCTACTGATATTTTGACTGATGCTGTTTAACATAGTCTCGAAACTCTCGCAGCGTTGCCGTTTCTCCAATTTCTAAGCTTCGTTTAATCATGTAGGGAACCAAGTTTAGATCCAACCAAGAAAAAATATGGCTATTGTTCTGGCGTTGGTAATTGTTTTCGATCAAAATAAAAACCTCTAAGCGATCGCCGTGATATCGCCAAATTTCAGGAATACCAAAAGCCGCATAAATGGGAAATTTATTTAAAGAACCACTGGTTAAATCAATTTCTAAAATCAAATCGGGAGGGGGTGCAGTGTTTAAATCAATCTTTGTTAGGCTTCTAACTTGGGGTTCATGCTCAATGTAATAACAGGAATCGGGTTCAGCCCCTTTTTGGAGATCATCTCTTTTTAAAGTCAATGAACCAAACCGTTTAATATTAATGCCTAACTCATCAACAACTGTGCCTAATAAACTTTCAATAAAACGATTATGATTCTCATGTTCAGCTAAGGGACTCATGATCTCTAAATAACTGTCGATATAGGCGATTTTTTTGTGATAACTGTCTCCTAAATCCGTTAATAAAGCTTGATAGGTTTTCCAGCTAATGGGATGTAAAATAACACGATTTTCGGTTATTGGTGGGCTTAGTGTTTGCACCATATTAAGCTCCGTGATACCAATTCAAACTGAAAAAAATTTGGTAGAGGCGTAAGGCTTTCCCCCCATCAAATTGGTTAATTCTGGGAATCTTCCTGAGCTTCCATCGACAAATTATTGACACTGGCCAATTGGTGACGAACATCATCGATCGCGCCATTGAGTTGAGCAATTTTATCTTCGAGACGACGACGGGTAATTTCAATATTATCCGCCCCTAACATCCCCGTTTGATTATCCTGATTTAAGGCTTCATCCGATGAGGCTTCTATTGCCTTGGTGCGTCTGGTTGCTAAGACAACGCCTAAAACGCCTCCGACGGCTCCACCGATCACCGTTCCTAAGAAAAATCCACCTAAAAAATTATCCCGTTGGCTCATCTTTTTCTCCCGTTTTTACTAAAACTTGTTTATTAAATTTAGGTTCCAAAAGCGCGATCGCCCGCATCCCCTAAGCCTGGCAGAATATAGCCGCGTTCATTAAGCTGTTCATCGATCATAGCGGTATAAATCGTCAAGCTAGGATAATGGGCACTTAATTTTTGCAACGCAGGCGGCGCAGCGACAACCGCAACAATTCTCATTAAAGCAGGGTCTGCTCCCCGTTGAGTCAACATATCCAATGCCGCCATCATCGATCCGCCCGTCGCTAACATCGGATCTAAAATGATGACTTGGGTTTGGGGGTCAAACTTGTCGGGTAATTTATTTAAGTAGCAACTCGGCTGTAAGGTTTCTTCATTTCGCATTAACCCCAGATGATAGGTAGAAGCTAGGGGTAATAAGGTTTGCGCCCCTTCTTGCAGTGCTAATCCTGCCCGTAAAATCGGCACCATTGCGATGGGAATTTCAGGATTAATAAAGGTGGCGGCGGCTTCAGCTAAAGGGGTTTGCACCGTAGTATCTATCGTCGGTAACCAATAGCGGGTTGCTTCGTAGGTTAACCAACGTCCCAATTCCGTAATGGCGGTTTTAAATAAAACAGAGGGAGTCGAAGCATCACGGGCGATCGCTAACCAATGCTTAACGAGCGGATGATCGGGAACATAAACGCGGAGTTGGGAAGCCATAGAGGGATGGAAATCAAAGAAAAGTTACATTTAATTGCAGAATTAACTGAATCAGCTTGAAGGGTTTAAAATTCAAAACAATATCGTTTTTTGCCCTAAATAGCGAAGCTAAAATAATTGAATCTTTGTCCACTGTATCAGTCTTTACTCTCTTCAGTACATCCATTGAGGCGATGAATAGAGATGGAAATTAAAGAGCAAACTTCAACAAAACTGGTCATTGAGAGTCAAGCTCTTGGCTTATGGATTTTTGTTGCTGTTTTTTTGGCGATGGAACTGTACGCGCTTTTCTTTGGTTATGTAATTCCGCCGAGCGGAGCTAAGATCGAATGGAGCATTATTCCGTTTATGTTCTTTAGTTTTTTCTTTTTCTATTCTTGGCTGACTACCCTAACCTGTACCCTAGATAAAACAACCAATCGAGTTGTTATTCAACAAAAATTTTTATTTAACAAAAAAGTTACGGAAAAAACTCTGTCAGAGATTGAGCAAGTCAAACTCAAAGAAAATAGTCGTGATGGGACACCGATTCACCCCGTAACCTTATTGCTCAATTCGAGTGAGGAGCTACCTGTTTACATTGCGGATAATATTTTGCGGTTTAATTGGTCAAGGGATCAAAGCACAGTAGCCAATACATTAACGCAATTTCTGGGATTGTCGGAAGGTTAAATTTTTCCAATGCTTTTCTCGGTTTCTCCTCTTTCGCTGGATTCTGTTGGGTTTGATGGAAAGGGGAATTTTTGCCTGACTTGCTTTCAAATAAGCGCATTTTTCCCAATTAGCTAAACCAATTGTAAATAAATAGTTACAATCCAGTCCGTAATTACTCCCATCAACTATACTCATCGGTGTTTTCTTGGGTTAGAATATTAAGAAAAATGTAGTTTTCTATACCTAAATTTAATAATACTTCGCTTACAAAGCCAGTTGAGCCAGTGAAACAGCAGCTACCCCGCCCCTCCCAGTCCAGTTTGGATGTCCAAGGATTTGTTCACTACGATCCCGACGCGATCGCCCGCTTTTACAGTGCCCGTCCTTGGCAAGTCATTTGGCGAACCGTTTTTATCTTCTGGTCTTTTGGAATTTTTCTGTTACACCTCCAGTGGGATAAATGGCTCAATTTGGTTGAAGAAAATAAATATGTACGAGCCAGTGAACTCCGCGAAATCCTCACTCGTCTAGGGCCTACGTTTATTAAAGTCGGTCAAGCCCTTTCCACCCGTCCTGATCTAATCCGCAAAGATTTTTTAGAAGAGTTAATTAAATTACAAGACCAACTGCCGCCTTTTGATAATGAATTAGCCTTTAGCATTATCGAACAGGAATTAGGGTTAAAAGTCGATGAAGCCTATCGAGAAATTTCGCCCCATCCCGTCGCTGCCGCCAGTTTAGGACAGGTTTATCGCGCTGTTTTACATACAGGCGAAGAGGTAGCGGTTAAAGTCCAACGTCCCCATTTACGTTCTGTTTTGAGTTTAGACCTTTATTTAATGCGTTTAGGGGCACGATATTTTGGCCGTTTATTACCGTTAAATTTGGGTCATGATTTAACCCTTATTGTCGATGAATTTGGGATTAAATTATTTGAAGAGATTGATTATTTACACGAAGGTCATAACGCAGAAAAATTTGCTGAAAATTTCCATAATGATCCTGAAGTTAAGGTTCCAACTATTTATTGGCAATACAGCGATCGCAAGGTTCTAACCTTGGAATGGATCAAAGGCTTTAAACTCACAGACACCGACAGCATCCGAGCCGCAGGCATTGACCCCAATGACATTGTTCGTATCGGCGTAACATCGGGTTTACGGCAGTTGTTGGAACACGGCTTTTTCCACGCTGACCCGCACCCAGGCAATCTATTTGCCACCCTCGATGGACGCATGGCCTATATTGATTTCGGCATGATGGATCAATTAGAAACCGAAACCAAAGAAACCTTAGCCAGTTCCATCGTTCAGTTAATTAACCAAGACTACACTGCCCTAGCTGATGATTTTGTAAGGTTAGGATTTTTGTCGGAAGATACGGATATTAAACCGATTATTCCTGCTCTCGAAAAAGTGTTAGGTAACGCGATCGGACAAAGCGTCAAAGATTTTAACTTTAAAACCATCACCGATGAATTTTCGGAATTGATGTATCAATATCCCTTCCGCGTTCCTGCGAAATTTGCGCTGATTATTCGATCTCTCGTCACCCAAGAAGGTTTGGCCCTCAGTCTTGACCCCAATTTCAAAATTGTTGAAGTCGCCTATCCTTTTGTATCCAGACGGTTATTAACAGGAGAATCACCCCAACTCCGTCGTCAATTGCTCAATGTGTTATTTAAAGACGGTAAGTTCCAGTGGCAACGGTTAGAAAATATGATCGCGATCGCGCGTTCTGATAACCAATTTGATTTGTTACCCACAGCGCAATTAGGGTTTCAATATCTTTTTTCTGATGAAGGAAGTTATTTAAGACGACAATTGTTGTTAGCCTTAACCGAAGATGATCGCTTACATACTGCTGAAGTTCAACGGCTTTGGGTTTTAATTAAAGATGAGTTTAAACCTCAGCAATTATTTAATGTGGCAATAAATGCCGTTCGGGACTTTTCCTTACCCAGTGTGGCGGCATTAATGACTCAGGAAAAATAGATTGCGGGGTTAACTGGTAATTCTTTAGTAATCAGTCCTAACCGAATGAATGCCCTATCAATTCCGACTTGGATAATTCATGTTTCCAGTGTAATCGAGTGGATTGCCGCGATCGCTTTGGTGTGGAAATATGGAGAAGTAACGGGAAATCATTATTGGCGCGCCTTGTCTTGGGGAATGTTACCCGCCTTAATCAGTGCCATGTGCGCCTGTACTTGGCATTTTTTCGATAACCCAACCAATTTAGATTGGTTAGTCACTATTCAAGCTGCGACAACGGTTTTAGGAAATATTACGCTTTGTCTAGCAGGTTGGTGGATTTGGAAAGCTTCCCGCCCCAAAGTTTCTTGAATTTTAAAATACAGCGATCGCGTTTTAATTTATCGCTGATCTATCAGTCTAGGGTAAAGAGAGATAGAAATGGGGAGAAAAAAGT
>CAYZWO010000012.1:0-50251 GCA_964482215.1 uncultured bacterium
CATTTCCGTTAAGAGTTGGTTTAAGGTTTGTTCCCGTTCATCGTTACCACCACCGAGACCTGCACCCCGTTGACGACCGACCGCATCAATTTCATCGATGAAGACGATACAAGGCGCGCTGGCTTTGGCTTGTTCAAAGAGGTCACGAACACGAGATGCACCAACCCCAACAAACATTTCCACAAATTCAGAACCTGAGATCGAGAAGAAAGGAACGCCTGCTTCCCCTGCAACGGCTTTAGCGAGGAGGGTTTTACCTGTTCCAGGAGGGCCAACTAATAAGACCCCTTTAGGAATTTTGGCTCCAATAGCGGTGAAACGGTCGGCATTTTTTAGGAAGTCAACCACTTCAGCCAGTTCTAATTTGGCTTGTTCAATCCCTGCCACATCCCCAAAGGTCACTTGGGTTTGGGGTTCCATTTGCACTCTGGCTTTGGATTTCCCGAAGTTCATCGCCTGGGAACCTGGGCCACTTTGGGCACGACGCAAGAGGAGGAAAAGACCTACTAATAAAAGGATGGGTAAGAATAAGCTGCTAGCAACTCGTAACCAGAAGCTATCATCGCTCTGGGGCTGAACTGCAATATCGACACCGTTTTTAGTCAGAATATTAATAAGGTCGGGGTCATTGGGCAGGTTAACGAGGAAAGGCTGTCCACCCGATGGGTTAGGAACTTGCGCTTGGGTTCGGTCTGCACTGAGATTTACCCGATCAATTTTTTTAGTTTCAACTTGATTTATAAAATCGCTATAGGTTAAGACTTCTCGGCTTTGGGGCTGCCTGTCTAAAAATGCGGAAGCTAGAGCCAGAACTACAATTAAAAGTAGTGCATATAACCCAGCATTACGCCATTTTTTATTATTTTTGTTCACGCGGTATGTCTCCTAGAGATTAGAGATAGGATGATTATTTAGGGGATTAAAAGATAAATCAGGACAATCCATGAGTGCTTGTTAACTTATGTTAACCTTTCTCAGAAAGAATTGACTAGAAGATTGCCAAAATTCACAGAATAGTGTCCATTGGAATCGAGACAAACGAGAAAGCAGCTAAGGCCGATGAAACATCTTGTTTTGGGATTGAGTCTTCAGGCAATGAGGAAAACTCTTTTTTAAAATAGGAACGAGACAGGCTAGGGAGACCATTGCTGGATATGAGGAATTTAATTACTGTTGTTGCCCTGATAGTTTCAATAACAGGTATTTTTGTTTCGTTAGCGCGGGAAGAATTACGCTGTCGGCTGGGTTTGCAGTCTTCTGAATGTCGATCATCTATCCCTAATTCTAATGAATTAACCAATCATTCTAATCCAACGTCTCCAAATGTAAAGGAATCCCAATCGGAGTCATCTACTACGCCGCCCGTAACGCCTGAACAGCCGGCTTCGGAGACGCGATCGCCTGAAAAAACGACTGAACCGACTCAAGAAACTACCGCAACTAAGATTTTGAAATCCAAACAGGAGAACCTCGCTAAACCGACTGATGGGGTTAAGCCTGAAGCTTCTACTGCTGAGAGTTCAAACAGTGAAGTTACTCCTCCTAATGCTTCTGATCCTGGGGTTTCTGCTCCTGAAGCTAGCCAGATGGAACCGAAACCTGAATCCGCGATCGCGAACGATGCAAAACCGAATCCGCCCCAAGTTAACCAACCGATTGAGGTGATTCCGCCCTCAGAAAGTCCTCAACCTTAACCGAAGCTTAAAAATAATCCGAAAAAAGCCTTAAGTTCAGATAAAAAAATAAAAGTTACCCTTAAGATTAAGGGCAAATGTTTTTTACCTATACATGATCCTATATTGATTTTAAGCCGATTTTTGTTGCTATAAAGCGACAAATCACAACAAGAAGATTTTTTATTAATCTAATTAGCTAAAACTTAAAATTACGGCTTTTCTTAGTTCCTATTCATTTTTAAATTGCTTACACTCACCACGATTGGACTATCTATGGATTTGTTAACGCCCCTGCCCCATCAAGTTACGGTTGAAGATGACCGCACAGGTTTAAGTATCGTTACGCTTAAACGCGCCCTGGCTGACAATCTTTTTTATGTTCAAGGGAAATTTCCTGGCGTTGCGACGAAACATGATTGCTATATGGCGTTGGCCTATACCATCCGCGATCGCCTACTCCAACGGTGGCTCAATACCAATCAAACCTATCTCACAACCGATAATAAGATTGTTTGCTATCTTTCGGCTGAATTCCTAGTGGGGCCCCATTTAGGCAATAACTTGATAAATTTAGGAATTTGGGAGCCTGTTAAGCAAGCGGTAGAAGAATCAGGCTTAGATTTAGAAGAATTAATCAATCTGGAAGAAGAACCTGGTTTGGGCAATGGGGGCTTAGGCCGTTTAGCAGCCTGTTATATGGACTCTTTAGCGACTTTGGAAATTCCCGCGATCGGCTACGGCATCCGCTACGAATTTGGCATTTTTGATCAAGTCATTAAAGACGGTTGGCAAATCGAAATTACCGATAAATGGCTACAGTATGGCAACCCCTGGGAATTAGCCCGACCTGAAGCGGCGGTTAAAGTTAAATTTGGGGGTCATACGGAATCCTACACTGACGATGATGGCGAATATCGGGTACGTTGGGTTCCTAACCAAGAAGTTCAGGGCGTTCCCTACGATACCCCCATTTTGGGTTATCAAGTACATACAGCTAATACCATGCGGCTCTGGAAAGCAGAAGCGGCAGAATCCTTTGATTTCCAACGTTTTAATATTGGAGATTACTATGGAGCCGTTAACGATAAGGTGGCTTCAGAGAATATCACAAAAGTTCTTTATCCCAACGATGAACAAATCCAAGGCAAAGAACTACGACTAATGCAGCAATTTTTCTTTGTTTCCTGTTCTCTACAGGACATGATTCGCATTCACTTGTTTAAGCGCGATTCTTTGGAAACCTTTGCAGAAAACTTTTCGGTGCAACTTAACGATACCCATCCTGCCATTAGTGTAGCCGAATTAATGCGGCTTTTAGTGGATGAGCATCACTTATCTTGGGAAAAAGCTTGGGAAATTACCCAAAAAACCTTGAGCTACACCAATCATACACTTTTGCCTGAAGCCTTAGAAAAATGGTCATTAAAACTATTTGGATCGCTGTTGCCGCGTCATTTAGAAATTATCTATGAAATCAATCAACGCTTTCTGGATCAGGTACGTCTGCGCTATCCTAATAATCCTCAAAAATTAGCGAGTTTATCACTCATTGATGAAACAGGGGAAAAATATGTGCGGATGGCCAATTTAGCGTGTGTGGGTTCCCATGCCATTAATGGGGTTGCGGCATTGCATTCTAAGTTGCTAACGGAAACGACATTGCGAGATTTTTATGAACTTTGGCCCCATAAATTTAGTAATAAAACCAATGGAGTAACACCGCGCCGTTGGATTGTTTTGAGTAATCCCAAATTAAGCCAATTAATTACGGACAAAATTGGAGACAGTTGGATCAAAAATCTAGATCAATTAAGACAGTTAGAAAGTTGTGCCGAAGATAGTCAATTCCGTTCCCAATGGCGGCAGATTAAACGCAGTGTAAAACAGGATTTAGCCCGTTACATCGAACAGAAAAATAGCATCATTGTCGATCCTGATTCAATTTTTGATGTTCAGGTAAAACGGATTCATGAATATAAGCGGCAACATTTGAATGTACTGCATATTATTCATTTGTATCTACAGTTAAAAAATAATCCTGATTTAGACATTGCGCCTCGAACCTTTATTTTTGGCGGAAAAGCGGCTCCAGGTTACTTCATGGCGAAGTTAATCATTAAGTTTATTAACTCCGTGGCCGATATGATCAACCGTGATCCACATATCCGCGATCGCCTGAAGGTCGTTTTCCTGAGTGACTACAATGTCAAATTAGGGCAACGGGTTTATCCAGCAGCAGATTTATCAGAACAGATTTCCACCGCAGGAAAAGAAGCTTCGGGAACAGGGAACATGAAGTTTTCGATGAATGGAGCTTTAACGATTGGAACCTTAGACGGAGCTAATGTGGAAATTCGTGAAGAGGTCGGTGCAGAGAACTTTTTCCTGTTTGGTTTAAAAGCCGAAGAAGTATTAAAAAAACAGCAAGAAGGTTATCGCCCTTGGGATTATTATCAACACAACGAGGAATTAAAAGCCGTTATTGATCTGATTAACTCTGGCTTTTTTGCTAATGGAGATCCCAATTTATTCCATCCCTTAACTGATTCTTTGCTCTATGCCGATCCCTATTTCCTATTAGCAGATTTCCAATCCTATGTGGAATGTCAAAATCAAGTGAGCCAAACCTATCAAAGCCCAGATCATTGGTCGAAAATGTCTATTCTCAATGTGGCTCGGATGGGAAAATTTTCCTCGGATCGGTCTATCCGGGAATATTGCCAAGATATTTGGGATATTGATTCGGTTTTTGTAGAATTGCAGGATTTATGCCCTGATGGTCAATGTTCTCTATTTTCTCATAGCATTTTAGGAAAAGAGGTTGAAGAACATCGTCTTCCCTTCAAAATGAGTTGATCTGTCTTTAAATTTAGGGCGATCGCGGATGGCAAACTACCCCGCCTATCACTCAGTCGTGCGACACTCATGGGACACTGATAAATAGGAATTTAAAAGGAGTTTGCTAAAAAAATGGCTACTGTTTGGGAACTAGATTTTTATTCGCGTCCAATTTTAGATGAACGGCAGAAAAAATTATGGGAAGTTGTCATCTGTGAAGCTCCCCTATCGATTACGCGATCGCCCGATTCCCTCTTCCGCTATAGCCAATTTTGCCCTAGCACGACCGTTAATTCCGTTTGGCTTAAACAGGCCATTGAAGCCGCGATCGCTGAAGCCGGAGTTGCCCCCCAAAAAATCCGCTTCTTTCGGCGACAAATGAATAACATGATCACCAAAGCCTGTGAGGATCTCGGCATTCCGCCCGCCCCTAGTCGACGCACCTATACCCTTTACCGTTGGTTAGAAGAACGGCTAAAAGATTTTTATCCCCAGCAAGAAGGTTTTGATGAAAAATTAGCCCAACCCGCTTCGGTACAATACCTGGAATTAAGTCCGATTTTTTTACCCGATGCCATTCGCGGCGATCGCGGGGATCAGTGGGCCCTAGTCAGTTTAGAAGCAGAAGCTTTTCAGGACATGGCGGAATGGGATATCGGCTTTGGAGAATCCTTTCCTTTAGATTCATTAGGATTAACTGGCCGTACCCGTATTCCAGGGTTAATTTTATTTACGCCCCGTGCCTTACCCTTTGCGGCTTGGTTATCAGGGCTAGAGCTAAATTATCTGAAATTCAATGAAATGCCTAATCCCTTAATTCGTTTAGATACAGGAGCTAGTGATAGTTGGATTATTGCCAATATGAATGATCCGAGTACCCTAGCAGAAGCAAAAGGATTTGAACAAGCCAAGGCAAACGCTCAAAATGTCCATTTTTTAGCCATTCAATCAGGCCCTAATTCCGAATCCTTTGCAGGATTTTGGTTGTTACAAGAAATTGATGGTTTAAAATAAACACTTTTGTTAAAGAGTTACTAACAGCTATTAACGGCGACTGAGCCATTTTTCTAAATATCTAATTTTCTCTTACCATAGCCGAATTCCTCTTTTATCCTTATTAAAATCTGCCCTTCAATTTTATAAACCTAGCCATTAGATAGAGACTTATTTATCAAATTGGCGTTTTACTGACAAATAGGGGGCATTAGGATTAAGACTATAATTAATCAAATTTTAATGCCTATTTTTTGATGCAATTTTAACAAATTAGAGGAAATAAATTTATGGGTTTTCTGAGTAAATTGTTTGGAAAACATGAAGAAGAAAAAGCCGCCTCAGCCCCACCTATTGCCGTCAATCAGGTCGCACAACAACAATCCATCCCGCCCTATAAAGTTGGATTTGATGGAAATTTTGACGAAAATGGGCTTGCGAAACGAGTTGCTAAAGCCTTGGACGATGCTGATATTTCTGATAATGTCGGCCTATGGGTGGCTCAATCAGGCAGTTCGGTCATACTCCGCTATAACGAAGATGCCAAGAGTATTCTGGACAGAGCAACAGAAGCCGCGCGATCGGTGCAAGGGGTAACTGCCGTACAAACAGAAGCCAATGCTTAAGCCTTAGCTCGATTCAAACGACGATAAACGGTCGCTAATCCTTGAGCATCACCCACATTTCCTGGGAAAAGAACAACAGGTAAATTGGGAAATAAGGGATGATCCGCGGCCGTTGTCACCATTGAGCAGCCTGGTAAAATCTGTCCTAATAAACGAGCCGATCGCAGACTTAGCCCCGTACTTAAAACATCATTAGAGGTAATACCACCTTTACTGATTAAAAAGCTAATATCTTTCGGCAAACCTCGGACAATATCCATGAGTAAGTTAGAAACCGCCACACCGAAATCCAGGCGTTTTTGAATGGTATCAAAGGTTAATTCTTGGCGACTGGTATAAATAACAGGGGTGTTATTGTCTTGCCGAATTTGATTGATTTTTTCTAAGGTTTCAGCGAGGAGTTGATCGCGGCTTTCAGGAAAATCTCGTAAGCGGGTAACATCAATTTCTACACCGATCACATCGGGTTCTTGTAATAGATTATTTAATTGCTCGGTGGTTTTTTTCACATGGGAGCCCACTATCACAACGCCTGTTTTATTTGTGGGTTTATATTGGGCCATTGCTTCAGGCTCCAAGGGCTGTTTCCCTAATTGAGCTAAAGAAGTCAAAATACTAGCTGCACTACGGAATAAAAAGCGTTTTCCTTGATCGGCGGCGGCTAAAATAGCTTGAGCAAATTGGTCTAAATCCGTTTGTGTTTCCCCATCCACGACTGCACATTGATTATTTTGCAGTTTCAATAATTCGGGTAAACAATCTTGACGAATATTGTTCAATAAAAAGCGTTTAACGTCGTTAGCTTTAATTCTGCCGCTGGTTTTCTCTTCGACGTAATCGGGTAAATAGCTGTGATGATAGCCAAAGACGGAATCTTTGGCAAACTCGGTTTCATGAACGGGGGTAGGAACACCGTTAATGATTAAATAATGCACACTATCACGGGTAATACGGCCCCCTTCAAAGAAAGCAGGAATTAAAAAATGAGCATCAAAGTTGCCTAATTCTTCGGCGATCGCGTCGGTTTCGATGGGATAATGGCCGCGCAAGGTGGAGTCTGAACGGCTAACAATTAAAAATTCTGTAATATTTTCGGCTGCTAACGCTAATTTCAGATTTTGGCAAACTTCACGGGTCACTTGGGTGGCTTTTTCAGGCGTTAACGCTCTGGTATTGGTCAAGACAAAGAAAATAGGAACCTCATCCCGTAACCCTAAACGCAAGGTTTCCACATCCCACTGCATCAATAACAGGCAACTATGAACCGTCTGGGAGCCTGTCGGGTCATCATCAAGAACAATGATTTTAGCTTGGGAAGTCATGGGTGAGGGTTGAAAAGGTAAGGGTTAAATCCAGAAAACTAATTTATTATCCCATTGAAAAGCCGTTTCCCGAAATGCTTCCAACTCTGCAATTTAAAAATTAGAAACCGTAGGGTAAACAGACAATTCAGCCGTAGTTTTTCTGTGCGGGTAAATTTAGGACAGAAAAAATGGATAAAATAGGGAATTGATAACATTTTGAGGATAACGCTTCTGACTCTCTCTGCGATCGCTTACCCCACCACCCGAAATCAACCGCCTCAGCATCTCCTCGTTTTACTTCACGGTTGGGGAGCTGATGCCAATGATTTAGCTCCTTTAGCCCAAATTTTAAATTTATCTGACCATTATCTGTGTTTTTTTCCCAATGCGCCTTTTCCTCATCCCGAATTGGCAACAGGTCGATCCTGGTATGCGCTAGAAACCCAAAGCCATGACGGACTCGCCGAAAGTCGTCAACAACTCCGAGACTGGCTATTGTCCCTAGAAGCAGAAACGGGCGTTCCCCTCTCACGCACGATTTTGGGCGGATTTTCCCAAGGCGGTGCCATGACTTTAGATGTGGGAATTGAATTACCCCTAGCAGGTTTAATCTGTTTAAGCGGTTATCTCCATTTTCAACCCCATCTTTTAAAAAATTCCATTTCGCCGATTCTGATGGTTCATGGTCGTCAAGATATGGTTGTGCCGATCCAAGCCGCCCGACAAGCTCGTGATGCCCTAACCGCGATCGCGGCAGAGGTAGAATACCACGAATTTAATATGGGACATGAAATCCCCCAACTGGTGTTAAACATCGTTGAGAAATTCATTAAACGAGTGAATGAGCAAACTTAATCGCCCAAAAACTGTTTAATTGACTAATTATTGTTAACTTAGGTTTATTTTGAAGGTTTGGGCTTGGGAAACTTAGAAGCCGCCGCAAAGTATTCTACGGGCATATCCTTAACCGCTTGGCTCATAAAAGCACGCCAAATGGGGGCCGCATAATGTCCCCCTGAAATTCCTTTTCCGAGAGGAGCATTGTTATCATTTCCCAACCAAACTGCCGTAGCCATTTGAGGAATATGCCCCACAAACCAAACATTTCGCTCATTATCGGTGGTTCCTGTTTTTCCTGCGGTGGGTCGTCCTAGATAGGCAGCCCTTCCGGTTCCACCGTTCACAACTGATGTCATAATCGAGTTCGTATTTGCTGCTGCCCAGGGATCAAGTACTAACTGGGGTTTGGGGGTATTATCTAACAAGACATTACCCTGGCTATCAGTGACGCGCATAATAACCGTCGGTTCTGAGTACCAACCATTACTCGCTAAGGTCGCATAGGCACTGGCCATATCCAACGGGGTTACATCCACAGACCCTAATGGAAGGGAGGGAACTGCCATCAAAGGACTCTTAATGCCCATCCGACGACAGGCTTCAACGACCCGATTCATGCCCACCTTATTCCCCACCACAACAGCGGGAATGTTTTGAGACACCGCCAGCGCGCTCCGAATCGACATGGGGCCTGAGAAACCACCACCATAGTTTTTAGGTGAATAGATAATAGCACCATCGCGAATACGGATAGGGCCATCGTAAACAACCGAGTCAGGTGTATATCGACCCGAAGCAAAGGCAGTGTAATAAACAAAAGGTTTAAACGAAGAACCGGGTTGACGGCGAGATTGGATAGCACGATTTAATTGACTCTTATCGTAGTCAACACCACCAACAATGGTTTTAATATAATGGGTACGAGGATCAACAGAGACTAACGCAATTTGTAAGTTCTTACCGCGTAATCTACCCCGTAGACGCTTATAGGCATTTTGAACGACGGCTTCTCCTTTTTTCTGGAGATCATAATCAACGGTTGTCTGAATTCGCATTCCCCCTTTAATCACCGCTTCTTTGCCAAAGCGTTCCGTTAGCTCTTTAATGACGGCATCAGTTACATAGGGAAGTTTACTTCCTCGCCAAGCGGTCGGTTGACCTAAGTTCAATTTTGCTTTTTTAGCGGCTTCTGCTTCTTGAGGCGTAACCCAACCTAAATTGGCCATCCGGTCTAGGACGACTTCTTGACGTTCTTTAGCGGCTTTAAATTTATTGAAAGGGCTATAGGCTTCAGGGGCTTGAATCATCCCTGCTAACATGGCAGATTCCGCCAAATTTAGTTTAGAAGCGGGTTTGTTAAAATAACTTTCAGCGGCGGTTTGAATCCCATAATTGTTATGTCCCCAATAAATCGTATTGAGGTACATTTCTAAAATTTGATTTTTGTCAAAAACTTGCTCAACCCTAATAGCTAGAACAGCTTCAGCCGCTTTTCGGGTAAAAGTTCGTTGTTTGGACAGAAAAATATTTTTAACTAACTGCATGGAAAGGGTGGATGCTCCTTCGGAAACGCCGCCACTTCTAAAGTTAGCCAGTAAGGCCCGTCCAATACTGTTGGGATTAATACCTTGGTGATTATAAAAATTACTATCCTCGATCGCCATGACCGCCCGTTTCAAGTTAGGGGAAATCTGCTCTAGGCTGACGAGTTTACGGTGGGCTTCATCGTGTAATGCGAGTAATTCGCGCCCTTTAACATCATAAACATAACTGGTTTGGGCAGGAACGTAGGTTTTTAAGCTACGGACATCAGGAAGATTACGAAAACTAATTGCTAAGCCTGCTAATCCACCGGCGATCGCTGCACTCGCGAGTAGTCCAACGCCCAAAACAGTCCCACCTGCAACTTTGATTACGCCTTTGCCAAACGACGGTTCTAAATCGCTTGGTTTGCCTGTTTTATCTTGCAATATGGTGCTAGAAGGCACAGTAATCTTACTTCCTGACTCCAAAATGATCACCCAAAAAATGAACAACAATCTGCTGTCAATTAATGCAGACTTGGGAACTAATTTTTAGTCACACTAATCTAAACATTAATTTAGTAGCATACTAGACTTTGATAATAAGTCAACCCTATTTTAGTCAAATACAATCTAATTGGCTATATAGGTTGATATTAGGCATTTTTTTTCAAACCATCAATTTAGAAGTCAGGAGCAACGAAAAAGATTCAATTTTCTAACGTTCCCAAGCAAACAGAGCCGAATTAATGTAAGAAATGGCGAATTCCGGTTAAGACCATGACTAACCCTAATTCATTGGCAGCTTGGATAGAATCTTTGTCTCGGAGAGAACCACCAGGTTGAACAATAGCGGTTATTCCTGCTGCGGCTGCGGTACGGACGGAATCATCAAAGGGAAAGAATCCGTCACTGGCTAAAAATCCACCCTGAGCTTTTTCGCCTGCTTGTTTAAGAGCAATTTCAACCGAACCCACACGATTCATTTGTCCTGCTCCTACGCCCAAACTGGTTCGATCTTTGGTCACGACAATGGCGTTCGATTTAACGTGTTTGGCCACTTTCCAGGCAAAGAGCAATTCGGCCAATTGTTCAGGAGTGGGTTGTTTCTCGGTAACGATTTGCCAATTATCGGTTTGATCAACCACATCATCGGAGGCTTGAATTAAAAGTCCCCCCGCGATCGCTTTGACGGTTTGGGCAGGGCCAGACGTTAGATCGGGCAAAATTAAAACCCGTAAATTGGATTTTGTCCCTAAAATGGCTTTGGCTTCCTCGCTGCAACCAGGGGCAACGATACATTCTAAAAAGGTTTTGGTCAGCGCTTGGGCCGTTTCGCCATCAATGGCTTGATTAAAGGCGACAATTCCGCCAAAGGCAGAGGTGGAATCGGCATTAAAGGCTTTTTCGTAGGCATTGGCTAAACTATTGCCCACAGCAACGCCACAAGGATTGGTATGTTTGAGGATGGCGGCGGCGGGTTCACTAGCATCAAATTCAGCAATAATTCGTCGAGAAGCTTCTAAATCCACTAAATTGTTATAACTTAATTCTTTGCCTTGCAGTTTTTCTGCGCTAGACCAACCTGAAGTCTGGGTTCCTGTTTGATACCAAGCGGCACTTTGATGGGGATTTTCGCCATAACGGAGGGTCTGCACCAGGGTTCCGCTTAAACCGTAACGTTGAGGGGCATCATTATTTAATCCGGCGAAATAGGTCGCGATCGCTTGGTCATAGGCATTGGTTAGGGCAAAGGCTTCTCCTGCAAATTGTTGACGCAAGGATAAGGGAATATCGCCATTTTCCCGTAGGGCAGCCAGAAAACGCTCGTACTGATTGGGATTAGACAAAATAGTCGTATGGGCAAAATTCTTGGCCGTTGCGCGAATCATAGCAGGGCCACCAATATCAATTTGTTCAACCGCTTCAGCGACCGTTACGTTGGGTTTAGCAATGGTTTGTTCAAAGGGATAGAGGTTAACGACCACTAAATCTAAAGGACGAATGCCATTGGCTTCTAAATCGGCTAAGTCTTGGGCTAAATCTTTACGCGCTAAGATGCCGCCATGAATTTTGGGATGAAGCGTTTTCACCCGTCCGCCTAAAATTTCGGGCGAGCCTGTATAGTCACTCACTTTGGTAACGGGCAAGCCTGCGTCCTTTAATGCCTGAGCCGTTCCGCCACTGCTGATGATATCAAACTGAAATTCTTCCACTAACTGACGAGCGAGTTCAATTAAGCCTGTTTTATCCGATACACTCAGCAGAGCTAAACGTGCCATTGTTGTTTGTTTTCCTTTTGCAATTAATCGTTACGGTCGCAATGGTCAATCCATGCTAATCCTTTACCAGCCTATCATTAAACTCCATTTCCCTAAATGTTGTTACGACTGTTAGGGAACTTCGGCGATCGCGTAATCAACTTCTTTGGAAATTCTCAATAAACTGGTTTCTAAAAAGTTTAATCTTCCCTTAATGAAGCATTGCTAAAAGAAAGGATTTAATTGATCTCACCATAATTTAAAACGCGATCGCGTCATTCTAGGAGACTTAAAACTTTATGGGTGAAAAATTAACTGTCCTCAAAAAAGGGGATGATGGCTTTTTAGTCGAACGCTTACAATCTCAATTAATGAATTGGGGCATTCTCAACAAAAATGATATTGATGGCAATTTTGGGAACAATACCGAAGCGGGCGTTAAAAAATTCCAAACCGCTCGGCCTCAATCACAATGCAAATATTCACCAGTGGGTTTAACGCCGAATGGTATCGTCGATGAAAATACCTGGTGTGAATTACTCAAGCTCAAACCCGACGCGATCGAGATGGTTACGACGGTTGATTACATCAGCAAAGCCCAGGTAGAAGCAATTTGCGGACGTGCCATTCAATATGATGATTTAGAAGATCTTAATAACTGCCTACGCCGCTTTGATATTACAACCCCTGCTCGTATTCGTCATTTTATGGCTCAAGTTGCCCATGAATCAGGTGGGTTGAAGTGGTTCAAGGAATTAGCCTCTGGATGGGCTTACGAGAATCGAAAAGATTTAGGTAATACTCAGCCAGGCGATGGCCCAAAATATAAAGGTGCAGGTGCAATCCAATTAACTGGACGGGCTAATTATCAAGCCTTTGCCAATTATTTAGGCGATCCCAAAGTCATGGATGGGGTAAATTATGTTGCCGTTACTTATCCTTTCACCAGTGCTGGTTTTTGGTGGTACAACAACAAAATTAATGGATTAGTTGATAGAGGCTTTACCTGTCGTCAGATCTCCGCCAGAGTCAATGGACGAGATCCCGCCAACGGACTCCAAGATCGATTAAATTACTACACCAGGGCCTGCCAGATTATTCCTGGTTAAGTTTCTTCTTAGCAGTCAATAAGGAATGTCATTCGTATTGAAAATTGACTCATGTTACTGATGACAATCCTTATTTAAATTAATTTAGAAACCACAGTCGCTAATTTGTTGCCAAGCTGATAGATCTCTCGCTGTTGCTGCTCATTTTTTAGATTGCCGTAATCATCAAAAGCTTCATTCGCGTTAGGAATCGCTTTTTGATCAGGCAGTACGATAACCCCAATGTTCCCTAAAATGGCGCGGACATGAACCAATCCCCGTAAGCCTCCTAATACTCCAGGGGAAGCACTCATCAGAACAGCAACTTTATCCCGAAAACACACCAGACCGGGTTCATTCGGTTCAGGACGAGAAGCCCAGTCAATTGAATTTTTTAGAAGCGGTGTAATAGAGCTATTGTATTCAGGGCAAGCAATTAAAAAACCTTGATTGGCTTTGAGTAATGCTTTGAATTGCTTAACGGTTTCGGGGAACCCCTGCTCTGCTTCTAAATCTTGATCGTATAAAGGCATAGGCAACTCTCTAAGATCCACATAGGTTACTTGTGCACCCGCTAATTGTGCCCCCTCTGCTGCTAACTTGACCAGCTTTTTATTAAACGAGTTCTGACGGGCACTCCCTGCAAAGGCTAAAATTTTCGGAATATTGCTCATGATTAACGTCCAAAAATTAATTTTTTAATCAAAAATGCTTAGTACTATTAATACTCTTACTCCATATAGAATTAAAAATTAATTAAAAAAATATTTATTTTATAATTTTAATTTTAAAAAAGACTTATCATAACTCATCAAATCAATCAAAATATTAAGAATAAATTAATAATATTTAATATTTTTATTAAAAAATTGGTCATTAATTATAAAACCTAAATTTAAATAAAAAACTACATCATCAGATTGATTAAATAAATTAATAATTCTCTCCAAAGAAAGGTATGGCATCCCTAAATAATCGTTATCTTAAAAACGAATAGTCAGAAACGATCTTTCCTTGCGAAGGGTTAGGAATTAATTTTCAAGATCAACTGAAAAGGCTGGTGTTGGGAGTGGAGTGTTTATTAAGTTAACACTGAGCATCTTGGATTGATTTTTTGATCCAAGATTTTTCCTTGATGAATGGTTATTTAGCAATTTTGAGGATAAATTTATGAGTCAGACAAAGCAGCAACCGTTACAGCCTCCTCAGCAACAAGAACCGCCTGGGATTGAATCTCAAATGCAACCTAAGCCTCAGTCGGATAAACCCCAATATCAAGGCAGTGGTAAATTACAGGATAAAACGGCTCTGATTACGGGGGGCGATAGTGGTATTGGTCGTGCGGTGGCGATCGCGTTTGCCAAAGAGGGGGCAGATGTGGCCATTGTTTATTTAAAAGAACATGAAGATGCCGAAGAAACCAAAAATTTAGTCGAACAATACGGCAAAAAAGCATTGGCGATCGCGGGTGACATTACGGATGAAAACTTCTGTCAACAAGCCGTAGAACAAACGGTTGAAACCTTTGGCAAGCTCGATATCTTGGTTAATAATGCAGCGGAACAACATCCCCAAAATAGCATTGAAGATATTTCTAAAGAACAGTTAGAGCGCACCTTTCAAACCAATATTTTCTCGATGTTTTATCTGACGAAAGCTGCGATGAAACATTTACATCCTGGCAGTGCCATCATTAACACCACTTCGGTGACGGCCTATAAGGGTAGCCCCCAACTGTTGGATTATTCCTCCACCAAGGGCGCGATCGTTGCCTTTACCCGTTCTTTGTCTCAAAATTTAGTTCCCCAAGGGATTCGGGTTAATGCCGTTGCCCCTGGCCCAATTTGGACACCGTTGATTCCTTCTACTTTCCCCGAAGAAAAAATTGAAAAGTTTGGGGCACAAGTCCCCATGGCCAGAGCAGGACAACCCGAAGAAGTCGCTCCGAGTTACGTGTTTTTAGCGTCTGATGATGCCTCCTATCTTTCGGGGCAAGTGATTCACGTTAATGGCGGAGAAGTCGTTAACGGCTAGCTTTATTGCCTAACGATAGCTATTGAATTTTTGACTGCAATCGTCATGTTCCTTCTTTATTGCCTTAAGGAGGGATATTTTTTTAAATTTAGCTGACTTGATAGCCAAAGCGGGTTTTTATCCAATTTTGCAAAATCGGGTTAAATTGCTCAGGGCATTCATCCTGAGGACAATGGCCAACCCCTGCTAATTCCACCAATTCAATATGGGGATTGAGTTTGGCGAATACTTCGGCCAAAGCAGGAGGAACCATGCGGTCTTGTAGTCCCCAAATGAGTAAAACAGGAATTTCTAGGCTCGGTAAAACCATCTTGGCAGGTGGGGCAAAATTCGGCGATCGCACGGCATCAAACAAACGATAAAAGGTCGTGTCGGCTCCTGGGTCATGAGCAGGTCGAGTTAAGATTTCCACTAATTCTTCATTGACTGCTGTTTGCTTAACATAGGCAACTCCCGCCCAACGACGAATCACCGAGGGTTGACGCAAAAAACGGAATAAGCCTTTTAAAAGCCAGGGTGACGCAAATAGCCCTTCGATACTCATGACAATTGGTTGTAAGGGTTTTGGAATGGCTTCTTGGCGAATGGCGACATCGGGCAAGCTTAAAATCGAAATCCCTGCCACCATTTCAGGATAGTTATAGGCCGCAGTCAGACAGACCAATGAACCAATGGAATTGCCTACTAAAATGACGGGCTGATTAATAAAAGTCCGCCAAAAATCGTAAACCTGCCGTGTCCAGAGATAAACGCTGTATTGGGTATCCGCTTTTTTAGATCCCCCAAATCCCAACAAATCTAAGGCATAAACGCTAGAGGATTGGCTTAAGATTGCAATATTCTGTCGCCAATGTTCGATAGACGCACCAAACCCATGTAACAAAATGATCGGCGGTTGACTTGCCCTTTGGCGATCGCGAGGATGGAGAAAACTATAACGAGTTTGCCAGCCCCGCCAGACCCAATCCCGTTGGTGGCCAATTCGCTTTTGCCAGGAGGTTACTTCAAGCACGGCTTCCATTTATAAAACTTTACATTGTTCTTAATTTTAACGGACACCATCCGCGATCGCGGCTGATCCGCTAACTCCGCTTGGGGCGGGCTTAAAGCTATTGTGAGTGGGGAATTAAGGCATTAATAAAGTTAAAGAAAAATTAAGACCTAAATCTCTAAAGACTCGGTAGAATAGCTATTAATAGTCAAATAATTTATTTTCACTTACATCTACATAATTACTTGGTTCGAGATTTGCAAAACACACCTCTAGTCGACAAAAAACGTAATCAGCGCGATTTACCGAAAATTAACGAACGAATTCGTTTTCCTGAAATTCGCGTTATTGATAGCAACGGTTCCCAATTAGGCATCCTCACCCCTGATGAAGCCTTAAAAATTGCCGAAGAGCAAGAGCTTGATCTCGTGTTGGTTAGTGAAACGGCGGCCCCTCCCGTTTGTCGTATTATGGACTACGGCAAATATAAGTTTGAACAAGAGAAAAAAGCCAGGGAAGCTAAGAAAAAACAACACACTGCCGATGTCAAAGAAGTGAAAATGCGTTACAAAATTGATGAACACGATTATCAAGTGCGAATCAATCAGGCGCAACGTTTCTTGAAAGCAGGGGATAAGGTCAAAGTTACTATTACTTTCCGAGGTCGCGAAATCCAGCACGCCCATTTAGCAGAAAGTTTACTAGACCGCATGGCCAAAGACCTGCAAGAAGTGGCGGATATTCAACAAGCCCCGAAGAAAGAAGGCCGTAACATGATGATGCTGCTTGCCTCAAAAAAATAATTTCTGATTCACGGTTTACGACCAGAGGCACGGCTTTCGTGCCTTTATTATTTTTAAGCTTTACCCAAAACCGTACAATAAGACAGTTTAAATCTGTGGGGTAAGGTTCAGGTGGTTCAGCGCGAGTCTCAATTATTGCAAGCGGTTCGAGCAGGAGATGTAATAGCAGTTCAGCAATTGCTTAACGACGGGGTGGATGTTAATTACTGCGATCGCGCTCAAACTACGCCGTTAATGTATGCAGTCGTTAATAATCAGCTTGACATGGTTAATTTATTGCTCAGCGCGGGAGCCGATGTCAATCAAGCAAAACCTCCTCATAAGATTACGCCGTTGATGTTAGCGGCTGCCCATAATCGGGTTGAAATCTGCGATCGCCTCATTACGGCTGGGGTAAGGTTAGATGCAGTTAATGACGATGATAGTACTGCTCTTATGGTTGCGGCTTATAAAGGTCATAGCGCGATCGTTCAGTCTTTACTAACAGCAGGAGCTAATCCCAATTTAATCGACAAGCAAGAGGATAGTGCCTTAAAACTGGCCATTCAAAGTAAGAACCTAGCAACGATTGCCACCTTACTGCAATGTGGAGCCAATCCGAATCAAGGGAATGTACTAACCTTAGCAATTCGTTTAGCGCAAAAAGAAGTGGTTAAATTACTGTTAGAACAGGGCGCAGATGTTAACCAATCAGATCAGGCTGGAGAAACGCCGTTAAGCCTTGTCGCTCAACAGGGTAATATTGCCATTTTGGAAATACTACAAAAATTTGGCGTGAAATTAACTGTAGATGCTTTGATGACAGCCGCAGGTGAGGGGCAAGCTGAATTCGTTAAAGTCTTAATTCAAGCAGGATTGGATATTAATACAGAAGATGAAAACGGAGATACGGCGTTACATTTAGCGTGTTTAGAAGGTCATCAGGGTGTTGTTTCGACCTTGTTAACTTTAGGCGCGGACGTTAACCACCGCAATCATTTAGGCGATATGCCCCTAATCATTGCGATCTTACAGGATCACCCTGAAATTGTTGATCAGCTATTACGGGTAGGCGCGAATCCCCATCTTGCCAATGAGGAAGAAACTCCGTTAACTCTTGCGGTCAAAAATCAGCAACACAAAATCGTTTATCTTTTATTACAAGCAGGGGCAGATCCTAATGCCCGTTTTTCGGATAGCAAAACCTTACTCATGAAAGCTGCTGATCTCGATGATCGCGAACTAGTTGAAATCCTTTTACAAGCAGGAGCTGATGTTAACCTCACCGATTCCACTCAGGCAACCGCATTAATGTGGGCCAGCCATCGAGGTTATGAAGAGATTGTGGAAGACTTAATTCAAATTCCGTCTATTAATTTAAATGCTAAAAATCGGGGAGGTTATACGGCCTTAATGTTGGCGGCGTTTAATCAATATTCCAATATAGTAGAAATATTAAAAAAAGTAGGAGCTAGTGAATACTAATCACCAACTCCTGGCGATAATAAAGCTAAAATCAAGTATTTTTCTTCGGCTTAGACCATGTTTTCAAAGATTTTGAACATGGGTAAATACATGGATAACAAAATTGTCCCTACCATCCCTGCAATAAATACCATCATTAAAGGCTCAATAATACTGGTTAAGGCTTTAACGGTTTGCTCTACTTCATCTTCGTAGAAATCCGCCACTTTCATCATCATAGAGTCTAGTTCTCCTGTTTCCTCCCCAATACTAATCATTTGAACTGCTAAGGAAGGAAAAACCTTACTCCGTTGTAAGGCTAAACTCATTACTCCCCCCTGTTGAATTTCAGACCGAGCATCCGCGATCGCGTTGGCAATGACTTTATTGGGAATAGTATTGCAAACAATTTCCAAGGATTGCATAATGGGAACCCCTGAACGGGTTAAAGTTCCAAACACCCGACAAAAGCGCGCAACGGCAACCTTTTCATTGAGGGGGCCAAAAAGAGGAACTTTCAACATTATCCCATCAATTTGCAAACGCCCGACGGGAGTAGCGTAATATTTCTTAAAAAAGAAGACTGCTAGTGCAATACCAATTACAGGTAGAACCGCTAAAGGACTTCGTAAAAAGCTACTTAAATCCAACATAAATTGGGTTAAAGCGGGTAGTTCTGTTCCTAAATCCTGAAAAATATTAGCAAATACAGGAATAAGAAAAATTGTCATTCCTAAAAATGCTACAACGGCTAAAAATCCAACGGCAACAGGATAGGCCATTGCTGACTTAATTTGGTTTTGTAGACGAGCCATGTCTTCTAGGAGTTTAGATAAGCGGTTTAATACCTCATCTAACACACCCCCTGTTTCCCCTGCTTCAACCATACTGACGTAGAGTTGATCAAAACAATCGGGATATTTTCCCAACGATTCGGATAAGTTGGTTCCCTGTTGGACTTCTGCACTTACCCCAAGCAATGCTTTTTTTAATTTGGGATTAGGGCATTGTTCCGACAAAACGCCTAAGCAACGGACGATCGCGACCCCTGCATTGATCATGACCGAGAATTGGCGAGAAAAAACGGCCATGTCTTTAACCGAGACTTTATTTAACAGGGCTTCTAGAAATTCAAGGTTAATATCTCCAGCAGCAGGTTTAATCGAGCCGATCGCCGCGTACTGTTGCCTGAGAATCATGCGGGCCTGCTCAGGCGATGCAGCATCAACTTTACGCTTAGAAATATTCCCTTTATTATCTTTAACCTGAGCTACAAAGGTAGCCATAGCTTACTCTTCCTATTGAACTATCGAAAATTTTAGAGAAAATAAAATTCGGTCATACATTAATGATTGAGCGATTTAACGACCCTTCATCTTCGCAGGCGCAGCAGAAGGAACAGCTCCACCCACGAGTCGTTGTAATTCATCGGGTTTGGCACTCTTCGACAAGGCTTCTTCTAAAGAGATCACCCCAGCCACAACAAGATTTCCTAAACCTTGTTCCATTGTCTGCATTCCCAATTTTGCCCCTGTTTGAATCGAAGAGTAGATTTGGGCGGCTTTTCCTTCTCGAATCAGGTTGGCGATCGCAGGCGTAACGATCATAATTTCCTGAACCATTGCTCGACCAAATTCCCCTGGTTTTGGGGCTTTTTTCTTGACTAAGTTTTGACTAAATACCGCCAAGAGCGAGTTAGATAACATGGCTCGAATTTGGGGTTGTTGAATTGGGGGAAACACATCCAACATCCGATCAATGGTTCCTGCTGCTGAATTGGTGTGTAAGGTTCCAAAGACTAAGTGACCCGTTTCTGCTGCACTAATTGCCAAAGAAATTGTTTCTAAGTCCCGCATTTCCCCTACCAGAATAATATCGGGATCTTCCCGTAGGGCTGCTCTTAAGGCATTAGCAAAACTCTTGGTATCTTCGCCTTTTTGCCGTTGATGGAACAGGCTTTTAATATTGGGAAAAACGTATTCAATGGGATCTTCAATGGTGAGAATATGCTCAGCGCGAGTCCGATTAATTAAATCTAAAACGGCAGCTAAACTGGTGGTTTTTCCTGAGCCCGTTTGACCTGTGACGAGAATTAAACCTCTGGGCCGTTCTGCCATTTCCCGCATGATGGTGGGTAGACCCAATTGTTCAAAGTTAGGAATTTTTGAAGACAAAGCTCGCAAACAAGCTGCGTAGCAACCCCGCTCTTTGTAAACATTGACCCGAAATCGAGCTAATCCCTTAACCCCATAGGAACAATCCAATTCCCAATTCTGTTCCAACTCCTTTCGTTGGGAATTGTTTAACATACTAAAAATCAATTTTTGGCTATCTTGAGGCGTTAAAATTTCTTCATTAATGGGGTTGAGCTTACCACTAATGCGGAAATAAACGGGGGCACCTGCTTGAATGTGCATATCGGAACCCCCCATTTCCACCAGTTGTTCCATTAAATCCTCAATTAAATAGTCTGCGGCCATTGATTGATTCTCCTATGGTTGCAAAAGAAAAAGTCAAAATTCAATAAAAAATTCAGTTTGATATGGATGAATAAGCCAGCTTGTACAAGTTATACATCAATTTTTCTAGTATTGAGAACAGTAATATTTCGTACACGATTCAGTAAGTCATAAAAATTAAGAAGTAAATCGCGGAGTCATACAATAGGGGCAGTCCAGCCATTCTTGTTGAAGTTCCGCTTGGCAAGTCTGACAAGTTAAAGAACTCTTTCGTTTTGCCCGTAATTCAGATTCTAAGCCCGTATCGGTGAAGGTAACGCGCTCTACTTCCTCTAAGGTCGTGTAGCCTTCTTGGACTAAATTTAAACTATAGGCCAACAGAGTCACCATTCCCTCTTCTACTGCACAATCCTTAATACGATCCGTTGTTGCTCCTTCATTAATTAGGGCAGCAATTTTTTCTGAATTCCGCATAACCTCATAGACCCCAACCCGTCCTTTATAACCACTACCATTACATTTGGAGCATAAAGTTCCGTCGGCACGAGCTTCGTTAATTTCTTCAGGAGAGAGGGAATTAGCTTTATAAAACGTTACCTGCTCTGGATTGGAAACACTAAAACCAAAGCGCATCAGTTCTTCGCGGCTGGGATTATAGGCAATGCGGCATTCGGTGCAGACTTTTCGCATGAGCCGTTGGGCCAATACTCCTAATAAAGCCCCCGATACCATGAAGGGTTCAACGCCCATCTCATCTAATCGAGCGATCGCGCCTGCTGCGTCATTGGTATGTAAGGTGGTTAAGACTAAGTGTCCAGTTAAGGCAGCTTCAATAGCCGTTTTTGCGGTTTCTTTGTCTCGCGTTTCTCCTACTAGGATGACATCGGGGTCTTGACGCATAAAAGCTCTTAGAATCGAGGAGAAATCCATGCCTTTTTCCCGAATGACCTGCACTTGGGTAATACCAGGTAATGCATACTCAATCGGATCTTCTGCGGTATTGATGTTAACGCCTGGGGAATTGCGTTCAGCTAAGACCGAGTACAAACTCGTTGATTTTCCTGAACCCGTTGGCCCTGTTACTAAAAACAGGCCATAGGGACGACCGGCCAATTCCCGAACGGTTTGCAGGGTTTCTTCATTGGTAATCAGTTTATCTAGCCCTAATTGGGTGGCGGAGTTATCGAGAATCCGTAAACAGACCTTTTCACCGTAACGACTGGGAATGGTATTAACCCGAAAATCGACCTTACGACCTTGGTACAATCGGCGGATTTTGCCATCTTGGGGAGCGCGGCGTTCGGCAATATCCATATCAGCCATAATTTTGAAACGAGCCACAACCGCAGGAGTTAACTTACGAGGAAGGGGATCAAAGGCTTGGTGGAGTACCCCATCTTTACGGAAACGAATTTTTAGGGTTTCTTCCTGGGGTTCAATGTGAATATCGGATGTTCCTTCTTGAAGAGCTTTAGCTAAAATTTTGTTGACCAAATTAATAACAGGAGCTTGATTAGCTTCTTTGGAATCTAAGGAATCGGCATCATCTGCTGGGCCTTCTTGCAATAAATTATCAAAAGAGCCAACAATATCAGTAATATCGGCTAATTTTTCAATTTCTTTTTCTTTTTCTTTTTTCTTCTGTTCTTCTTCTAAAACTTCTTGCATCCCGTAGTATTCCTCTAGAAGCCGATCAAAGTCTTCTTGAGTGATAACTAAACGGCGCATTTCTAGCCCTTTAAAGCGCAAAATCCTCAACAATTCATCTTGAGCGGCTAAGTCATCGGGATCGACCATTGCGATCAAAACACTGGGTGGTTCCGTTTTTTGTTGCGCTAGGGGAACGAGTTTATAACGACGGCAGGTATCCAACGGGATCAGGTTTTGAATTAAGTTGGCCATCTCGCGACTCGCGATCGGGCTAACTTCTGGATCGACGCTATCAACGCCGTAGAGGATTTTTAGTTCAAAGAGTTGATGCTTTTTGTACTGTCGAACCAGTTCGGGAGAAAGGGCTTTACCTGTAATTTCTTGAATTTCCTGCGGTAAAGAACGCCCCGTCTTTCGCATTTGGACTAAGGCTTGTTGAAGTTCTTCTGGGGCAACGTGACCCCCCGCAACTAATTTATTACCGAAGGGAGAGAAATAATTGCGGAGAGCAACTGCACGGGTTTTTTTAGAAGAGGAATAGGTCATAAAATTACAGTCTAAGCTCCATACTTATAGCCAGTATTCCCTACAAAAAGCAAGAAATCACTATTTCAGAGGAAATTTTTCTCAAAGGATACTGACTATGTTTTTACCATGTCAGGATTTCCGCCGTTAAGCCCAAGCGTCGCAACTTAGCATTCATTACGGAACTCGTAGCATTCGATCTTCAATTTCTTCCCAAACCGCAGAAACCTTAACTGCACTTTTTTGACAGTCCAGCATCAGGCGATTGATATAAAAGTAATACTTGTCTATTTCTTCAATTTCTACTATGTCAATATCTAATAATTCGTGATTTAACGTAAAAGCTTTGTTCCATTCTTGTAACAATTTTTGAAATAATTCTTGATAATCTTTTTTATTTAACTTACCATTATCCCCAAAAATAGTATTCTGAGCATCAGATGTATTAGCTGTTTTATCTAAATAATCGTTGGCGATGGAGTCAGCATAGGTATAAGCATAAATAGAGAAAGTAGAATAGTTTACTTCGTTTGCGTAGATATAGGCATTCGCATAGGCGTTTGCGTAGGAGATTGCTCTTCTTCCCAATGGATTAACGGGACTATTAAGAATATCCTTGGTTATCTCATCTGACCATTGTAAAATCGGCACTAATTTTTGACCGAGAGTCGTGTTAAGGTAACCGTGAGCTTCTCTTTCCATCGCTAATAACAGTTTATCCGCTTTTCCTCGCATTAACCCTGCAATTAATAAAAATACTTCTCGCCAACGGGTTTCTGTGACATGGTTTTTAACGATTTCTTCAATTAAGTCATTATCATAAATATATTGAGCCGTCAGATATTCTTGGAGGGTTAAATGGGAGAAGGAATAAACTTCACTTGCTCGTTGGACTAAAATTCCCTGCTCAATTTCAATGGTTTTTAAAACTTTTTCTCCGTCCAGGTATTGCGGCGCATTTAAGTTCTGTTTGAGATGGCCTTTAATTTGTTTGACGACTTCTCTTTTTTCTAGAAACAGTTTATCTTCTATAAAATTAAAATAGGCAATTTCTGATAATAAAATTTCTTCTTGCTCAATATTCAAGTTTTCATAAACTAAGCCACGATTTGGCAAACGTTTTTCGGCTGACCATTTTTCTAATAAAATCCTGAGTGCATCTTGATAGAGACGGCTACGATTAGTGGGAAAAGATTGATTTTCATCATAAACTAAACACAAAAAAGTTAACAACAAAGGGGTATGAGCTAATTCTTTAGCACTTTTATATTCTTCCTTTTGTAGTAGTTCCCAACAATTTTTAGCGGTTTCATTTTCTTTATCTAATATGGAACTAAACCAATTTTCTATAAAATTTTTGATCTGGTCATCATCAAATTCAGCAATTTCAATATCAGTAAATCTTGTAAAATTAGTTCGGGCCGCAGTCCGACAGGAAATAATAAAACGGTTCTGATCATGTTGGTCAACAAAATTCTTAATTGTATCGATTACATTATTTATATTTGCGGTGGGAACTTCATCTAAGCCGTCTAATAAAATTAGCAATTCTCCCTTTTGTAGCTTCTTTGTAATATTTTGAGAAACATTAGGAAAATTACAAGCTTCAAATTCCTGTTCAATTAATTTTTGAATATTAATTTCTTCTTCTTTGAAGTTTTTTAATTCCAACAGTACAGGTGTTAAATAATGCTGGTAATCTCCCTGACTCCCTTTGAGAGCTTCTAAGCCAATTTTGCGCAAAAAAGTTGATTTCCCGATCCCTGGCTCTCCAAATACCATGAGATATTTTTCATTATTTGCAAAAACTAAACCATCTTGCTTTTCATCTTCCTGATGCCAAAATCTTCTTTTTTGAGCTTGCCGATAACTTTTTTCCAAGCTCTCCGCATCAACGAAAGAATCTCGCGTAAAACGATTTAAACACTTGACATTAATATAAATTGACTCCAAATTCATTGGCTTTGACATTTTCAGAACTTTAATTTGTCCATGTCGATTCCAATATTTTTGAGCGTATTCCCTAAATAGTAAATATTTACTATCTCGAATAATTTGGCTGACATCCTGATTTAATAACCGAATAAAGTCACTACTACTAATTCCTTCCCAGCCTGATTTAGCTATTTGACCAATTAAGCCATTAGTAAGCGCGGTTAAAGCCGTTGTTTCCAGTCCCGTCATAAAAAGATTTCAATATTATTATTCGCTTTAGTACTTTACTGAAAAATATCATATTTTTCCAAAACTATCTTTAGCTATCTTCTAATTGATAACTTTCTCCCTGCTCTGCTGCCTTTAACGGAATAGTTTTAGCTTTGGGTAATAACTCCAACTGGCGCGGTTTATCAGGCTCTTTGCGGGTGGCACTTTTGCGACGGTGGGCAGTCCGTTCTTCGCTGGTTCCTTCTGCCACCACTTCATACAAAATGGCTAGGCGATCGCGCCCTTGAGTTTTGCGTAAAATCCGACCTAAACGCTGTACATATTCTCTGGTTGAGCCTGTTCCCGAAAGAATAATAGCAATCTTAACGCTGGGCACATCAACCCCTTCATTTAACACATGGGACGTAACCAGGGTTTGATATTCTCCTTGACGGAAAAGAGTGAGAATTTCGTGACGTTCCTTAACGGGCGTTTGATGGGTAATGGCAGGAATGAGAAACTCTTGGGAAATACGATAAACCGTTGCGTTGTCATTGGTAAAAATGAGGATCGAATCGGGGTAATGTTCTGCTAATAATTCCGCTAAAACTCGCAACTTGCTATCGGTTCCCAAGGAAATTTCTTTGGCTTCTCGATGGGCTAACATGGCGCGACGACCTGCTACATTTTTGGCACTGGCTTGCACAAATAGCTGCCAACCATTGAGACTACTTAAAGAGATATTCGATTGACTTAAAAAGGTATTGCGCGTTTGAATGGCTTTGTCGTAGCGATCGCGTTCTTCGGGGGATAATTTAACTTTAATTTGAACAACTTGATGTTCTGCCAAGGTATTGCCCGAAAGTTCCTCAACGGTTTTGTGATAAACCACAGGGCCAATTAAGCTATCTAAATCCGCATGACTGCCATCACTGCGATCGGGGGTGGCGGTTAACCCCAAACGGTAGGGCGCGATCGCGTATTCGGCAATAACTCGAAAAAACTCAGTCGGTAAATGGTGGCATTCATCAAACACCAATAGTGCATACTGATTTCCTAAAGTTTCCGCATGGATAGCTGCACTGTGATAGGTCGCAATTAAAATGGGGCTGCGATCGCGTGATCCCCCACCGAGCAATCCCACTTCCACATTTGGGAAAGCGGCAGTGATTTGGGCATACCATTGATGCATTAAATCCAAGGTTGGCACCACAATTAAGGTTGTGCGAGGAGTCGCTTGCATAGCCAATTGGGCCAGATAGGTTTTGCCTGCGGCAGTCGGTAACACCACCACGCCTTGCCGTGACGCTTTTTTCCAAGCCGTTAATGCTTCAGTCTGATGAGGAAACGGTTCTCGCACCACACTTAAGGTTAATTCCAACGGAAAAAAGGCTTTGGCTTCATCGATAAATTCAATACTAGCCGCCTGCAAACTTTCTACTAAAGGACGATATTGGCAAGCAGGAATGCGAAACTTTTCTACGCGATCGTCCCAAGTCGCAAATTCTACCCAGGCGCGACCCTTCGGCGGAGGATGGAGGAGTAATGTCCCTCGGTCATAGGTTAATTTGGGGGGGCGGGACATTATTTAGGTTAATAAATAGCTAATGTTAATATTAATTTCAGGGAAAGCCAAAGGGGTAATTATCGGTTTTTCCCAAGTTATTTTAGATAAATAATCTCCTTTTTCTGGCTGACGGAAAACAATTAATTCCTGATTTTGTAAATTAAGAATCCAATACTCAGCTATTTCTGCTTCAGCATAAATTTTTTTCTTAATCGATAAATCTTTAATTAAACTACTATTCGCAACCTCAATTAACCAAAAAATATCGTCAGCATAGGGATGATGTTGATCATAATTGGATTCAGGTAATTTAACGATGGCAATATCAGGTTCAGGTTCAGAATTCGATAAAGTAATGGGGCCATTAAATCTTACATCTGCTTTCCCACTCAATACCTTTTCTAAATAACTGACACTTCTTTTGACGGTATTGTAATGCTGCGGTAATTCGGGACTCATTTCTACCACATCTCCATTGATTAGTTCACAGTGGCGATCGCTTAAAATACCCGATTTAATCATTTCATGATAATCAAGCGTTGTCCATTTGACTAAAGTTTCCATCGTTACAATACTCCTCTTTTATCCATACCTTTATTAAAAATACTGTGTCACAAGTTTATTGTTAAATTATCTGTTTACAGCCTAAAAATACTCACCAAAATTACCCAATTGCTTTTTTGTTTGAATTTTAGATTATATTTCTGTTTGTTGAAATAATATTTTTATGTAATTATTAGCTAGAAAGCTATTTTTGGGGATGCCAATCATCATCAAGCAACTGTTCTAGAGAATAAGGGCAATCATTAGAAAATAGGTTCTCGGCCAATCCTGTTTTTTGAATAACTAATTTTCTTGACACGGTGTAAATTTTCTCTAATTCTTGATTTAGCTTGTTTTTTAAGGTGGTCGTTAAGCTATTATTTAAATCATCTCGGAAAGCAATAATTTCTGCCTTCCAATGACGAAAATTTCTATTATATTCTGGTTCCCAATGCTCTAATAATAAAAGATGAACGATAATTTGTCTTAATAAACTTCTGGCTTTGTTAAAATCACTTTTTCCCAAGCCTTCTAGCTCCTCCAGTAAATTGGCTAAGTCCAAATTGGCCCAGTCTTTATTTTTTAAAATTTTAATAGTTTCTTCAAGCCAAAGATAGTCATCGACTTCATACAATTCCTGTAGCTTACTTTGTGTTAAAGTCACCATAAATTACTGGGTTAAGTTACTTAAGGATGTTTAAGTTGACTGTTTCTCATCAATAAAAAAACTTCATGAATAAAACAATTAGTTGTTCTGAGTTGAATCAGAGTTAAGAAATGTCCGATATAAAACGTAGAGAATAACAGCAAGAATACTAACACTAATCAACGAGGCGACTAAATGCAACACTTTAGTTAACAGAGAAAGGCTGAAAAAGATAATTCCAATCGCTACGGCAATTTTAGCGGCTCCAGGTAAACGGTCATACCACCGTAAAAAGCTTTGCATCACTTGAGAAAATTTTTCAGAAAGCTGACGATCAGAAACGGGATCAATATCTGGGTTAACGTCCACTTCCACTTTAGGAATTTTGATTTCATCTTGGGGATCAAAGTTCGTCATAGCTTTAACAATTCGGATTAAGGATAAATTGAACGTCTCGCACTTTAACCAAGAGCTTACCGTGATTAGGTTCTAACCGACTTACGGCTTTGGTTGTTCTTTATTCTAATCCTATGGGGATTCCCCTAGCTGTGTAAATGGTGGTTTCCCCTCTGGGGTCTTCGGTTTTCTTCTGTCAAGTTTGTTGGGAATTTCGGCGATCGCTGGCTATGCCCCTTGGGTGACTGTCAACGGTGTGGCAAAATGGGAAAGGTAAAAAAATCTTAAGTCTTTGGTTTACAAAACTTAAAGACCTAACCATTTAAAGAAAATCCGATAACAATAACTGTAGAACTCAGATGACTGCAACCCTGTCTGCTCCCCCCAAAACTCGCCGTGTCGTTTTTCCGTTTACAGCGATCGTTGGCCAAGAAGAAATGAAATTGGCCCTGCTGTTGAATGTCATTGATCCAAAAATTGGTGGGGTAATGATTATGGGCGATCGCGGAACCGGCAAATCAACCACCATCCGCGCTTTAGCTGACTTACTCCCTGAAATTGATGTCGTTGCCAATGATCCCTTTAACTCTTCCCCAACCGATCCTGAGTTAATGAGCGATCAAGTCCGTCAGCAAGTGGAAAACCAAACCCCCCTCAACGTGGTTAAGAAAAAAGTCACGATGGTGGACTTACCCTTGGGCGCAACGGAAGACCGCGTTTGCGGAACCATTGATATTGAAAAAGCTTTATCAGAAGGGGTCAAAGCCTTTGAACCTGGATTGTTAGCCAAAGCCAATCGCGGCATTCTCTACGTGGATGAGGTTAACCTATTGGATGATCACCTTGTTGACGTATTGCTCGACTCTGCGGCGGGTGGTTGGAATACAGTAGAACGGGAAGGTATTTCCATTCGTCACCCTGCTCGGTTTGTGTTGGTCGGTTCGGGTAACCCCGAAGAAGGGGAATTACGTCCTCAACTGTTAGACCGTTTTGGAATGCACGCAGAAATCCGCACCGTTCGGGAACCTGCGTTACGGGTAAAAATCGTAGAGCAACGGGCAGAATTTGATCAAAATCCCCTACCTTTCTGTGACACCTATCAATCCCAACAGGATGAACTACAAGCCAAAATCATCCACTCTCAGCAGTTATTACCCAATGTCACGATTGACTATGATCTACGGGTGAAAATCTCTGAGGTTTGCGCTGAATTAGATGTGGATGGATTACGGGGCGATATTGTTACCAATCGGGCGGCTAAAGCACTTACGGCGTTTGAAGGACGAACAGAAGTAACGGTAGATGATATTCGACGGGTGATTGTCCTCTGTTTACGCCACCGTTTACGCAAAGATCCCTTAGAGTCCATCGATTCAGGTTATAAGGTTGAAAAAGTGTTTAATCGAGTCTTTGGTTTAGAATCTGCTAACTAATCTTTAACTAATACTTTTCTGTTAGCCTCCTGATGTAAAAATCTGGGGGCTTTTAATAATGTCCTTTTACCCAAGACCAAATATTAACGGCGGGTTGGTTTCCTGCTCCAAGCAATAAGATTTCTTGAGTCTGATGGCTGATATGAAGCCAGAAAACTTTCAAGAAATATATTGTCATGGCAACGTCCTCTTCCATCCATACTAATGCGGATATTTTCTCTTTTTAAACATTTCGTAAATCTCACTGATTTTCAAGACTTTTGTTCTGTACTGAGACTTTTTTGAAGTATTCCGGTTACAATTTCAATAAATTAAAGATTCTATCCTTTAAAAAGTTCCAATAGTGGTTGGGTTAACCAATTAAAGCCAACTGTTAATTGATGTTGCCAGGTGGGTAAACGGTAGAGATAGACTAAACGACGAGCGATCGCTGCTGGCATTCCATTTAATTTCACGCCTAAACCACTCAGGGTTGCATTATCAATACCGAGACTTAACATTTCTCCTAAAGCCTGATAGCGGAAGGGTAAGAGGGGACGGTAATTAAGGGAAGCCCAAATATTCCAAGCACAGTAATCAGATTGTTGGAAGGCAACCTGAGCCGTTGCGGGTAGATGTTGCCCCGTTGCGTCCTGCCCATCCGCCACGTCACCTAAGGCATAGAGATCGGGATGATCTACCACTTGTAAATAGGTATTCGTAGTTAATAACCCGTTTTTGCTGTGGGGTAGGGGTAAATCTTTGATAAAGCCTGATACTTCATTGCCCACTGTCCAGAGCACAATATCGACGGGAATGGTATCAATTTGCCCTTTATAAAGCAGGCTGAGGCTATCGGCGGTGATTTCAGTTATTTCCGTTTCTAAATCAATCCAAATATTCCGTTCTTCTAAGGCTTCTTGAGCCGTTTTACGGTTATATTCAGGGGATAGGGCTAAAATTTTGTCGCTGCGTTCAATGAGTCGTAATCGTTCCCGTTCTCCTAAGCGATCGCTGAGTTTACAAGCCAACTCCACACCGCTATAACCCCCACCGACAACGGCAATGCGAATTTTTTCAGCAGAAGATTGTTCTAAAAGACGCAACCGTTCTTTTAATCGATAGGCATCCTGTAGAGTACGGAAGGGAATGGCATAATCACTAACCCCTGGCACCGTTGGTAAAGGCGTTTTTCCACCCATTGCAATGACTAATTTGTCATAACCTAAGCTGATAGATTGTTCTAGGCGGACTTGTTGTTGTTCTACATCGATCGCGGTCACTTGACCTTGATGAAACCGAACGCCTGTTTCGGCTAACAATTCTTCAAAGGGGGGCGCAATCTCCCAGGTTTGCATTTCCTCCGTCACCAGTTCATAGAGAAAGGGCGAAAAAAGGAAGCGATCATGCTGATCAATGAGGATGATCTCTGGGGTCTGCGGGGTTTCCCAAGGTAATTGACTGAGGCGGAGGGCTGTATATAATCCCCCAAAACCTCCACCTAAGATGCAAATGCGGACGCGATTTTCAGCCATAACCGAGGAGTCAAAGAAATGTTAACAAAGGTATCTTTATTCTAATCGTTTTAACATGGCTGCTCTGGCTTGGTTGGCCAAGCTGTCATCCAACGGAGTCAAGGTGACTTCGGTTTGATATTTTAGCTCTAAGGCTTTTTTGATTAACCAATCGGCAACAAAGGGATTTTTGGGTAATAGGGGCCCGTGAGAATAGGTCGCGATCGCGTTACGGTAGAATGCGCCTTCATAGCCATCCTCGCCATTATTGCCGTAGCCTTTTTGCACTTTCCCCAAGGGAGCAACCGTATTTAAATAAGTCCGTCCGCCATGATTTTCAAAGCCAATAATAACGGGCGGTTCCCCTAACATGGCTTTTAAATCTTCGGCTAAGGGAGAGGCGGTAACTTCAAAAACTACATTACCGATACAGCGTTTGGCATCAGGGCCCGGATGTTTACTAACCATATCGAGTAACCCTAGTCCCTCAATGCGTTGTCCCAGAGCAGGTTCGTAGTAATGTCCTAACAATTGGGGAGAACCACAGGTAAAGACTCCTGGCGTTCCCTCTTCCAATTTGTGTTTTAATGACTCTGCTTTTGCCCCTTGCAGATCCCGCATCACAATTTCCTGTTGTCGATCCTGTGCGCCGCCCCCTGCGATGATATCCACATGACGAAAGGCACTGGCATCAGTTTGTTGATCCAACGGTACAATTTCGACCTCAAAATTTCGCCATTGGGCCCGTCGTTGCAGACAGATCACATTGCCGCGATCGCCGTAGGTACTCATTAAGGTGGGATATAACCAACCAATTTTTAGTTCCATGATGGGGATTAAGTCTCGTTATTGCTTACTGAACAGGCTGTTGATTATAGGCAGGAAAGAGATCTCTTGGAAAATCTTCAGCAGCTAAGCAAGTATCCATTGCTTTAATCGGTGTATAGTTTGCCGTATCTCGACTTAAGGCAATGACGCACTCCGAATGTCTGCCAGGTAATAAACTTTTACGGCAAGATTCTAAGGCCGCCATTGAGGGGGAATCAGTGGGTAAAACGGCCCCTGTGGTTTCTCTAGAAGCGGGCGTAGCGTAGCCACCGAGGGAAGCGGCTTGAATATCCGCCACACAGTTACCTAAATCAATCGGTCTTCTTACTTGATAGCAAGCTTGCAGGGCACTATCGGCATCAATGGGAGAACGGGCCCGAATAATAACGACACATTCTGATAATTCTTTGGGAATCATTGCCCCTGAACAGGCTGTCCCTGCCTTATCTCCTGCCACACCGTTTTCTTTGAGTTGCTGAACACAAACATCAAACTGATTCCAATCCCTTATGCTCCTAGCGATCGCGTTTTGTGCAGGTAAATTGATCAGCATTAAGCTAACAGGAAGGGAAAGGAAACTCGCAAAACGAAGGCAAGACGGGACAACTTTGGGCATCATAAGTCAGCGACTCTTAATTAGTTCAAACTAAGTCAATAAGATTTTAAATAAAGACGCACGGAAGATCAAAAAATATCCCCTCCGTGCCTCTAGATTAAATCAAAACGGTCAATGAATAGCGTTAATACTGGGGAACGCTCGGATCAACTTCTTGGCTCCAAGCCGTAATTCCACCTTTAACGTTAATGCCTTCAATGCCAGCGTCTTTGAGAATGCCAAGGGCTTTAGCGGAACGGCCACCTAATTTGCAATGGGCAATCACGCGACGATCTTTGGCCACTTCTCGGACTTGTTCAATCCCTTTGCCCTGTTCAATATCAGGTAAAGGAATCAATACCGACCCTGGAATGCGCGCAATTTCGTATTCGTTAGGATTGCGGACATCGATCAGCACAAAATCTTGCGGGCCATTATCAATTAAGGCTTTTAATTCCGTAACCGTCATTTCCTGAAGGGCCGATTTCTCAACAGCTTCGGCGGCTTTGGCTTGGGGAATCCCACAGAATTGATCGTAATCAATTAATTTTTCAATCACAGGCCGCTCAGGATTAGGACGCAGTTTTAATTCACGGAATTTCATATCCCACGCATTAAACAGCAGTAAACGACCACTCAGGGTATTTTCTGCCCCCAAAATAATCTTAATGGCTTCTGTTGCTTGAATCGTGCCAATAATGCCTGGTAATACCCCTAAAACACCTCCTTCAGCACAGGAAGGAACCATGCCTGGCGGTGGGGGTTCGGGATACAAATCTCGATAGTTCGGGCCACCTTGATAGTTAAAGACGGTTGCCTGTCCTTCAAAGCGGAAAATAGACCCATAGACATTGGGTTTGTTGAGTAACACACAAGCGTCATTGGTCAAATAACGAGTCGGGAAGTTATCAGTTCCGTCAATAACGATATCGTAGGGCGCAAGGATATCCAGCGCATTAGCCGAACTGAGTTGGGTTTCGTATAGATCAACCTGACAGAAGGGATTAATTTCTAAAATGCGGTCTTTGGCTGACTGGACTTTGGGTTTGCCGACCCAGGACGTACCGTGAATGATTTGACGCTGTAAGTTGGAACTGTCAACAATATCAAAATCAACGATGCCAATCCGACCGATCCCCGCAGCAGCGAGATAAAGCAGTAGGGGTGAACCTAGCCCTCCTGTACCGATACAAAGGACACTTGCGGCTTTGAGACGTTTTTGGCCGTCTAGCCCTACTTCTGGCAGAATTATGTGACGGGAATACCGTTGGTATTCATCTTTCGAGAGTTGGATCTCGGCTAAGTTTGGATTAAGCATAGGCGTTGCCTGCGGGGAATCGCAATCAGTTACATCCGCAGCAAATATATTATTGTAAGCCTTTTTGAGGTTGTTTTGTAAAATCGTTGGAATCTTTAAGTAAATTCAATAATTATTATTTACACTAAAGTAAAGTCAAATCTTTGAATTTTTAGTTAATTAACGGATCAATTTATTTAAACGTCATTGATTGCTATTTCCATAAATCTAAATTTAGAAGATCATCTAGCGATCGCGTAAATGGCCACGTATCAGGAAATTTTGTATTTTTATATTCTGGTCGTAATTTTTTTAGACATTGTTGATAAACGTTATCTAAGAGATCAGAAAAATCATTTTGTAAACTGGGAGAAGTCTCAATCAAGTCTTCAATTTCGGGGCGAATGTTGCGAATTGTCCGTTCCCAGCCATGATATTCCAAGGGCATCTCTACATAGCATCTTTTGAGAATATGTTCTACTAATGCCCGAATTTGTCCTTTAAAGGCATTTTTTTGCGCTTTTCCCAATGAGTCTATTTCCTCTATTAAGTTAGCAATATCTAATTGTTTAAAGTCTTCATTTTGTAAATGGGTGATCGTTGCTTCTGTCCATTGTAAAAAGTCATTATCGTATAGTGTTGTTGACGATTTTATTAAGCTTATGGATTGTGTCATTGTTTTACGACTCCTTGCTAGACTTATATTTCTATCATATCTTTTAAATTTTTGAGTAGATATTATGAGGAGGAATTGCAATCATTTACAAAGAGATAGGATTTGCTTGAGATATTCCCAAGTGCCTTCGGCTTCTCATTGCCAAAAAGAGCGATAAATTATGCGTCAATGAAGAAAATCATGGGAGAAGAATCTTCATGTACACCCCGCAAACGGCAAGTTATGAACAAGTATTTGTAAAATAAAACCACGATAAGAGGATGAGCATCATGGCAATCACACTTGCTGTTCAGAATAGTTTCAAAATACAGTTATGAAACAAAAAGAACGGTTAACTCGAATCTCGATTAATCCTAATTCTGTTTTGGAAAACTCTGTATTCGCAAACATTACATTTAGATATCTTTAATTCTCGACTTTTTGACTCTTGGCACTAGCATCCCCAAACTACTAGAAAAATATCCCCAACTGCAACCAGAAGACATTTATGCTTGTATTGCTTATAAAGTTGCCATGTCAAGCGATCGCATCTCGAATAGACTCAACCTGATCAATGCAGATTCGTTATCATAGGCAATAATAAAAACAATAAAGTTTTGTAAAGTTTCCTTTGATTAAGCCTTTGAAGACGTTTCCCTCGGCTCCCGTTATCCCCGCTTGGCATTCTCTCGACCTCCTCTGGCAAGGGGGAGAAATAGCGGTTAAACATGGTTTACCCCATTCCCAACTAGCCCCTGCTTGGCAAATATTAATTTTGGGCGACGGTTCTCCTACCCGTCATTTGCAACTGTTAACGGGAGAAAAAACCTGTGTTGATGTGATTGATATGTCGTTGATTGGCTCGGTGGATGATGGCGCACCGTTGCAGATTGAGGCGGTTCCCCAGCCCTGGTTACGGCGGCAAGTGTGGTTACGAACAGCATCGGGTCAACGGTTAGCCTATGCCGTTTCCTGGTGGGATGCCAATCATGTGGATGAATATTTGCAAAATCGCAACTTACCGATTTGGGATAGTCTTTCCCATTTACATACGGAATTGTATCGAGATATTCAGGGACTTTATTATGGCCATTCGACGGCTCTAGAAGAAGCGTTTGCAGAAAAAGGCCCATTTTGGGGTAGACATTATCTGTTTTGGCACGATCGCAAACCGTTAACTTTAATTTATGAAGTCTTCTCTCCCTATCTTCGTAAATATTTAGGCCCAATGCAGTAATTAACTGCGAAATAGGCGAGTGTATTGGACTTCATGGTGCATACTTGCTAAACCTAAGCCCCAACTACAACTATTCAAATCATCATCGGATAAGGTTAAAATTTCGTCGGTTGCTTGCAGTAAGTGAGGGTGTAGGTTCAAGGTGATGCGTTGCCCCATCGTTTGCCCCAAAGGAACTAGGCGCACTCCGGCACTAATTAGGTTACTCGACCAACCAGAAAGATAGCCTAAAACCATTGTTGAAGCTTCAATTTGCCAATAGGCTGCTCCAATCCCGAACGCGATCGCGTAATTACAGGGTTGATTAATCTGAGAAAATAAGGTGTTAGTTTCAGGAACTAAATCTAATAGTAATTTGCTTAAAGATTGCCCCATCTGCCAACTTTGTTGTCGTAATTCCAATGATTCTCTTGTAGCAGAAAGCCATCGATTCCAATAGGTTAAACGTTCAATATTTTGATCTAAGCTGGCATGGTAAGCTCTCAACAAAACAGCCGTTTCTACCCGAATTGATCCTGTCTTAAGTTCTTGGGTTAACCAGTTTTCTAACTGTTCCTGATTTTTAATTATTCCTCGGTCAATTAAACTTTCTAGCCCTTCTGAATAACTATAGGCTCCAACAGGTAAAGCAGGACTCACCAATTGCAAGAGGGACAGTAGAGCTGAGGCATTCATATTTCTACGGTGCAATGCTGGGTTTGATTCGCTTGCAGAAATGCAGTTAATCGCTTGAAGGTTATACAACCCGTACTAATCGGAGTTTCGTAGCCTTTTAAATTAACTTGATTCTGTTCAAAATTTTGTTCAAATTGCTTGAATTGACTTATATAGGTGCAAGTTTGCTCCCCGATCGCCACATCAACCCCCAAGATTTTAGTCGCTGATTCTAGCCGAAAAGCTGCATTCACGGTATCCCCAATGGCGGTGTAATCGGGATGTTCTTCACTGCCAGTATTGCCAACCATCGCATAACCCGTATTAATACCCACCCCAATTCTTAAGGGAAAGGGAACGGGGTATTGAGAACTGAGTTTTTCCGTCATGTCATTAATCTTTTTAACGGCTTCAAAGATCCGTAACACTTCTTCTGGGGTTCCTTCTTCTCCGCTATGAAACCAGACAGCCATAATCGCATCCCCAATATATTTATCCACCCAACTCCCTGAATGGCGAATAATATCTCCTGTCTGGCGAAACCAATTGCTAATTAGAATCGATAGGATCTCATCGTTAAGTTTTCGAGATAGAACAGTAAAGTTACGCATATCCGCTACCATCACTGACATGAGGCGGCGTTCATGGACGACGTTGGTTGCCGTATCTCGTTCTGAAAGCGTTTGTTTAATTTTCGCAACTTCTTGCGATTCAGAATAAAACTCTACCTGAGCTTTGCCGAACATAATGCGGTCAGCACTTTTTAAGGTGGCGGGTATGCTAACTCGTCTGCCATTAATAAACGTTCCGTTGCTGCTGCCTAAATCAATCAGCAAAAAATCTCCAGTTTCAGTACGTTGTAAAATGGCATGATTTCGAGAAATGGAATAATCCCGAATGACAATATCATTTTCTTGGTTGCGGCCAATTGTCCAATAGTTCTTATCTCCTAAAGGAAATTCTTGGTTTCCTTGGAGAGTATGAACGAGAAAGTAAGTATGATTGCGGACTTCTTCCACGGGGGCACAGAATATAAAAGCGAGTGATTATGCCAGGATAGCAGCTATCCAAAATAAGCTATCCACTAAGATTGTACTCAATACTGCTCCTGCAAACGCCCACCACTGCAATTCTGTTTTTTCCAATGCCCATCTTCCTAACCCCAGCAGGATTCCCACCAACATAACCGCCCAACTAATTCCCCAAGGAGTCTGAATTTTGGCGATCGCGGCTTGAAAAATCATACCCGCAAAATCAGGATCGACGATCATTAACTGCCGCCAATGTTCAATTAAGCCAGTTAAATAAAAATAAATATCAGTAATCGCAGTTCCGGTTAACGAGCCGATGTAAAAAAAATTGCCAATAATGCCCCAACGTTTAGACAATCCCCAAATAGCAAAAGGTAGGCCAATGGCTTCTATGGGTAAATGAATATAGGGTTCCCAGCGAAACCAACCCCAATAAATCGATCCTGCTAACCAACTCCAACTAAAACCAAGCAGTAAATCGCCCCAGATTTGGGTTTGAGGTCGTTGCATTAATTTCCAGGCAGCAGCCACCCAGCCGACTGTGAGCAATAAGCTTAACCAGGGAAAAAGACGAACTAAAGGAGCTTGCAGGAAAACAGGCACGGAAACGAAAAATCCTGACATTAATAACACTAGCCAGGCTTGGACTTTCTGCGATCGCTCTTCAAAAACGGCTAACTGCGACCGAACCGATGGCCGCGCATAGTTAGCGATAACAGAAGTCAGGATAGGAATCACAGGTGCTTTTATAGACAATTACAAATGGTTTTAATTTTTGTTACTTATCTTAACTTATCGTAAGGTTCGTTGATAGATCAAATGGCACCCGCAAGCCTAAACGATTAATTTCCATAGTAAAAGGAGTAAGAACGCGGCAAGATTAACCAGCCTGAAATTACTCCTTTGTTTTAGCCAATTCAATTTTAAAAAATGGCGAGACAACACCATTCACGTTTAAACGTCAATTCGGCAATGCGGCGATCGCTAAATTTCTGCAACGGCCCGTTCAATTAACCGATGCGCCAGGGTTTGAATCCCTGTATGCTCGTAATAATTGGTACTCATATCCAGAAAAGCCGCCACATAATCTAACTTATCGTCGGCAATATCGACGAATTTGCTCAAATTACTGGCAACAGCTTGGGGCGTTAAACTGTGAGAGCTTACAAAATTCCCCATCCATCCTGAAATAGAGGAAAAGCTTTCTTGAATAAACCCTAATTTACTGCCCTGATTTCCGCCAGGAATTAGATCATTAATTTGTTTAAAGCCTTGATTTTCATTTAAATCCGAAGGAGCCATGCCACCAAGACGCTCTTGCACTCCATGAATAAAATTCGGCCCCAAAGGAAGCAAACCGTCAAAACAGACTAAGGCCGCCATCCGCATTAAAGATTCTCCACTATAGTCGCCTAAAGCTCCGAGAAAATCGCCAATACTATCGCCTGGAATGCCGTTAATTTGACAGAAAGCGAGTAATTCAACAATTACTTTTAAGGATAAATCAATGGTTTGAGCCTTCTCAGGTTTCGGAGTCAGCTTATCTAAAAAGCCAAGAAAGGAAACATTTTGCCCAATTTTATTGGCTAAAGCCGCTGATCCTAAAGCCGTACTCGCACTATCAATGGTTTGATACAACCAAAGGGCCGTTTGATAGCCTTGGGATTTGTCGTTAAATAAATAGACTGCGCGATCGCCGATTTGTTGGATCATGCCCTCATCGGTTTCCCCCGTCACCGTGCGAATGGTATTTTCAAATCCCACCACATTTTGCCACTCGCCAGGAATGACAAAATCTAGAGCCCGTAAGGATTTAACCGTTAAATTATCCTTGGGTAACTGATCAACCAGTTCAAAAATGGGTTTACTCACCGTGTAATACTCCTAAAATTTATGCAGATTTAGAACAAATCAAATGATTTAGTGTGATTAACGTTAACTAAATTAATTGAAGCAATTTTTTTCTTAAGATGACTTCAATCTTGCCAAACCTTTCAGATCAAATTTGTTTAACCAGGTTTCGCGATCGCTTGACCCAAACGCTGGATCACGAGACAAAACTTTTACTTGAAATTGATCTCCGACTAAAACCGCCGTTGCCGTACTTCCCTGTTGAACTGCGGGAAATCCTTGAATGGTTTGACTGCTTTGTTGAAATTTGGCAGCCGCACTAGGCGTGTTTAAGGTATCGGAAATCGCCATCACAGCCACGTCTTTGCCATCTTTTTTCAGCTTAGCCTCAGCAAAACCTTTCTTTTCTTGGGTATAAACGCGATCGTAGCCGTCTTGAGATTTCGGGAAAAATTTGTTAAACTCGCCCCCTTTTTCAGACTCCTTGACAACGGCACTGGCTCCTCGTTGCGTACTTTGCTGTTGCGCTTGGTCAAATCGGGAAGGCGTTTGGGGAGAACAAGCGGTTAAGGTAATAAACAGTAAGATAGAAGCCAGTCCAACCGTTACTAATTTTCGTAAAGATTTCGCCATTTCTTTCTTCCTTGCATGTTAAGTAAAGGTAATTTCTCAATTACTTCTAATTATACTTTTTTGCATTCAATTCTTGCGAATTAGCTAAAAACCTATCAATAGGAAGAAAGCCTTATTTGGCAACTACTGAAAGATATAAATTTTCTTGCATTTTAAGGGTTAGTACAAGTTTTATTGAAAAAACTTAAGGGATTGCAGAAAGCAAATATTAACATCAACCTCTATTTTTTAACAAAAATTTAACAATTTAGGCAGTAAAGATTTCACCCCAATTGTTAATTAAAGGTTACCAAAACGACCCAAAGGGAAAAAGCGAAAAACCGCATGGCCAATCAGATTACGTTGCGGTAAGAAACCCCAAAGATGAGAGTCATTACTATTGTTGCGATTGTCTCCCATAACGAACAAACTATCGGACGGAACGACTAATTTCGGTAAGCGATATTTCGGGGTGTCCAAAATATAATCTTCGGCTAATGGTTGCTGATTCACATAGGTAATGCCGTTGTTAACCTCGACCGTATCGCCTGGGGTTGCAATAACCCGTTTAATAAAGGCTTGATCGCTAGTGTAGCCTTGAATTAATAGGGCATCGGGTGGCGTAAACACGACGATATCCCCTTTTTGCGGTGGGTGAAAGTAATACGAAACCTTTTCTACGATTAAGCGATCGCCGCGTTGTAACGTGGGAACCATCGAATCAGAGGGAATATAACGAGGTTCAGCCACAAACGTCCGAATCAAAAAAGCAATAATTAGCGCAATAATTAATATCTGTCCATTTTCACGAATTTTTTGCCAGCTTGTAGGTTTTTTATCTTGATTTTGGGATGAAGTCATAGTTATTCAATACTTGCACTTGTTCACCTAAACCCTGGAATGATACCCCATGTGTGTTTAACTCCGTTGCTGTTCAATTTTCAGATTGCCTCAATACAGACAAAATACAAGGTGCTACGGGATACAGGACACGATATACTCAAGGGCGAGAACATTGATTGATTAAGAAAGCATGGTAGCGGTAGCAGTCTTAGCGGCGGGTAAAGGCACCCGAATGAAATCCTCTTTGCCCAAGGTTTTACATAATCTCGGTGGGCGATCGCTGGTGGAAAGAGTGTTAGACAGTTGTAAGAGTTTAAACCCCAGTCGTCAGTTAGTGATTGTGGGCTATCAAGCCGAGCAGGTAAAAGACCGACTCCAACACCGCAGCGAAGTAGAATTTGTTGAACAGCTAGAACAAAAAGGCACAGGCCACGCCATTCAGCAATTACTCCCTCATTTACAAGATTTTACGGGGGATTTGCTGGTACTCAACGGAGATGCACCGCTATTGCGTCCTGAAACCTTGGAAAATCTCCTCAAAATTCATCAAGAAAACCAAAACATGGCCACCCTATTGACGGCCCAATTGCCCGATCCGAAAGGCTATGGCCGAGTTTTCTGTGATGCCAATAATTTAGTTAAGCAAATTGTCGAAGACCGCGACTGTAGTGATGCTCAGAAACAAAATCACCGCATTAATGGGGGCATTTATTGTTTTAATTGGCCCAAATTAGCGGAAGTGTTACCGAAGCTTCAACCTAACAACGATCAAGCGGAATATTACTTGACCGACGTGGTGCATTTTATGGCTCCCGTCATGGCCGTTGATGTGGAAGATTATTTAGAAATCAGTGGCATTAATGATCGCAAGCAATTAGCTAGTGCCGATGAAGTTTTGCAAAATCGGACTAAAGATCATTGGATGGCCGCAGGAGTTACGCTTATTAATCCTGACAGCATCACCATCGACGATACAGTAACCATTGGAGCCGATGTCATTATTGAACCCCACAGCCATTTACGGGGTAATACCGTTATTAGCAAAGCAAGCCGTATTGGGCCTGGTAGCCTGATTGAAAATAGCGAAATTGGGGAAAATGTCTCGGTTCTTTACTCGGTGATTAGTGACAGTAAAGTTGCATCGGGTTGTCGTATTGGCCCCTATGCCCATCTACGAGGTGAAGCCCAAATTTCCGAAGGTTGTCGCATTGGCAATTTTGTCGAAGTTAAGAAAAGTACGATTGGAACCAAGTGTAATGTGGCCCATTTAGCCTATTTAGGGGATGCGGTTCTCGGCGATCGCGTTAATGTGGGAGCAGGAACCATTACAGCCAACTACGACGGCAAAAATAAACACACGACGACGATTGGGGCAGGCACCAAAACAGGGGCGAATAGTGTATTGGTTGCGCCTGTCACGTTGGGCGAAAATGTCACGGTTGCAGCAGGCTCGGTTGTTACCAACAATGTACCAACAGATGCTCTAGTCATTGCTCGTCAACGGCAACGCATTATCGAAGATTGGAAAGTCAAAGCCGAATAGTTAAACCCATTACGAATAACCCATCATCATGTTAACGATCGCATTACCGAAAGGGGCCTTACTCAAAGATTGTATTGAACGGTTCCAGCGCATTGGTTTGGATTTTAGTGCGTTTCTTGATCCGAAAAATCGCCAACTGCAAATTACTGACCCGACCAATACAGCCAAAGCCTTATTAGTCCGCACCCATGATGTACCCGTCTATGTGGAATATGGGCAGGCTCATTTAGGCATTGCGGGTTACGATGTGTTGCTAGAAAAAACGCCCGCGATCGCGCAATTAATGGATTTGAATTTTGGTCAGTGTCGGTTATCGGTAGCTGTCCCTGAAGCGAGTCCCTATCGGCGATCGATTGATTTACCGCCACATGGGAAAGTTGCGTCTAAGTTTGTAAACTGCGCCAAGGAATATTTCCGTCAATTGGATTTACCCGTAGAAATCGTCCCCCTCTATGGCTCGGTTGAACTCGGCCCCATTACAGGAATGTCGGAAGCGATCGTTGATCTTGTATCCACAGGGCGTACTCTCAAGGAAAACGGCTTAATTGAAATTGATGTTTTGTTTGAAAGCACCGCTCGACTGATTGCTCACCCGCTGTCCTATCGGTTAAACGGAGACAATATTCACCATTGGGTAAAGCAATTACGTCAAACCATTGAGTTAAATTAATACTGAGTGGGAATCAGATCGCCTTAGAATTATGCTAGAGTTGGTGCTATTTTAATCAGTATTATTTTAAAGTTATGCAAGAGCAAGACTCTATTGATATTTCTATTGAATCTAATATAAAAAGAATAGCTGAGGCGATTTTTGAGAAATTTGGCATGACCAAAAGTGAGGCGATAGAGCTATTTTATCGTCAAGTTGCTATGACTCAAGATATTCCGTTTATTCAAAGAAATTTAAACGAGACAACCCATAAGGCAATAGAAGATGTTAATAACAAGAGTGATTTAACTTCCCATGACAGTTTTGCTGAGCTTCGTCAAGATGTAGGAGTATAAGTTGCTGAAGCTTATTACGACCAACCAATTTAAAAAAGACTTAAAGAAAGTCAGTAAAAGGGGCAAAAATATCGACAAACTTGAAACAGTGGTCAATATTTTACAATCTGGAAAAAATCTTGAGGCTCGTTATCGTAATCATCAGCTAACAGGAAATTGGTTGCCCTGTTGGGAATGTCATGTTGAATCTGATTGGTTGTTAATCTATCAGCGATCGCAAACGGAGCTAATTTTAGTTAGGACAGGTACTCATAGCGATCTATTTGATTAAAAGCAAATTCATCTGCCTACGGTAAAGCTGATTCGATTGTCACACCTTGTATCGATGTAACAATCTGTAACGGTCGTTTTGTTACAATTCCCCTGTCAATCTGAGGAGAAATGTTCTCATCTTCAATCTCGACTGAGGCGATTCGTGACCAGAACATGCTCATCAATAATCACTCAATTCCTTATCAGAAAAGGCTTTTACTTTTGGACGAATACAAAGATAAGTAATGCTTATAGCGCATATAAATATTAATATTGTTAAGTTTCTTTACAAGCCTGAGAAATACCCGTATTATAAGAAGTGTCAATCATCTGTACCTTGACAAATACATAAAAGGAATCATAAACCAATGACCACTACCCTTCAGCAACGCGAAAGCGCGTCCGCTTGGGAGCAGTTCTGTCAGTGGGTCACCAGCACCAACAACCGTATCTATGTCGGTTGGTTCGGTACCTTGATGATCCCTACCCTCTTAACTGCTACCACCTGCTTCATCATCGCTTTCATCGCGGCTCCTCCCGTTGATATCGATGGTATTCGTGAACCCGTCGCAGGTTCTTTACTCTACGGTAACAACATCATCTCTGGTGCTGTTGTTCCTAGCTCTAACGCTATCGGTCTCCACTTCTACCCCATCTGGGAAGCTGCTTCCTTAGATGAGTGGTTATACAATGGTGGCCCTTACCAGTTAGTTGTATTCCACTTCTTAATCGGAATCTTCTGCTACATGGGTCGTCAGTGGGAACTTTCCTACCGCTTAGGAATGCGTCCTTGGATCTGTGTTGCTTATTCCGCACCTGTTTCCGCTGCTACCGCTGTATTCTTAATCTACCCCATCGGACAAGGTTCCTTCTCTGATGGTATGCCTTTAGGAATCTCTGGAACCTTCAACTTCATGATCGTGTTCCAAGCTGAGCACAACATCTTAATGCATCCCTTCCACATGTTAGGTGTGGCTGGTGTATTCGGTGGTTCTCTGTTCTCCGCTATGCACGGTTCCTTGGTTACCTCCAGTTTAGTACGTGAAACAACCGAAGTTGAATCTCAAAACTACGGTTACAAATTTGGTCAGGAAGAAGAAACCTACAACATCGTTGCAGCTCATGGCTACTTCGGTCGTTTAATCTTCCAATATGCTTCCTTTAACAACAGCCGTTCCTTGCACTTCTTCTTAGGTGCATGGCCTGTAATCGGTATCTGGTTCACCGCAATGGGTGTCAGCACCATGGCCTTCAACTTAAACGGTTTCAACTTCAACCAATCCATCCTTGATTCTCAAGGCCGCGTAATCGGAACTTGGGCGGATGTATTAAACCGTGCGAACATCGGTTTTGAAGTAATGCACGAGCGTAACGCTCACAACTTCCCCTTAGACTTAGCTTCCGGCGAGCAAGCTCCTGTAGCTTTAACCGCTCCCGCGATCAATGGCTAATTCTTGAATAATTTGAAAACCTAGTTTTCACAGAAAGCACTCTCAGTAATTGGGGGTGCTTTTTGCTGGCGATCGCTGAGTGTAAAGATTTTGTATCCCAAAGAACGTGCTAAAAGGGAACTTTTGGGTTACGATTGACTTCTTAATTCCATGATTATTCTTGACAACCGATTCGGTCGTCAGTGGTGCTGAGGTAAGAATGACTAGTATTGAACCGTTTCCTCTTAAGTCAAGAGTTTCCGTAAGGCCCAGACCAACCGGGCAACCTACACCACCCACCCAGCGAGGAAAAGGCTCTAAAAAATCTTCTTCAAAATCTCTCCATTCTAAACAGCGATCGCCACTGTTAAGCGGTTTAATGTGGGGGATAACCTTCAGCTTCACAGCATTAGTTTCAGCGGCGGCAGGGGTTGCTGTTGCTTTTTTATCTCCTGATTGGTCACCGAGTCAAATCTTTCTCACGAAAACGACCGAATTACCTGGCAAAAAAAACATGCTTGCTCAGGATCATCGCTGGAATAGTTTATTGCCCTATACGTTATCCCGCCCCGTTAATGTGTTAGTGATGGGCATTGATCGGGTGTTAGATGCTCCACCTGACAGCGTTCAATCGTTTGCAGGACGAAGCGATACCATGTTGCTTTTGCGCTTTGATCCAGCGGATGATTCGCTCCGGGTATTATCCATTCCTCGTGATACCAGAGTTAGAATTCCCAATATTGGGTATCGCAAAATTAATGATGCCAATGCAGAAGGCGGCCCTGCTTTAGCGGCCAAAGTGGTCAGCCAAACGTTTAATGAAGTGCCGATTGATCGCTATGTACGAGTAACAACCAATGCTTTTCGAGAATTAGTCGATTTAGTGGGTGGAATTGAGGTCTATGTCCCTAAACCGATGCACTATCGAGATATGACACAAAAGCTGGAAATTAATTTAGAACCTGGCTTACAAACCCTGAATGGCGACCAAGCGGAACAGTTTGCCCGTTTTCGTAAGGATGCAATTGGAGATATTGGACGAGTCCAACGGCAGGAAATTTTGTTGAAGGCATTGCAAAATAAGTTAAATAATCCCACCATCATTCCCCGTATTCCTCAAGCGATTGATATTTTGCAACGCTCTGTGGATACTAACCTGAGTATGGAAGAAATTTTGGCACTGGCGAATTTTGGACGACAGTTAACGAAAGAGCAGGTTCAAATGGTCATGTTGCCTGGTCGCTTTAGTCAGCCTGAAGAGTTTGAGAAGGCGAGTTATTGGATCTTATCGGAGTCCGGTCGCGATCGCGTGATGGATCAATATTTTGGCATAGAAAACCCATCTCAGAATCAGTCCTACCGCTCCATTGAGAGATTGAGTATTGCTATTCAAAATACGACTGACGATCCAACGTTAGCGCAGCGAGTTAGAAATTATCTGCGTCAACAAAATTTCCGTAATGTTTACGAAATCACTTCATCGCCCCAAGGCATTGAAAAAACAGAAATTATCGCTCAACAAGGGGACTTGAAAGCAGCGAGATCGCTCCATCGACTGTTAGGATTAGGGCAAGTGGAAGCTTCTTCGACAGGAGACTTGGGTTCCGATATCACCATTCGCATAGGAAGTGATGCGGCACAATGGGTAGAAAATAGCGGTTTTGTTCGGACTAATTCGCCTGATGCCAACACTCGTTAAGTGTTTGAAACGCTAAATTTGTGAATGTAGAAACTCTTAATAGTGCGTTAACCGTTAGTGGTTTAACGGAATATCTCCAATCGCTACTCGAAGGCGATCGCTATTTACAACAGGTTTGGGTCGTTGGGGAAGTGTCCAGCCTGAATGACCATGCTAGAGGTTTATTTTTCACTTTGACTGATCCGAGTGGTGATTCAGCCATTCAATGCGTGTTGTGGAATTCTCAGCGATCGCGGGTGGTGGAGTTACCCCGTCGAGGAGAACAATTTTTAGTCTTAGGCAGTATTCGTTTATATACCAAGCGGGGAGAGTATAGACTTAATGCTTGGCAAACCCTAGCAGCAGGGGAAGGATTACAGGCATTACGGTATCAACAATTGCGATCGCGCCTAGAAGCCGAGGGATTATTTGACCCCGAACGAAAACGAGCTTTACCGACCCATCCCCAAATTATTGCCGTGATTACCTCACCCACCGCAGCCGCCTGGGGCGATATTCAACGTACTTTGAGCCAACGTTACCCAGGGTTAAAGATCCTTTTTTCCTCTGCCACGATGCAAGGAGAAGATGCTCCCATGTCCATTAGTTGGGCATTTGAGCGAGTTAAACAGGATGGGCGGGCCGAAGTAATAATTTTAGCTAGAGGTGGGGGTGCCGTTGAGGATTTAGCTTGTTTTAATGATGAACGGGTTGTCAGGGCGATCGCGCAAAGTCCGATTCCTGTGATTACGGGGCTGGGTCATGAACGGGATGAATCCTTAGCGGATTTAGTAGCGGATGCAAAGGCCCATACTCCCACTGCTGCGGCTGAGTTAGCGGTTCCCAATTATGCCGATTTAGTCAAATTGTGGGATGCTCAAAAAGCCCGTTTACAAAGAGCCGTACAATATCAGCTACAGGCAGAAACAGATCATTTAGCCGATCTCAAAGATCGGTTGAGCGCATTACCACAGGATTCTCGTACTTTGTTGCAAGCGATCGCTAAGTTAAACTTATTGAAGCAAAAACTGATTGCCCTCGATCCTAAAGCTGTTTTAGAACGGGGTTATGCGGTGATCAGGCAAGAAAATCAAGTGATTCAAACCGTTGATCAAGTGAGCTTAGGCCAAACCCTGACGATACAGTTAAAACAAGGACAAATCAAAGCAGAGATTACAGAAATTAACCCATGAGCCGCAAGACATCAAAAGATTGGAATTACGAAGAAAGTATTAATAATATCGAGCAAATTATTGATGAGATTGAGTCAGGTTCTTTGCCCCTTGATGCCGTCTTTTCTCAGTTCGAGAGCGCGGTGGAGCAGTTGCAACAGTGTGAGGCATTTTTAAATAAAGGCAAGGAAAAAATGGAATTACTCATTGAAACCCTAGAGGACGACTTTTAGTGACTTAAAAATAATTAATTTCGTTGATAGCGCATTCCCGGCAATTGGGTGACTAACCCCATTAATTCTAACTGGAGTAAATTTCCTGAGACTTCTGCTGCGGTTAATCCCGTGTTTTGGACAATGACATCAAAGGCAAGGGGATCTGCGCTTAAAGCTTGAAAAATTTTGAGACTGATGGGGTCTAAGTCGGGCAGGAGTGCAGGTTGAGGTTGCTCTAATAACGATAATTGCTGGGATTGGTCTAAATTTGGAATTACACCTAAGGTAGCTAATAATTTTTCTTCTTCGATAATAATTTCCGCGCCGTTATGAATCAGAGTTAAACAGCCTTTGGCTTGGGATACATCGGGAGAATTCGGCAAGGTATAAATATCTCGCCCAAATTCGTTGGCATAACGGGCTGTAATTAACGATCCCGACTTTTCAGGGGCTTCCATCACTAAAATGGCACGGCTTAATCCTGCAATAATACGATTTCGGGCAGGAAAATTACCGCGATCGGGTTTAGTTCCCACAGGGTATTCCGTTAAAATCAATCCTTTTTCGGCAATTTGTTCAAATAATTTTTTATGCTGGGGCGGATAAATTAAATCTAATCCTGTTCCTAAAACGGCGATCGTTCTTCCCCCTGTTTCTAGGCAACTGGTGTGAGCATCCCCATCAATGCCTGCCGCGAGTCCTGAAACGACGGTAAAGCCATTTTTAGCCAAGCCGATACTAATTTTTTTCGTCCAGCGGCGGCCATGCTCGGTCGGGTAACGGGTTCCCACAATACCAATACAGGGAATCATGCCTAAGTTTTCCTGTGGATTGACTTGACCTCGGTAATACAACACAGGCGGCGGACTCGGAATTTCCCAAAGCAAACGGGGATAGGCTTCATCGCTGGGTGTCCAAAATTGCGGATTTTTGCGGCTATGGTCTTCTAATAATTGATCGGGATTGATCCCAGACCGTTGATTAACAATGCTTTGAATTAGTTTGCCCCCTAAACCGTTGACTTCCCCCAAGGCTTTTTCTGAGGCTTTCCAAGCGTTTTCTAAGGTATCAAAATGCTGATAAATTCTTTTAAGTAAAACAGGGCCAACCCCAGAAATTTTTGACCAAGCTAACCAATAACTTCTTTCTTCGTTCACCCGTTTCTCCTTTTAACTTATTCCTGCTTCAAGTTATCGATTTATCTTTCAGTGATCAATAGCTTCTCATGGTATCTTGATTTTTTGACGATAAAATTAAACTTTAAGATTAGCCCTATTTTTTATGAAAAATTTGTGGAATGATCAGGAAGCGGCTCGTTATCAGGGAGATTTGGCGCAACGGGTTTATACCTCCCGTTTGTTGGGTCGTGATCCGTCCTTGGTGTTGCATGGCGGCGGGAATACCTCGGTTAAGGTGCAGGAAACAAATTTAGTGGGTGAAGTTGAAGATATTTTGTATGTCAAAGGCAGTGGCTGGGATTTAGCCACCATCGAAGAAGCGGGTTTTGCTCCTGTACGGATGCCCCATTTATTAAAATTAGCCAAGTTAACTGCTTTAAGCGACCCGCAAATGGTGAATGAGTTAAAAACCCAGATGACTCGTGCTAGTGCGCCTTCGCCTTCGGTAGAAACTATTCTTCACGCCATTTTGCCCTATAAGTTTGTGGATCATACCCATGCCGATGCAGTCGTTACAATCACCAATACCGCTAACGGTTGGGAACGGATTCAGGAAATTTACGGCGATCGCTTAGTGATTATTCCCTACGTTATGCCTGGGTTTGATTTGGCGAGGCTTTGTGCGGAACGATTTACCGCAGAAGCAGGGCCGCAGACGATTGGCATGGTGTTGATGAATCACGGTATTTTTTCCTTTGGAGAAACAGCGAAGGAATCCTATGACCGCATGATTGATCTGGTGAGCTTGGCAGAGGAGTATTTACAAAAACAAGGCGCTTGGGAATTAAACCGTAAAACCCCAACTTTACCGACCCAATCGGTGAGCCAATCTGTGGCTAGTTTACGTTCCGATCTGGCTAAAACCGCAGGATTTCCCGTGATTGTGGCCCGTCATGCT
>CAYZWO010000013.1:0-37503 GCA_964482215.1 uncultured bacterium
GCTGCAAGTTGGGGCATCGGCTTAAACTCTCAGATCTGTACCCCTCCATACTAAGTCTACTTATGCCACGGTCTACTAGATTAAAAGGGCCAAGCTGATGAGCTTCTGTGTGAAAGATATTAGAGTAAAACTCAGAGGTTCCGCGCTTAATATTTAAATCCTTTAAGGCTTGATAACGAGAAGAATGAGGTAAAAAAACTTTAGTCCCTTTTTTCTGCCTCAAAATGAAGGCGACTTTCCTTCCATGCAGCCAATTCCCCAGTTCTACACTTTGGAATTCTCGGTCTCCTATCACCACGATTTTATAAGACTTTAACAACCTTAAAACAGGCTTTAAAAACTTAGTTTGTTCTTTAAGGTTACTACTCCCCTTTTTATCCAGAAGTGTCCAATATATGGGTAAAGCTCTTCTACTACAAATCACACTGGCTACAAACAAATTTCTTCCTTCCCATTCGGTTCTATCAATTACCACCGCTAGATAGTTTTTCTTAGCAATTTTCTTCAGTTTCTTGATTCGCTTCTTCTCTTTCTTCTTTTTCTTATATTCCTGTCTGAGAATATATTTGATTAGAGGAAACCACAACAGTTTTACGCTTAACTGGGGCAGCGACAGAAATCGTTGTAAATTTCGACGACGGCTTTCAAATAAGATGGGTTGAGCAAACAGAGCTGCCAGTTTTTCTAATTGTACTGTCCTATGACTTTGTAACAGTGTTATTAACATCTGTAAGGTTAAATATTGGACAGGAGTTAAGTTGGCCTGCAAACACGCTTGGTAGAATGGGGGCATCTTTTTTTTTGAGTGGGGTTCCAAACCACTCTATTTTATTCTTCCCTTTTTTTCTCCTTGCCTTACCCTGTCTACCTTTCCTCCACTCTGTCACCCCTTAAGAGAAATTTTACATATATCAATCCAAATAAGGGTTTTATTAAGAACTATTCCGTGTATTAATCAGGATAGAATGACAATAAGAAAGGAATTGTCTGTTAAGAAATAAGCGAATAATTCTATTTCAAGGCTTTACTCTTAAAAAGATTGATTATTCATCAATAATGGTATTGCGATCCAATAATAATAAATTCCGTAATTGATCCGTATCAAGTTCGGTTAACCAATTTTCTCCTGCATCAACCGTTTGCTCGGCTAATTGTTTTTTACTCTCAATCATGTCATTAATTTTCTCCTCTAACGTTCCCGTACAGACGAACTTGTGAACCTGAACATTACGTTTTTGCCCAATCCGAAATGCCCGATCCGTTGCTTGATTTTCTACCGCAGGATTCCACCAGCGATCAATATGAAAGACATGATTGGCTCTGGTTAAATTTAATCCTGTTCCCCCTGCTTTCAACGACAAAATAAAAATCTTGGGGGCATTGGGATCGGTTTGAAAACGATCAATCATGGTTTGTCGTGCCTGACGGGACGTTCCGCCATGTAAAAAGAGAACTTCTTCCTTAAACTGTTGACTGAGATAGGGTTTGAGTAAATTTCCCCATTCCGCAAATTGGGTAAAAATTAAGGCTCTGTCTCCTTCGCCAATCACTTCTTCTAACATTTCCTGTAAACGCAATAATTTACCCGATCGCGTAGCCGTATCTAATGCATTGACTTTTAAATATTGGGCAGGATGATTACAAATTTGTTTGAGTTTAACCAGTAATCCTAAAATTAAACCGCGCCGTTGAATACCTGTAGAATCTTCAATTTGCTGAAGGGATTTATCGACCAATTCCTGATATAAATCCGCCTGTTCCAAGGATAAACCACAGAAAACATTCATTTCCTGTTTTTCAGGTAAATCTTGAATAATGGTGGTATCGGTTTTTAAACGACGCAGAATAAAAGGACGCACTAGGGATCGTAAAATTTGCAACGATTGGCGATCGCCGTATTTTTCGATAGGGGTAGCAAAACGACGTTGGAAAAAGGCTTGAGTCCCTAAAAAGTTAGGATTGAGGAAGTCTAAAATGGCCCAAAGTTCAGCTAATCGATTTTCTACAGGCGTTCCCGTTAAGGCAATGCGAAAACCTGCTTTCAGTTGCCGAACCGCTTGGGATTGTTTCGCTTGGGGATTTTTAATATTTTGCGCTTCGTCTAAAACAATACCTTGCCAATCGATTTTTTCTAGGGTTTTGCTATCTCGATAAAGTAAGGAATAACTGGTTAAAATTACCTGTTTATTATGGATGGTTTTAGCAAAATCCGTTCCCTTACTGCGCTTATCCCCATGATGAATATAAAACGATAAACTCGGCGCAAATTTTTTGATTTCATGGGCCCAGTTGTTAATAACCGAAGTAGGACAGGCGATTAAAATCGGCTTTTCTAACATCGATTCGGATTTCAGATGCAGAATAAAAGCTAATAACTGCGGCGTTTTTCCTAAGCCCATGTCGTCTGCTAAACAAGCCCCTAACCCCCATTTTTCTAAAAAAGCTAACCAACCCACACCCCTTGCTTGATAGGGTCGTAATGTTCCTTTGAAACCTTCAGGATTTTCAATCGGCTTAATAGCTTCGTTATTGGTCAAATTACTGATTAATTCCTGCAAAACCCCTGATGCTTCAAATTGCACGACAGGTAATTTAGCAATGGTTTGACTTTCTCCGATGCTAATTCTCAGGGCATCTTCAACGGATAAACTCAGTGGATCATTGGATTTATTTAAAATGCTTTGCGCGGCTCGCACATCGGATGGTTGCAGGGTAATCCATTGGCCATTAATTTCGACTAGGGGCGATTTTTGATCGAGTAATTGTTTAAAGTCTTTTTCGGAAATGACGCGATCGCCAATGACCAATTTCAAATCATATTGCAACAGGGAATTGAGGGTTAAGCGTTCCCCTTTTTTCGGCGTGACTTGTCCTTGAATCTTTAATCCTAAGCGTTTTTCCTCTCCCCCTGAACGCAAACTGGACGGCACAATCACCCCTAAGCCATTATCTTGCAGTAGCCAAGCTGAGGCTTTGATAAACTCATAAACTTGAATCGGGTCAAGGGTGCAGTGGGTCGGCTGTTGAGTCTCCAAACTTTCGGCAATGGGAGCATACAAACGAGAGGCTAACCCTAAACCTTTCAGTAACGTTTCCTGGGGCTGTTCGATGACCCGTTTTTCCCAAGTTAATTGCTCGCTGACTTGCTGCCAAATGGTCGCGGCGGGAACGGTAAAATTTTCATTATCTAAGGCTTGTAAAACGTAATTTAATTGCCAATCACTTTCTCCTGCGCTGATTTTCTCTGGGCTAGGAGGTTCTAGCACAAAACAAACGCGAAATTGATGTTTCCCCAATTGCTGATTGTCGGGACTGACTAAATAATCTTGAATGGGTAAGTGCCAATTGCTCAGCCCTGTGACTAATTTTTGTTGTTGTAGCGCATCCCCGATAACTGATGCTTTTGAACCCGTTAAACCCGATAACCAGGTCTGTAAAGTGGTTTCTTTCGTTGCGGTTAACGTCGGACTCATGGCTTTAACTTGAGCATTCACCATTGCCTGTAGATAGGACAGGATGAGAGTTTGGGAGTTACTTACATCGCTAGAATCAGCTTGGGCGTAGGCTAAACAGGCAGGAGGAATTAATTGGGTAAATTTGGCTAAACGGGTTTGATCGACGGTGCTATCGAGTAAGGGAAACCAACAAGCCTGATAACCTGCATCGGTGCGTTGAACGCCAGGTAAAAATTTACGGCGGACTAAGAGATCGAGACTCCAACGGTAAAGATGGGCAAAAAATTGTAAATCGGTTCCTAAAAAGCGATTTTGGTCTAGCCCTAACGGGATCTTTTTCAAAAACTCACTGGCAAGAAGGGGATCGAGGCGGATTCCTTGGACTTGCCAGGGTTGGAAGCTCAGGGTATTGGGTTTTAAGTCTGAATTATCTTGTCCTGAAAGGAGGGGATAGGAAATCTTTTTAACCGTTTGGCTCGGTAGGGTAACAACTTCAGTTTGCCAGAGGGAATTAAAATCAGACGGACTAAAACCCAACCATTCCTGTAAATTGGCTTGTAAACTCGCTTTTTCTAAATTAAAAGGATGAGGCAAAATTTCGGATTCAGGCGATCGCGGTTCTAGTTCATTCGGATCTCGCCAGGCTTCTGCCCAGATAAATAAATAACCGTCTGATTCGGGCTGAGTAATCCAACTACCGTGTAAGGTTGCCATAGGGTTAAATTCCGCAAAAAATGAATGACCATTACCGTAAACGCTTTGTTAGCTTCCGTAATGGCGACTCCTGAATCCAATGGTGAACATTAAGGACGGAGTTTGCAGTATTTTCCATTGTAGAGGATCTATTTCAATCTTCCCGATCGCAGAATACTAATAATCAGCCACAAGCCCAATAAACTCGCTACGGCAAATAAGACATCGGAAATCAGGACAAATTGGGGATTAGTGCCCCCTGTGGAAATAATGGCGGCTCCCATAATCAATGAACCGACCACGATGCTAAAAGATAATCGATTGGCGGATTCATCAATACTGCGGCGCACAGGTTCTAAATCCTTTAACCGCACATTCCATTGCAGGGTTTCAGACGTTAATCGGTTTAACAAAACATCCATTTGTCGCGGCGTTTTTAGGAAAGTCGTTTTTAGGTCTAACACCGTTCTTAAGGAGGTTTGCAAAGGCGTATTCCCGATTAACTGCATCCGAAATAAATCGGTCATTAAGGGCTTAATTTCATCAAATAGATTTAAATTAGGGTTAAATTGGCGACCTGTGCCTTCTAAATTGGCTAAACATTTGGCATACAGCCCTAAATTGCCTGGCACTTTGATTTTATTTTGGCGGGCAATTTGCAGAATTTCATAGACAACTTCACTGAAATTGAACTGGGCCAAGCTCAGATCATAATATTTCCGCAACATCCGTTCATAATCGAGCTTTAAGCTTTCTAAATCAGGGGTTTGGGTCGATTCTGATAGTTCCAGGGTTAACTGGCTACAGCGTTGGGCATCGAGATCAAAAATGGCCAATAACATTTCCGTCAAAATTTGCTGGGTGCGGGGGTCTAACCGTCCGATCATGCCAAAGTCAATCAGGGCAATGCGTCCATCGGCTAGATAGAACAGGTTGCCTGGGTGGGGGTCAGCATGGAAAAAGCCGTCTTTATAAAGTTGTTGGAAAAAAGCACGAAATAGGAGGGTGGTAATGGCTTGTTTGCGATCGCTGATGGAAAGTTCACCCGTTGGCTGAGATAAATCTGCCGTCAGCAAGGGAGAACCCTCTAGCCATTCTAAAACCAGAATTTTTTTGGTCGTCACTTCCCAAAAGACTTGAGGAATAACGATTTGGGCAGGATCAAACCATTCTCCTTTGGCGAGATTACGCCGTATTTGGTCGGTATAATTGGCTTCTTTGGTGAAATCGAGTTCTGCTTTGACTGCTTGGGTAAATTCGTCGGTTAGTTTGACCACATCGTAGGTTTTGCCAAATTCCGTTAATGCTACCAATTCCGCGATCGCTTTAATCAGGGAAATATCTTGAGCAACGATGCTATCAATGCCTGGCCGCTGGACTTTGATGGCCACTTCTTGACCGCTCATTAAGGTCGCACGATGGACTTGCCCAATAGATGCCGCCGCGATCGCTTTGGGATTAATCTTTTTAAAAATATTCCCTAAAGGTTGATCAAATTGGGATTGGAGTTGTCTTTCGATTTCGGGCCAGGGGACAGGGGGAACGTTTGCTTGGAGTGCGGTTAAGGCTTCAATGTAACGGGGTGGTAATAAATCGGGCCGAGTGCTAAGAAGTTGACCTAATTTGACATAAAAGGGGCCCAATTCTACCAAAATTTTTCGTAAAACTTCTGGGGTGGGCAATTGGGGTTCACCGACCTTTGCCCCCGTGAGCAAGCCGCGCATATATCCCCAACCGTTACTGAAAACGACTTCGATAATTTCTAGCTGTCTGCCGGTTGTTTGGGTTAAGCGACCTGTCGTCTGGGTGAAGGAATACATATTGCCTCAATGAATATCATCATTGCCTTATTTAAGATAACAGGACTGGAAAAAATACAATTTTTATACAACTTCAATTAAACCGCGATCGCCTGTTTATTTCTGTGTTAGTTCAATGATTAAGAAAACCAACTAGGATCAAGAATTTGCTGAATGGTATAGGGACAATTCTGGGGCAAACCCTCTAAATTACTTTTCAGTTTGGCCGAGCGTCGAGCCTTTTGATAAGCGTTTTCCACAATAGAAATTAAATAATTAGATAAAGTCTTGGAACGCAGTAAAATTTCAAGTTCAATCCTAAACGTATCAATTTCATCGATCCACCCTTTAGCACAATAAGCTTTTTCGGATTCCCAGTATTCATAGAGTAATAAATGCTTCAGTAGTTGAATGAGGTAACTTTCAACTTTATGACGCTGTTCTCTTCCCAACGCTTCTACCTCTTCTATTAGGTTTACCCAATCGACTTGGTTTAAGTCACCATTTTGGAGTTGTTGCAAGGTTATATCTAACCATTGAACGTAATCTTCTTCATAAAGGGTGGTAGTTATTGGAGAAAGCGTCATTGATAGTTCTCCCTAAAGTATTTAATTTGATAATACTCAAATTTTCCGCGATCGCCGTTAATTTCTAAGTTTTAAAACGAGATGATTAAATAGCCGTTTTGAAATTTTGCACCTTTGACGGGCTGGCCGCTTAAGGGAGAAGGTAGGGCAATATTACGGCGTTGATCCCCCGCTTCAATGGTAATTTCGGGGCCGTATTGCGTTAATTTAACTTGCTTTTTATCAAATCCTGGTAAGAAAACCTGTACCTGTCGCGCTGCAACATCAATCTTTAACGGTTGCGGGACATTGTAAGCTTGACGGACATCGGGAACGGCGTTAATTAACTCATCCCAATTGTTGCCAGAAAAGTTGGGAAGCGTCGTTGTCATTAATGGGTCAAATTCTGGACTAAATTCAGCCGCGCTTCCTTTTGTATTAGCAATTACCCCTCTAACACTTAATCCAACCTGCTGCGCTCCTCCCCAAAGAGATTTGGCAACTAAAATAGCGGAAGGATCGGGAGTGGTAACAAGATAGGCTCCAAAACGATTGGGATCGGTTAAGGCTTTAATCCCTTCACTTAATAAGTTTTCAGGATTTTGAGGTTCTTGGGAAAATTGATCAAAACTCCAAGAGACATTCAAAACGGCTGAAGCGATAGGTTGTAGAAACGGTGCAACGGTTTTGACCACATCCGAATCCTGTAAGACTTGTCGAAAACGTCGCCAGTACCAACTGCCAATTTCTGGTACTCCTAGCATTCGTAGGGTATTTAAGTTGCCCGGCCCGTCGTAGAGAATGACATCATAACGTCCGCTTTGAGAATATTCACGGAAGGCATTGAGAGTCAGGATTTCGTCCATGCCTGGAATCACGCCTAACTCTTGCCCGTAAACATTTTTCAAGGTCGGCGATCGCAGATATTTAGACTCTAATTCCTTAATTTGTTCCCAGCCCTGTTCCAACAATGCGGTGGAAGATAACTGGACGGCGGATAAATTCGGTTCAACCTCAGTGGCCGCGCTGGTTAAGCTCGTTCCTAAAAGAAAACCCAAGGAAAGATCCTGTCCCATTAAAAGAACACGCGACCCTGAACGGGCTAACTTTTTGGCCACCGCGATCGCTGTTGTTGTCCGACCCGTACCGCCTTTACCCAAAAAAGTAATAATTAGAGTCATCGTCAATCTGCTAATAAAAAGGTTCCTGCTGTAATCCTAGCAATCTTACTTTAGGGCTTGCAGTTCATCCTCAAAAAACCAACTAGCGGTTTTATCTTCAAATGCGACGACAGCCCCAATGCCGCTACCATCCGTCATTTTGAAGTCTTGAATAGTCCCCACTTTGCCGAGTTTGCCCACGATGTCCTGGGATACCCGGTCTCTCAACCGATAAACTTTAACTTTTTGACCGATTTCCATGCCGAAATATTGTTATTAATACGAATAAACCAATCCTCAGTGTAACGGAATTTGTTCCTTTCCAGTCATTTGCTTACTAAACTCCCTTGATTGATACGGTGTTCGCCAGGGGAGTTCGCTATGATACAATGGCAGCTTAGCTTATGATTAGCCCAACCACTGTTTTTTTATGTCCTTGTCTTTAGCAACTCGCCTCAAGTGGTCGCCTTTACAGCGATATGTGGAGCTACTACATATATTAATTGAGCGAAATTTAAAAGGACGCTATCGAGGTTCAATTTTAGGTGTTTATTGGTCACTCCTCAGCCCTCTGTTAATGACAGGGTTATATACGGCTATTTTCGGAGCAGCTTTTAAAAGCTATTACGATGGTTCGATTATCAATTATATGCTAGCTGCCTTTACGGGGTTAATTGTTATTAACTTCTTCTCTTCTTCAACTAATCAGGCCTTAGCGAGTGTGGTGGGAAGTGGCGGCTTGATGAATAAGATTCGTCTGCCGATCAGTGTTTTTCCCCTGTCAATGATTTTAGCCAATGTTTTTCAGTTTGTGGTTGGCCCGTTCCCCTTACTCGCGATCGTTGCTTTAACGAAAAGTCATAATCCTCTCCACGTTATTTTATTAATTATTCCGGTAATTGCTTTAACGCTAGTTTGCACTGGTGTGGGCTTTTTCGTTAGTGCCCTATACGTTTTTTTTCGAGATTTACCTTATTTTTATGAATTAGTCTGTTTTACCCTATGGATGGGCTCGCCTATTTTTTACCCCGTTCAGATTGTGCCGCCCCAAGTGAGAGGCTTTTTAATTCTCAATCCCCTTTATCCCATTATTGAAAGTATTCGTGACCTTGCCCTATCGGGTGTTATACCTTGGGGGTTACTCCTACATGCTTTGTTAAATGGTGTTATTATGCTGGCTTTTGGTTGGGTTGTTTTTAGAGCCTGGCAAAATCAATTTATGGATTTACTCTAAATTTTTAAATGACAGAAGTTATTCGCCTAGACCAAGTTTCGCTTTATCGCAGAACCCAAGAAGAGTTTTCCTATGATCTCAAGAAAACCCTGTTATCCGTCTTGGAAGGAAAATATCGTAAGCCTAGTAAAAAGTTAATTCTCGATCAGGTCGATCTAGTAGTCAATGCAGGCGAAAAAATCGGCATTGTGGGATCTAATGGCTCAGGAAAATCGACCCTGCTGAAATTAATTTGCGGGATATTACAGCCTACTAAGGGTGAAGTGCGGGTCAAAGGAGAAATTGCGCCGTTAATTGAGCTAGGAGCCGGTTTTGATCCGGATTTGTCAGTACGAGATAATATCATTCTCTATGGCGTAATGCTGGGGTTTTCTCGGCAGGAAATGAAAGAGCGAGTTTTTTCGATTCTGGAGTTTGCGGAATTAGAAGATTATCGCTATGCTCCTGTGAAATCTTTGTCTTCTGGAATGAGTGCTCGTTTAGGTTTCGCGATCGCGACAGATGTTCAACCCGATATTTTAATTTTGGATGAAGTGCTATCGGTTGGGGATGAAAGCTTTAAAAATAAATGCCAAAAACGAATCAATAAATTGTGGGATCAGCACACCACAATTCTGGTAGTATCGCATGGGCTGGAATTTATTCAACAATCCTGTGAACGAGCGATCTGGCTAGACCGAGGAAAAATTCGCTTTACAGGCAATCCCGAAGAAACCATTAGCCATTACTTACAATCGGTTCAACAACATGATGCTGTCCCGACATAAGGTTAAATTAAGCTGAAATCAAAGTAAATTATGAAAATTTTAATTACAGGTGGAGCCGGCTACATTGGTTCCGTTTTAACTCCGACCCTCTTAGCTCAGGGCTACGAAGTTACCGTACTGGATAATTTCATGTTCCGTCAAGCCAGTTTAGCGGAATGTTGCCAATACGACACTTTTGATATTGTGCGCGGGGATTGTCGAGATGAATCCTTGATGCAGTCTTTACTCAAAGATGCCGATGTCATTATTCCTCTGGCTGCTCTAGTGGGCGCGCCGTTGTGTAACCGCGATGCGGTTGGGACTCAAACTATTAATTTAGATGCCATTAAACTGTTATGCCGTTTAGCTAGCCCCTCCCAACGCATTTTAATGCCTGTCACCAATAGCGGCTATGGTATCGGAGAAGCAGGCAAATTTTGCACCGAAGAAAGCCCCCTCCGTCCGATTTCCCTCTATGGCGTAACCAAAGTGGAAGCAGAAAAAGCCATTTTAGAGCGAGAAAATAGCATGACGTTCCGCTTAGCAACGGTGTTTGGCATGTCTCCCAGAATGCGAGTCGATTTATTAGTGAATGATTTTGTCTATCGAGCCGTTCACGATCGCGCGGTTGTGATTTTTGAAGGGCACTTTAAACGCAACTATATCCACATTCGAGATGTTGCCAACGTGTTCTTGCATGGGCTGAATAACTTTGAATCCATGAAAGGTAAGCCCTATAACGTGGGATTGGAAGACGCTAATTTATCAAAGATAGAATTATGCGATGAAATTAAAAAATATCTACCCAATTTTGTCTATTTAGAAGCGCCCATTGGTGAAGATCCCGATAAGCGCGATTATATTGTATCCAATCAACGAATTTTAAGCACAGGGTTTGAACCTGAATGGCCCTTAGGTCGAGGGATTCGTGAATTGATCAAAGGTTATACGATTTTACGCAATAGCCTCTATTCCAATGTTTAAAGTTGTTGATTAAATTAAGGTTTTTGGGCGTATACGATGCGCCCTAGTTTTTTTCAACTCATAACATCAAACAAAGTTGGCGATCACCCCTAAGACGGGTAGACGTAAATCATTGGCTTTTTTCAAGGCATTTTTAACCAACGATTGACTGGTTTTCTTTAACCCCACCACCAGTATCATTCCGTCAGTACAAGCACTGATAAAGTAAATATCTGTGCTGCTATAGAAGTGGGGCAAATCGTAAATGACTAAATCAAACATTTCATGGAATTGGGCCATTAAACGTTCCATGCTGGGCGACCAGAGATGTTTGGGCGGAATTAAATCGTCTGCTCCACTGGCAATTAAAAATAAATTTTTATGATTCGGGTCTTCTTGGATAACCGATTCAGGCTTGCCCTGATGGGCCAATAAATAGTTCAGACCTTTATAACTTTCTAAATTTAACCAATCACGAAGTTTGGATTGATGGCCATTGGCATCCACTAATAACACCCGCTTGCCTTGTTCTGCGGCAGTAATAGCAAGATTAAGGGCTATAGTTGATTGCCCATCTCCTGATTGGACGGAAGAAACAACAACGGAACCTAAAGGGGGATTGCGGTAATAAAAGGATAGTTCGGTATAAATATCATCAAAGACTTCGACAAATGGCAACCAATTATCTCGCAGAGGCGCGATCGCGATCGGCTCTTTTTGATTCACTTTTTCCTGCTCAATAATACTGTCCAGATTGCCGGACTTACTAGCCGTTAAAAGACTTAATTTAGATAAATTGGGACTCAAATATTGAGGAACGGTGCCGAGCAGAGGTAATCCTAAGATCTCTTCCATGTCGGCTATTGAAAAAAAGACATTCCGTTGTTTTTCCCAAAGCCAAGCTAACAAAATACTGAAGACTAATCCCCCTCCAAAACCAGCCAATAATAATTTCTGGCGACTAGGCGGATCCCCCATTGGTTTGCCATCCTTATCTAAAGGAATTTGAGGCTTGGAAATTAATTGCCAGGGAAGTTCTTGAGCCGATTCTACCTTTAAAGACTCCCGTTGCACTAGCAGTCTATCTAAAACCTCTTCGGTTAGTTTAATATCTCGTTGTAGCGTACTGTACCGATTAATTAGGGCGGGTAGTTTTTCTGCATTACTCGTCAATTGTTCCTGTTTAGCAATAACAGAGGGAAGCTGAGATTGTAACGCTTTAACTTGATTAGTTGCTTCCACCAGTTGCTCAATGAGTTTTATCCGTGTTGGATCTTGGAAATTGGAGAGTAAGGGGGAATTGGCGGGGATAGTATTGGGAAATTGTTTTAAAAGTTCTTGCGTTCTTTTTTCAAATAATCCTCGTATTTCTTCATATCTTTCCCGCAAACTTTGGACATTAACGCTTTCATCAGTAAATAAGCTCTGAGCATTGATAAGCTGCGATTGCAGATCCATCATTTCCTTTTGCAGGACGGCTCGTTCCGGATCTTGATTAAGTGCCGCTAACACTAAGGCATATTCTGAGGAAATACCTAATTGCTTTTGTAGGGTTTGAGATAAGGTTTGTTGCGATAAAAGTTGTTGTTCTAAAGTCAATCGTTGTTTGGCAAGATCGTTAATTTCGCTGATTAAGGCTTCATTTCTAGTTGCAGGATCGACTAACTGATATTGCTGTCGAATCTTTTTTTCTTGCGTTTTTAAATTATTTAATTGCTTTTGTAGGGTCGGAACTTGTTTATCAATAAATTTAACGCCAGCTTTGATACTGGTTTCTCGATCTTCCGTACTATATTTCAGAAAAGTTTGAGAAGCAATATCCAAAACCGCCTGAACTTCCTGAGGATCTTCGCCTTTGTAAGACACTTCAAAAATTTTGGTTGCACCAATCGTGCCAGGCCGAACCCATTCAACTTTAAAATTTTCTCGTAAGTCACTCCAAATTGCAGCAACGGTTCTTTGGGGACGCTTTTTATAAACATCTTGTGCAATACGATAGGTCATCCCCGGACTTTGTAAAAAAACTAAATTTGTCGGATAGTCCAAAGAAATTAGATCTTCTCTTGGCATTCCTTCTGTCCGAGCAATGGTTGTGGGGTTGGTTAATTTTGCTGCGGCTGTAATAGGTTCTACTAATAAATAAAAATTTCCTTTATAGGTTGATGGTTTTAAAAAAGCGACAAAGCTTGCTGCCGTTGTTGTCAGAATAGTAATCCCTGCAATCAACCAAGCTTTACGCAATAAAAGACGGGAATAAATTTTCAAAAAACTGCCTTTTTTTGATGGGATGGCAATATCTTCGAATTCATCGATCGCGGGGGCGGGGTAGTTAACGGTCACTATTTTAACCTAGAAAATTCACAAAATAAGGATTCAATTAATCTAGTGCTGATCCTAGCACTGAATTTTTAAAATGTAGAGTGTAATTGAGATGCAAAATCAAACCGTGGGGACTAAAATTGACAAAGTTGAGACAACCTTTACACCAAATTCTTCTTCAAATACAGTTTTTTTATAGTCTAAATTCCACAATTCTAAGGTGCAATCATCATCACTCTGGGTTGGCGTTAGGTGTAAATGAAGCTTGCGATATTCTGGATCATATTTACAATCAAAACTGTGGATAGCTCCTATCTGGCGGCGGTCTAAGGCAACGGCTAATCGTAAAATGGCACTGAGTTGCCGAACAGCCAAACGATAATTTTCTGACAATTTCATGTAATATTCATGGCGTTTTTTGGGTTTGCTTCGTCGGTGATAACGGGCAATATTGGCAATAATTTCCAGTTCAATTTCTGTAAAGCCTAATAACTCGGCGTTACGAATTAAATAATAGGAATGTTTATGGTGGGCAGAATGACTAATATAGACACCACAGTTATGCAAAATTGCGGCAGCCCAAAGCCATTCTCTTTCCGTATTTCCCCAATGATGTAAGATGCCTTGGAGTTGATCAAAAAATGCCATTGCAAATTGAGCAATTCGTTCACTATAGGCGAGATCCACCTGATATTTATGGGCAATTTTGAGGACGCTACGGGAGCGGATTTCCCCTTGAAAACGCAGACGGTTTTCGATCAAGCCATGCGTTAACATCCAATCGACAATGACCCCTTCCCGTAAAGCCCGCTCACAAATGGTAATACTGTCCAAATTGAGCATGGTCATGGCTTCTAGAAGGATAATTGAACCGGCTAAGATAATTTCTGCCCGTTTGTCATTCATGCCAGGCAGGGCAAAGCGTTGTTCATAATTTAATCCGCTGAACCGTTTTACCCAATCTCGAATTTCCTTGCGAGTTAAGGAATAACCGTGGAGGGGGTTGGGAATTTCCCGTTGTTGGCTGAGGGCGTTCAAAATTGCCAGGGTTTCAATGGTTCCTGAAGTGCCGACGAGTTTGACCGTCTCTCCCGATTTGAGGTAATGGCGGAGTTCATCAATGGGACGTTCTAGCATTCCCCGAACATAGGATCTGAGCGCGATAAATTCGTTTTGACTGATAGGATCGGTGGTAATAAAGTCACGGGTGAGGCGAACTGCACCAATTTTTGTACTACTTAAAAATCGAGGTTCGTGACTGTCGGCCAGAATAATTTCCGTTGAGCCACCACCAATGTCAATCATAATGTGGGGCTGATTTTGGAAGTCCATGCCCGATAATACCCCTAAATAGATGCGTCGGGCTTCCTCTTGGCCTGAAATGAGATCGACTTGGATGCCGACTTCGGATTCAATGCGGCTTAAAAACTCGTAGCCATTCCCTGCTTCTCTGGTGGCACTGGTGGCAACGGCAATAATGTGATCAACGTTGATACTGAGGGCTAAATCTTTACAGCGTTTTAAGGCCGCGATCGCGCGGTTCATGGCGGCTTCGGTGAGGTTGCCCGTCTTGGGGTCTCGTTCACCTAAACGTACCGTATCTTTTTCCCTAGCGATAATGGTAAAAGCAGCTAGAACAGGATCAATGCGAACAATGACCATGTGAACTGAATTGGTTCCGATATCGATCGCGGCGAGCATACAGGTGTCTAAAGACTTGCGGCCGTTGTCGGTAACAGAAATGTGAGACTCCACCATCATCTTTACTGTCCTAACCGTTCCCCTATAAGTTTCCCCTAAAACCCGTTCAAAAGCGACAGAGCAATAAAAGTTAATGCCTAGCAGTTAAGCTAACTTCAACTCCAGAGATCATCAATAAGCTTTATAACACGATGAATCAGACTAATCAGACTGCCTTTATTTTCCAGGAATCGGCCCACGTCTTCCTTCTGCTGTGGTTGATTTTTGTAAGAAGTGGTAAAAATGGTTAACTAAGGAATTGTTGGATTGCCCTCCTAATTGGGCTAAAGCCTCTTTAAAGGATAAATCAGAGCGATAGACTAACCGAAATGCTTTTTTGAGTTGGGAGATCTCTTCACTGGTTAACCCCGACCTTTGTAAGCCGATTAAATTTAGCGATCGCACCCTAGAGGGATTCCCTTCCACAATGGTAAAAGGCGGAACATCCCGTTCAATACGGCTCATGCCCCCCACCATTGCCAAACTACCAATATGGACAAACTGGTGTACCCCTAAGACCCCACTAATCCGTGCCTTTGACTCAATATAAATATGTCCTGCTAAGGCCACGGAATTGGCGATAATCACCTCATTTTCAATCACACAATTGTGGGCAACATGGGCATAGGCCATCAATAAATTATGATCCCCTAATTGGGTAATTTCATTTTCTCCCGTTGCCCGATTAATGGTAACGTATTCACGAATTTGGTTATAATTTCCAATTTTGACCCAACTTTCGCCCCCTTTAAACTTCAAATCTTGAGGTTCTGATCCAATAATCGCACCCGCAAAAATCCGATTACCGACACCAATTTCCGTCGGCCCTTCGATAACCACATGGGAACCAATGACCGTATCTGCGCCAATTTTGACGTTTTCGCCAATCACTGCGTAGGGGCCAATTTGAACGGTCGGATGAATATTAGCTAGGGGATGAATAACTGCTGTTGGATGGATCAGTGTCTTCAAAGAAGCATCTCCCGTGCGTTGGTAGGTCAGCATCAAAATTAGTTTATAACTTACAGAGTATTAGGTATGGGGGAGACAGGAAAAGTTCCCAGCTAAATTATTCAGCATTTTAACAGCGTGGGGTCAATCCTGGTTAAAGGCTCTCATTGATTTATCGCTCCAAAAACTCGCGATCGCCGATATTGCTGATATTTCTTAAAATACCTAATCGATTAAAGAAAAGAGCATTTCTCCTTCACAAACTAGCTGGTCATTAACAACAGTTTTGCCGTGCATTTTGGCAATACGATTGCGTTTAAACGAAAGTAATTCCACCGTCATGATCAATTGATCCCCAGGAATAACAGGACGACGGAAGCGAACCCCATCAATCCCCGCAAACGCAAAAAATTTCCCTTTCATGCCTGGTAACAGCGTTAACACCACGCCCCCCACCTGAGCCATCGATTCCACAATTAAAACCCCAGGCATAATCGGACGCGCAGGAATATGGCCAGGGAAGAAAGGCTCGTTAATAGTGACGTTTTTTAATCCGACTGCTTGTTTGCCAGGAATATAATCCAAAATGCGATCCACCAAGGCAAAGGGATAACGATGGGGCAAAAGGTCTTGAATTTCAGTAACGTTAAACGTAGTTTGCTGGGGAGGTGTATCGGTTGCCGTTGTATTGGCGATTTCAGGAGTGTCTAGATGGAGGGTGGTAGTCATGAATGCGGGAATGAACAGAAGGATGGGGTACTGAGGCGTTAAACTCAGCTTGATTGGCAGGACTAATTATTAAATAATCCTTAAGTTTATTAGTGTAAACGGTCAGGGAGCTTTAGCAAATACACCAAATCTAGAAAAACTGATCACTGCTTAACGACATGCCAGAGAAATAGCCGTTAAGAATAAAGAAAAACATTTCCCTTAACTAGCAACCCTAAAAATCTTTTGCACAAAAATAGATAATTCAAATAATCAGAGCGATCGCCCAAATTATAAATATCTCTAAGCTAAAATATTAAAGCAAAAAAATTGATGAAATCTCCCTTGGTATCCCAACCCTCCTCCCTCTCAACAATTGAAGCTGGATTTCACGCACTTTCTGACCCTTTACGGCTTCAGATTATCGATTTGTTGAGATCTCAGGAACTTTGCGTTTGTGATCTCTGTGAAAAATTACAAGTCAGTCAGTCTAAACTGTCTTTTCACTTAAAAATTCTGAAAGAAGCCCAATTAGTCCAAGTTCGACAAGAGGGACGTTGGAGTTATTATCGGCTCAATTTGTCTCAGTTTGTTGTATTAGAAGAATACCTTGCAGAATTTCGGCGATTTAGCCCGATTATTCCGATTCGTGCTTGCTGAAGTGATAGTCTTATTTTTTTACTAGGACAAATTTTATTGTTCAACAAAAATTAATCAGTCTGGATCAATCCAGAATAATAGGTCTGGCTAATCTTGTTTTTTGGGTAGGTAACAAATCAACTTTTTTTGATATGATAAAGAGCATCTCTCCGTGGGTAAGCTCAACCAATCAAGGAAAAATTATGAAACGTGTAATGTTTGTCTGCAAAAAAAATTCAGCCCGTTCTCAGATGGCAGAAGGCTTTGCCAAGGTTTTAGGGAAAGGAAAAATTGAAGTTACCAGTTCGGGCCTCGAAGCTAGTCAAGTTCGTCCAGAAGCGATCGCGACCATGAAGGATATTGGTATTGATATTACGGATCAAACTTCAAAAGCCTTGAGCGAGTTTAAACCCGAAGATTTTGATATCGTCATTTCTCTTTGTGGTTGTGGTGTCAATTTACCTGAAGAATGGTTAACCAGAGAAGTCTTTCAGGATTGGCAACTGGATGATCCCGCCGAACAGCCCGAAATTTTCCCCAGAGTCCGCGATGAAGTCAAAGAACGGGTTATTCAGTTAATTGAATCTCAGTTTTCTAGTAACGCCTAAACCAAGCTCTAACCTCTTTTTTTAACGTTTTGATTACTCAACTCTATGTCCAATTTTGATCATCCCCCGCGGATTTTGTTTCTCTATGGTTCATTGCGCGATCGCTCTTATAGTCGATTACTAGCAGAAGAAGCGGCTCGTATTATTCAAGAAATGGGAGCCGAAGTAAAATTTTTTGATCCGCGTGAATTACCGATTTATGGCAGTGTTCCTGATACCCATCCCAAAGTCCAAGAATTACGGGAATTGAGCCAATGGTCAGAAGGTCAAGTCTGGTCTAGCCCAGAGATGCACGGCCAAATCACGGGTATCATGAAAAATCAAATTGACTGGATTCCGTTGAGTATTGGAGCAGTTCGCCCCACTCAAGGCAAAACTTTAGCGGTTATGCAGGTAAGCGGCGGTTCTCAATCGTTCAACGCAGTTAATACCTTAAGAATTCTAGGTCGTTGGATGCGGATGTTTACCATTCCGAATCAGTCTTCCGTCGCTAAAGCTTATCAAGAATTTAATGAAGATGGCACAATGAAAGCGTCTCCTTACCGCGATCGCGTCGTAGATGTTATGGAGGAACTTTATAAATTTACGTTATTATTGCGAGACAAAGTGGATTATCTAACTGATCGCTACAGTGAGCGGAAGGAAAAAGCGGCAAAAGAGGCTAATACGCTCGTAAATTCTGTTAATCTAAAGACGATGTAATTGACTTTTTCAAGCATAAATTTTCAATAACGTCCTAAAAAATCCGATTAATAATCACCATTTTCTCTGACTTTGTAGATTAATTTTTTATAATCTCCCCATCTTGACCGATCTGGGAGAATTTTATTTTTTAGCATCATTCTTCATCAACAAAATAATGAAATTACGATAATTATCAATAATAACTCACTCAAATAATAATCCCTCTAAAGAGAGAGGCATAATAACGACGGGAGACAGAGAGTATATAGTAATCATTGCGCTTATGATGGTTAACAATTCAGCTTCAGTTATCCCAATTAACTGGAATCAATTAATACCTACGTTCATTTAAATTAGTTATTTTAATTTTTTAAATTAAAAAAAAACATATCAATCAGGATGAATTGGAATAACGCTAAAAAATTAACTGCTATGTATGCTGATGCTAATTAAAGCTATTTTTATAAATCTTTGAAGCAGTACGTGGTAGAACTCAATTTTTTAAATTCTTTTAATGATTTTTTTGGATATTTACATAAAATTAGTTTTATATTAAGGTTTTTATGGCAAAACGATCACTCAGAGCTTCCCAAGCTGGGATTCGACAGGCAAAAAAAGCCTTTACCCGAAAAGGTTGGACACAAGAAAATTTGGCGTTTGAGGTGAATTTAAAGACACGCCAACCCATTTGGAGATTTTTTACAGGACAGCCTATTGAACGCTATATTTTTATCGAAATTTGCTCAATCCTAGAATTAAATTGGCGAGAAATTGCCGAAAATCCTCCTGCTGAGACCTTAGACGCGGGCGAAAAAAGTTCAACCAATATTAACACCCTCGTTCAACAGGTGCGATCGCAGCGTCGTGATAAAATTCAAGACCAATGTGGAACGGTGCAACTACTAGAAATCAGCCGTCCTGTCAATTTAGAAGAAATTTATGTCGAAGCCCATATTTTAGAAGAAATTGCCTCCCAGCAATGGCTAGAAATTACCGATCTCCAAGCCCTGACCCTCAAAGACTTTGAAAACTTTAGTTTGGGCTATGCTTCTCCCAAGCGTATGACTGCCATGAGAGCCGTTGAAAGTTATCCTAAACTGAGAATTTTAGGAAATCCAGGGGCGGGTAAAACGACTTTTTTACAACACATTGCCAGTAAATGTAATCAAGGAGAATTTGCAGGCAATCGCGTCCCAGTTTTTATTAGTCTTAAAGACTTTACCGAAGAAGCAAAAGATAGCGGAGAATTTAGCCTGCTTAACTATCTTCGTGCTGAATTTTTAGTCTCAGGCATTACCGAACCCAGCATTATTGAAACTTTACTGCGAGAAGGTCGGGTTTTATTATTGTTGGATGGCTTAGATGAAGTTTTAAATAGTAATTTGACGGCTGTTTATCAAGAGATTCGTCGTTTCACCGAGAAATATCACAAAAATCTAGTGATTGCGACCTGTCGAACTGCGGCCAAAAGCTTTAACTTTAAAGGGTTTACCGATGTCGAAATCGCTCCCTTTTCCTCAGAACAAATTGCTTTGTTTGCCCATAAGTGGTTCATGACCCTGGCTAAAAACAATATTCACGAGCGACGGGAACAGGCTATTCAATTTATTCGCAAACTTGATTTACCAGAAAATCTACGATTACGGCAATTGGTGGTTACGCCCCTATTTTTACATCTGGCTTGTGGCGTTTATGCTCGTAAAAATCAAGTTCCCAACCAAGAATCGGAATTTTATAAGCAATGCTTAGATTTAATGTTAGGCAAATGGGATGAACTTCGGGGTATCCAACGGGATGAAGTGGCTTCTGGTTTACAGCTCCCCCATAAAATGCGGTTACTCAGTCAGATTGCCGCAATGACAGGAGAAAAAGGTCAATATTTCTTTGATAAACAGACAATTGAGCAAAAAATTAGTGATTATATTTGCCAATTGCCCAATGCGCCCACTGAACCTGAAGAATTACAGCTAGAAAGTGAGGGCATTCTCAAAGCTATCGAACTCCAAAATGGCCTTTTAATCGAACGGGTACGGGGAATTTTTTCCTTTTCCCATTTAGCTTTCCAAGAGTATCTCGCGGCTCGGCGATCGCCAACTCCAAATCAGCCTAATGTTTCTCGTTTAGACAATATAGCTGTGATTTGAGCTAAAAAATTAGCGATCAATTGCCTTTTTTAATTTGCTCGTATCAGCTTTAGAATCATAATTTTTAGTTACTTATTACTTATCTCAACGATCGCTTCTCCTTGTTTAATTTGTTCTAATGCTGCTGATAAAGTGGCGGTGAGCAGTTGCCTTAGGTTGCGATTGGTGACATTGCCACAAGTAATCCATAGGATTTGAGGTGGTTTACCTAGACGACATACTGAGTCTATAAAGTCACTATCTTTGGTCATAATGATTGCATTCGCAAATTTGGCAGCTTCAAATATTTCGATGTCTTTAGCATCCCGTAGTGATAGTTCTTTTAACGATATTGCTGTTATATCAAAATTACTGGATATCCAGTTGGCGAGTGTGGGTGGAAGTTGGGCATCAATCCAGATATTCATGCAGTGAGTCTCGGAAAATCTGTACGGCGTGCGGCAAAGACTAGACAAGCTTGAATGTCTGCAAGTTCTAAATCAGGGAAGTCTTCTAATATTTCAGTGATACTGACGTTTTCGGCAAGCATTTCTAATATGTCTGTGACACGAATTCTCATTCCTCGAATACAGGGACGACCGCCACATTGTCCAGCCGTTTGGGTGATTCTGTTAAGTAGTGAGTTGGTAGTTTTCATATATTTTGGTTTGTCGGTTGATTGTGTTTACTCATATCAAGGCTTTCGCTCTGTTTTAATGTTTTTGCCTATTTTTATATCAAATATTGATTTGCTAATTTTAAAAACATAATTGCTCTTTCCAAATTCTCTTTTGCTTCAATTTCAGTTGAATTAAAGGCTGCATCATAGTCAGATCTGATGCGTGACTGTTCTGCTTCGATTAGATATCGATGATATTCTGATGGCAAGCGATTGGTTTTAGCAAATATTTCTCCAAATTTACTGATGACTGCTGAATGTTTAGAAAAAGATAAGCCTTCACCTATTAAAAATGCTTCGGCAAGATAAAACATAGCATAGTAAGCTCTAGATGTCGAAACGTCATAAATTTCTTCATTAAATAATATTTGGGCCGCTTTTATACTGTTGTTAGCTTTTGCAATTAGTTGTTTTTGTTCATCTGTCATATATATTTTCCTTCTTTTTTGATGTTGCGAAATAGGGCTGTATCTTGGGTTATAAATTGTGTGACAGACACAAATAAGCTATTTACTAGAATGCTATTTTCTAGACATATTTGCGAAATAATGCCACCTGTCCTTTTTATTTCTGTCCATGAGTCAATGTCATCTTTTAATACGATCAAAACATCAATGTCTGAATCTATTTGTGCATCTCCTCTCGCTTGTGAACCAAATAAAATTAGACTATGTAATCTATCTTGATAGAGGGTTTCCATCTGATGGCGTAGGTTTTGTAAGATTGATGATAGTTGTTGTGTCATAGTCTCTACTTTAGTTTAATTGTTTTGTATTCTTGTTCTGTGAGTGTGAATTTGGGGTCAATTATTTTTACTTCTTCATAGGTGAGTTGATAGAGTTTATAAACTAATCGATCAATCTTCTGTTCTAATTCACTCGTATCAGCAAAGGGATCGCATTTTTTAGTATCGAGAGTTTTCATTTACTGTAAGAGATTTTGAAATGGTTGGGTGTTTTTCCATCGATAGGTATTGAAATCTCGATAATCTACTGACAAGATGCGACCGTGACCTAATTCTTCTGCGAGAATGACTAGCGAGGCATCGGCTAAGTCCATTGGGAGATTGGCGTATTTTTGCATAAGTTGGGCAATTTTTGGTGCGTGCTCTGATTGCAGATTAAATGTCTCGAAAGCTCCATTTGCTAATGACTCTATAAATTTAGATTGAGCAAGGACTCCTTTTCTTTTCAGCAATAGATAGCAGGTTTCGGTGACAACACACCATGTTGTAATTAGTTTTTCATCAATTTCTCTTAATTTTTGTCTGGCGGCTTGGTGATGGGTGTCTTGTTGATCGGCTAGGGCTAACCAAAATCCTGTATCAGCGATGATCATATTTAGCCTCAAGTTCGGTTGCTAGGACTTGTTTGTAGTTCGTGGATAAATCATTTTCAACGGAGCAGCACCCAATAAATCCTGATTCTTCGAGAATTTCAAAGGATGTTTTTTGCTTTTGATGTTTGATTTTTTGATAGTAGGAGTCTATGGCATCGCGTAAAATATCAGATAGAGTCTGGTTTGTTTGTTGTTGAATGTATGTGAGTTTATCGGTGGTTGCTGGATCGATTTGGGTGTTAATTTGTGACATTATGTTTTCCTCTTTTGGGTTGATTTTTTTAGCTTATATTAAGGGATTTATTCTATTTTAATTGCTGTGTATTCTTGTTCTGTGAGTGCCAATTCTGGATCACCGCAACATTTTTATGAGTGATCCTTTCCCGCAGAAAATATAAAACTAACTGCTGAAACGCCTTCGTATTGAGATTATCTACTTTGGGCATTTCCGAATTATCGGCTTTGGTCGGCTTTTTGGTCTCAAAAATAACCCCAACCGAACTTTCTACTTCCTTGTCATTATGGATGACTAGATCGCTCTTGTCTTTCGTATTGATAAAATAGCGATTGCCGTAAAACGTCTGCTTAAAAAAATCAATCAGTAAATTTTTATTAAACTCTTCATCTTTTTTGCTGTCACAAAGCTCAAGCAGCCGCCCCAAACTAGCCTTAAAGTCCTGAATCTGCTCAGGCTCAAGCTTAACCTTCCCATAGATTTTATTTAATACCTGCTTGGGTTCCTGCCGATTAACCCTCATAAAAGCTGACATCTCGCAAAAATAGACACTGATTTCATTATGCCTAATTTTACCGTCAGCGATCGCCAAATTCGACCCAAACTGTCTTGGTTTAGATTAATTGCAAAAAACTGTAGGGGCGTATGCCATACGCCCAAAATTGATTGTCCCAACTATCCTATTCATCAATCGTCTTATCGCGAACGCCTCGAACAATACGAGATAATTCGGATTTTTCATCCACACTAATGCGGGTGGGCGAACCACTGATAATCCGCTCGTAATTACGGAAGGAATCTTTAATTTCTGCACCGTCATGGCTGATGCTATATTCCCGAATGCCTTTATCATGCCAAGAACCCCGCATCTTAAAGACGTTGATGGCACGGGACATTTCCCCTTTAATTTCCACGTACTGCAACATGATAATGGTGTCGGTGATGGTGGAAATATGGGATTCCGTAATGGAGTGCGCCCCCATAAACTGATCCGTTGTATTGGTGAAAAAGCCTGTAATTTCTTCTTGTTTGGCGTAACCTGTGACCCCAATCACAAACTGACGGAAGGCATTGTTAGTAACCCCCCTCGCCATTGCAGAAAGAGAATCGATCACGATCCGAGAGGGTTTGAACTCCGAAATTTCTGATTTAATCATTTGCAGGTGATCTTCTAACCCTGCTGATTCAGGATAGGTACAGAGTAATTTTAATAGCCCTTTCTGTTCCATTTCCTCAAAATCAATCCCCCAGGAAGACGCATTTCGAGATAATTGGGCCCGCGATTCTTCATAGGCAAATAAAATGGCCCGTTCCCCTTGACGGCAACCTTCTTGTAAAAATTTGCTAACCAGTAGGGTTTTTCCTGTGCCTGTCGCACCTGTGGCCAGAATGATGGAATCTTTGAAGAAACCTCCACCACACATTTCATCCAACGTAGCCACACCTGAAGAAATCCGAATATTCGAGGAGCGTTGAGTTAGTCGCATAGCACCTAAGGGGAAGATGTTAATACCAGCACGGGTTATAGTGAAGGGATATTCCCCTTTCATGTGGGTTGTTCCCCGTAATTTAAGAATTTCTACAGTACGGCGACGGCGTTCTCCTTCGAGGACGTTTCGCAAAATCACCACGTTATCCGAGACAAATTCTTCTACCCCAAAGCGAGCGATCGGCCCGTATTCCTCGATCCGCTCCGTGGTCATAATCGAGGTTACTTTTAATTGTTTGAGGCGGGCAACTAGGCGAAAAATTTCTCGTCTCACCACTGAAGCTGCATCATACTGTTGGAAAACGGCAGTTACTGAATCAATAGAGACTAATTTAGCTTTATATTTATGAATCGCGTATTGCAAACGCTCAATTAAGGCCGAAAGATCAAAACTCCCCACTACTTCCTGTCCATCGGGATCGGGAGAGGCATCGAGAATAAATAATTTTCCTTCGTCAATTAATTCCTGTAAATCCCAACCAAAACTATGGGCATTTAAGATAATATCCTGGGGCGATTCTTCAAAGGTAACTAATAAACCAGGGGAGCCTGAATGGATAATGCCATGATAGAGGAATTGAACAGCTAATAGGGTTTTTCCTGTACCCGAAGTTCCACTGACTAAGGTTGTACGGCCAACTGGTAAGCCACCGTGAGTAATTTCGTCAAATCCTTCAATGAGGGTGCGAATTTTTTGGACACCTTTTCGAGATTCTTTTGCTGCCTTCTGTTCGTTTTCAATCGCTTCATCCATAGGAATTTAATGTATCGGTTGGTTTGATAAGGTTAAGTAATTTAATAAAAGATTTAATGAGGAGGTCAACTTTTAAAAATTTTTTCTGGAAAATTAAGCCCAAAAAACGAGTTAATGTTGGTTAAAGGTCGGTCTCTCTTTCCCGAATCTCATCATAGAGCAAATCTAGCCCAATCAATACTTTCTCCCTATCGGATAAATCGCCAATGATTTTACGAACAGGGGGGGGTAAAATTCTGGCTAGGGTCGGGGTTGCTAGGATTTTATCTTCTTCTGCTAGTTGGGGATTTTTTAACACATCAATTACTTTTAAGGCATAAACACCTTTAAATTCTTTTTCCAAAATTGTTTTTAATGTTTTCAAGGCTCGCACGGAATTGGGGGTATTGCCAGCGACATAGAGCTTGAGGACATAGGTTTTCTGAAAACTCGTCATGATAAAAATCTCTGAGTATTTTAGGTTATCGAATAAAATTTAACTTTAGAACATAAACAGATTTAAATCATTATATTTAGTCAGATTGATAAAATAAATCAAAGGGAATGTCTTCTCTCGGAATAGAACGACGGTACATTTCACCAAGATGGGCCAAAATATCAATCAGAGCTAATCGATAATCTAATAAGACTTCTTCGTTTCTGCCTTCTAATTTAAGGCTTTGGGCAAATTGATCAATCAATTCCATGTGAATTTCTAAGATTTGGGAAACAGAAACATCCGCGAAAAATGCATGGTTGACGAATTGGTCAATCATTTGATTAAAGTTGTCGTCTGGGGTAAAGTAGCTGAGTAAAATTTCTCGATATTCAAGACTTAATTGCTTTAAAAGTTCTTGCTTTTCTCGCCGACTCAGATTTCGATAAAAGTCTTTTGGATTTCGCTTATAGTACACCCCTAAATATCCCAATCTTTCTTTGAGTTTATCCGCTAATCGACGTTGTTGCAGTAACAAAAAGCTTTGTTGAGAATCGGCGGGATCAAGTTTATCGGGAGGCTTTTCGATTTCAGGCGATGGCTTGAGTGGGGAAAGATGGAGATAGTGGGCGATCGCGCGGTCGATAACAACAGGAAGAGAATTCCAATCCGCTTCGGGAAGCCTTATTTCAGCATTATGGTAAAGAATCGTCGGGGTTTCTAATTTAGTTGTGTTTTCTTCCTCTAGCGTTGCGTTTGCTTCAAGGATAATAACGGGTAAGAGTCGGCCTTGCTCATAGAGTTTATTAAAAACAGGCAAAACGGCTGTATCGTTGAGTACGATTAAACAATCAATATGTTCGGTATTGCCAATAACAAAGTCAATAAAGTCATTTAAAGCGTTAAAACTATAAATTCGGTAGCGATCACCATTGACCCACTCAGACAACTTTTGAGCGATCGCGTCAGGAACGAAGAGACAAAGGGAAAGTTGGGAGTGCAACGGCTTTACAAAGAAGAATTAAGGATAGAAAAGACAGCCAGGAATAACTGACGGGACAGGCCGAGCAGTCTCTCTATGAAGAAAGTTAACATAAAAAGGGCTTCATAGATAAATTAATAGTAAAATCGTAGTTTTCAATTTTTATTGTTGCGTTTTATGATCTAGCTTCCATTGTAGGGGGTCTCTCGGTAATCGTCATCTGTCAAACCCTGAAATCTCGAATTCTTAAGGTTTGAGATTGGCTGATCAAATAAACTGTTCCTTGATCTTTTTGTGTCGAGCAACCTTTCTTCTGGATAAATCAGCGATCGCGTTTATCTCAATAATCCAAAAACTCATTTAAAATACCGTAGCAAGCTTTCAAGGTGCTAAAGTCAGAAGAAGAGCTTTGCTTCCAGTCAATTCCTTAACCTGTTACTGGAGCTTGAAAATCCCTTGACTACGCAGTAAGCTGACCTTTAATTGCTCTGACTTTATGACCCTTTCTGACTCTTCACCTTCCCCATCAACCCTTTCTTTTCAACAAATTTGGCGTTCTCTTCTCAAGGCGATCGCGGATTTACGCCTAGCGATTATTTTATTATTACTAATTGCCCTATTTAGCATTAGTGGAACCATTATTGAACAGGGCGAAACTCTATCATTTTATCAAAAAAATTATCCTGAAAATCCTGCTTTATTTGGTTTTTTAACTTGGCAAATTATTTTAATTTTAGGACTAAATCATGTTTACAGTACTTGGTGGTTTCTAGCCTTACTCGTACTCTTTGGCACTAGTTTAACGGCTTGCACTTTTACTCGACAATTTCCCGCCCTCAAAGCCGCCCAAAAATGGAAATATTATCAAAAACCCAGGCAATTTCAAAAATTAGCCTTTAGTACCAATCTAGCGCATACATCTTTAGAACAATTAGCTCCCTTATTACAGCAAAAAGGCTATAAAGTTTTTCAAGATGGACAGACACTTTATGCCCGTAAAGGTCTTATTGGCAGAATTGGGCCGATTGTCGTTCATGCCGCTATGTTAATTATTTTAGGAGGGTCTATTTGGGGAGCATTAACGGGATTTTTAGCCCAAGAAATGGTGGCAAGTGGTGACAGTTTTCAAGTTAAAAATATTATTGAAGCTGGGCCTTTGGCACAAAAACATATTCCTAAAGATTGGGGCATTAAGGTTAACCGTTTTTGGATTGACTACACCCCTAAGGGAATGATTGATCAATTTTATTCCGATCTATCTGTTATCGACAATGACGGTAAAGAATTAGACCGCAAAACAATTTTTGTCAATGAACCATTACGACATAAAGGAGTAACCTTTTATCAAACCAGTTGGGGAATTTCCGGCGTTAAAATCCAGATTAATAATAGTCCCATCTTGCAATTACCAATGGCCCCTTTACCCACAGAAAATGGCAGCAAAATTTGGGGAACCTGGATTCCAACAAAAACGGATTTAAGTGAAGGCGTTGTACTGTTAACCAAAGATTTACAAGGAACCATGATTTTGTATGATCAAAAGGGAAATTTAACCAATGCCGTCCGCCAAGGAACAAGTATTGATATTAATGGTGTCACCTTAAAAATTCACGAATTAATTGGAAGTACAGGACTACAAATTAAAGCCGATCCGGGGATTCCGTTTGTCTATGCAGGATTTGGTTTATTAATGTTAGGCGTGATTATGAGTTATGTTTCCCATTCTCAGATTTGGGCATTACAAGAAGAATCGGAAAGTTACAATGGAAACCCTCAAAAACAGCTTTATTTCGGCGGAAAAACCAATCGCGCACAAGTCACCTTTGAACGAGAACTGGTCGCTATTGTAGAAGGAGTAAAAACTTCAAAAAATGAACTTTGAAATTAGAGCATCAAAAATCACAAGGATTTGCTGTTAAATTAAGCAAAATGACTTTTAGCTTCTTCTAAGTGCTTGATTAACGTACTTTGGGGTAAAGGGCCTTCCAAATGCTGCCAGGGTAAAACTTGATCGACTGACCAATCTTGGAAAACGTAATAGTCTAGATCCGGTAATTTTCCTTTTAATTCTTTAAAAGCGCGTTTATAGCTGCCTAAGGTATCGCCATAATGACGGGTTAATTCAAGTAAGGGCGTTAATCGGCGATCGCCGCGAGAGATGAGGGTCTGAATAACTGACCAATTATAGCTTTCAGGACGAAAATCAATGCCTTGGGAACGCAGATGTTTTTGCAGAAATTGCAAGCGTTTTTCGGCTTGACGATTTACACCGAACCATTGAAACGGTGTGTGGGATTTTGGGACAAAGGTACTACAGCCCAAGGTTAACCGTAATCCAGGGGCAGCCTTTTTCACTTGTGTCAATAAATCAACGGTTGCCGCCACATCGTCTTGTGATTCTCCTGGGACTCCTGCCATGCCGTAGAATTTTAGATTGCTTAATCCGCCTACTTTGGCATTAACTGCGGCTTGAATAATCTCTTCATTACTCAGCTTTTTATTGACAATTTTGCGGACGGTTTCTGATCCGCTTTCGATAGCAATAGTAATAGAACGAGTGTCTCTCGTCGCGAGGGTTTTGGCTAATTTTTCTGTCACTGTATTGGTACGAACCGAAGCGATACTTAAACGCACCTGTTGATATTTGGGTTGAGATAAATAATCCAGCAGGGTTTCAAATTCAGGATGCTGAGTCACCGAGGCACCGAGTAGCCCTAAGCGATCGGTCACTTGCAAGCCTTTTTCAATAGCAGGAAGTAGGGAGGATTCTAAGTTTGCTGTCCGAAACGGGAGGGTGAGATAACTGGCTAAACAGAAACGGCACATTTCTGGGCAACTTCTGACCACTTCCACCATGTAGATATTTTCCCAAGCGGCTTTTTCCGTTACCACCGTCGAGGCAGACAGCACATTTCCCCGATAGGTTTGCTTTTTGACGGTTGCAGGAATGTAGGAATCGATAGGTTGAATGCTGGCGATCGCGCCTGTCGGGTCTGTGTAGGTGACTTCGTAGAGGCTGGGAATGTAAACGCCTGGAACAGTGGCTAAATGGTGTAATTGAGTTTTTCGGTCTGCGTTGCGTACCGATTTATAGGCTTCTAGGAAATCAGGTAATAAATTTTCCCCATCCCCTAGCAAAATGACATCGAAAAAAGCGGCAAAGGGTTCGGGATTAGCGGTTAAGACAGGGCCGCCCCCAAACACTAAAGGGTGGTTATTATCGCGTTCATCGGCATGATTCGGCACGCCCAAGGATTCCAATAAATTGAGAATATTAATGTAATCCAATTCCCATGACAAAGAAAATCCTAATAATTCTGGCGATCGCGGCAGAGATTCCTGGGTATCGGTAAATAAGCGGCTAACGTCAATATCCGTTCGAGTCGCTAGGGTTGCCCAAATAATTTGATAGCCTAAACTGGTAATGCCGACACTGTATTCATTGGGAAAGGCATAAATAACAGGTATCGCGTCAGGCTCAGGCGTGGCAGGGGTAAATAATAATTTTTCGCTATTGGCTTCTTTCATCACTTCCCCATTTACCGACTCCCCCAAACAGGATTGGGATTAAATTTCTACGATAAAAATAGACCCTTGGGGTTGATTGGGCGCGATCGCTAAGGTTCCCCCCTGCGCTTCAATAGCCATCTTACAAAACGCTAATCCTAAGCCAATTTGAGGAACATCCTCTTTAATTTGTCCAATTTCAAATTTCCCAAAAATCTTTTCATAGCTATCGAGATCAATACCTGGGCCATTATCAGCCACCGTAATCCGAAGATGGTCTTGCGGTAAGACTTCCATCACTAAATGAATCTGACTTTGGGGCGGAGAAAACTTGAAGGCATTAGAAAGTAAATTTTCGATAATTCGTCGCAAAATAATTGAATCAATCAACAGGTGGGTTCCTGGCGGCGGTAATTGGCTCGTTAGCTGACTATTTTGTAAATTTGCCATCAGTTGAAAATCCGCGATAATGGATAAGCCTAGCCCATGTAGATCGGTGAGGGTGGGATTCAAAATAATTTTGTCGGATTCAAGTTTGGCCATTAGCAGCAAACTGTCGATCATATTGGTAATATGTTTTCCCGCCTGAAGCATTTGATTGGCTTGTTTGGTGACTATGGAACGGGCATCAGCGCGATCGCCGTATTTGAGAATAATTTCAGCCGATAACATCATGGCCGTTAGGGGATTACGCAGATCGTGAATAATCATATTTGACATATCTTCGCGTAAGGTTAAGGTTTCTTCGCGGAGTTTTAAGAGTTTCTCTAATTCTGAATAGGCATTTTGTAGCTCAATTTCACTTTGTTTGCGTTCGGTAATATCTCGACAGATATGTAAAAAACCAATTATTTGCCGTTGCTCATTTTCAAGTAGCCTGACGGATAACATCACAGGAAAACAAGATCCATCCTGACGAATGCAAATTTGTTCTTTTTCTTGGGAGAAATATTGGGTTTGTAGATTTAAATCTCGCAAATTACTGCCAATAGTTTTCCCAAATTCCAGAGACAGTTTTTTAGCTAATCTTTTCATAGTTACTGAATCGAAAAAGTGATCTGGTGTATATTGACCGATCACTGCCTCTGCACGATAACCGAGCATTTTCTCAGCTCCGCGATTAAAGCTTTGGATAATTCCTTCAAAATCCGTCGTAATAATACCTAAATCAGAACTATTGAGAATAGCTGTCTGTAGGTGGTTAATTTCCCATAATTTACGGGTACGTTCGGCAATTCTGACTTCTAAAGTTTGATTTAACTGATGGAGTTGTTGCTGAGTGTTTTTCAGATCCGTGATTTCAAAACAAAAGCCAAACCAAATCACCTGCCCATCAGGTTGTTTTTCTGGTAAAGAAGCTGCTTTTAGCCATTTTTCTTTGCCAGAGGGGGTAATGACTCGCCATTCACAATTAAAGAGAGTCATGTTTGTAAAACTTTCTTCAACTTTAATTAGATAATCCTCGATATCATCAGGATGAATTTGCTGAAAAATACACTGCGGATTATAACAACCCTCTTGAGCCGTGACTTCTAAAATGTCTTCAACAAGGGGACTAATGTAATCGAAATAGTAGGAACCATTGGTTCGCCGTACTAAGGTATAAAGCATTCCTGGCACAGTATCAATAATTTTTTTGAGCCAGACTTCTCTTTGAGCAATTTGTTGATTAATTTGACATTGCTGAGCAAGTTCCAACTCCTTAAGCGCGCTAGCAACAGAACGCAGGAGAATATTTTTCGTAATTTCCGCCTTATTTAAATAATCTCTAATCCCTAGTTTCACCGATTGGACAATCAGATTTCTATCATCCTGTTCTGCAATGACAATAATGGGTAATTCTGGGTAGGAATATTCCGCTTTAATACTTTCAACAAATTTCAAGCCACTACCATCGGGTAACACTAAAGCAATTAATACTAAATCAATTGTTTCTAAAGAATTTTGCGATCGCCAACAATTTAAGCCTGCTTCTAGAGTTTCTGTTTCTAAAATGCGATAGTGATAATAATTATCAGCCAATAAATAATTGCGATAAAGCGCGCGAACACTGAGCGAGTTTTCTACAATTAAAATCGTATATTCGCTTTTCAAATTCATATCACAGTTTCTATGTAGGACTCATGCCAAAAATTTATACTTCAATACAATCTAAAAATATTCCCGAATTTAAATTAGACGGGAATTTTTCGTTTAACTCAAAACAATAATTATCAACTATTTTCAGTTAAGCAATAAAAAATAGTATTATGCAAATTTGCAATTTAAACTTTTCAGCAATCGTCATCTGATTACAATAAAGCTATCTAATCAGATATTTCTCCTTCAGTAACTTCTCGTTATTATTATTCCCATTTTAAATTCTAAATGAGTAATCAAATTAACTATTTTAAAAAACGCAAAATTATGGGTTATTTTAAGTAACCCTCAGCCCCCAATTTTTGGATTAATCTTTTTTACTAGACAATTTACCCTTATTGCAATAGGTTTTCTCGTTCAGCGATCGCTAAACGGTGGGCAGGAAATTCTTCATACTCAGCCAAGGTTTTAACCGTTTGTTTAACCCCATCAAAACCTTCTTTCGTTAAATAGGCTAAGGTTGAACGCTTGAGAAAATCGAACACCGAAACGGCAGAATAGGAACGAGCAAAACCGCCTGTAGGCAATACTGCATTAACACCAATGGCATAAGTTGCTGCTGAAGACGGGGTATAGGCTCCGAGTAAAATTTCCCCTGCGTTTTGGATTTTGCCTACTAAGCCCATCGGGTCTTGGACTAAGAGTTCTAAATGTTCTGGGCCGTAGGTATTGACGAACTCAATGGATTGGGTCAAACTATCGGTCAATAAAATGCCGCCATAGGCCGCTAAACCCTGCTCACAAAAGTCTTTGCGCCATTGGGGTAACTGCTGGAGATAATGCTCAATCCATTTTTGGGCTTCTTGGGCGACTTTTTCGCTGTGGGTCACTAATAATGCGGCGGAATCTGACCCATGTTCTGCTTCAATTAATAAATCAAGGGCGGCTAATCGGGGATCAGTATGTTCATCCGCTAAAACAATGGATTCACTGGGGCCTGCGGGTAAGCCCACATCCACAATGCCTGACAATAACCGTTTGGCGGCTGCCCCGTAAATGCTACAAGGCCCCGTTAATTTATCCACTTTGGGAATAGTTTCCGTTCCAAGCGCGATCGCGGCTAAGGCTTGAACCCCCCCTAATTTATAAACCTCGGTAACACCTGCCATTTGGGCCGCAACTAGAGACACGGGTTCTACTTTACCGTTTTTATCAGGAGGGGTACAGACCACAACTCTTTCCACCCCTGCCACCACCGCAGGAACCGCCAACATTAACATCATGGACGGAAACGCGCCTTTGCCCCTGGGAACGTAAAGGCCAACGGCAGGAATGGGGGTAATTTTTTCTCCTGCAAAAACGCCTGGTTCTATTTCGGCCAGGTGCATTTGCGGCGGCATTTGCTTTTGATGGACGGACTGAATATTTTTAAAAGCGTGTTCGACGGCTTGTTTAATCTCAGGATCAATGAGTTGCCAAGCTTCGGCAAATTCGGCTTCCGTTACTTTCAAGTTTTCAACGCTTGCCCCTGCATAGTCAAATTTACGGGCATATTCAATGACTCCTGCATCCCCCGTTGCTTTGATGCGATCAATCACTTCTTTGGCGATCGCGAGAGCTTGATCAATATCTAATTCGGAGCGTCGTTGTAACTTCTGTAATTCCGAGGGGGTTAACTGAGAAAGTTTTAAAATTCGAGTCACGTTACCATTCCTATTAACAAAAAAAGAGGGGAACGCCTCTTCTTCTAAAGACCTTTCCCCGTTACCGACTGAACTAAGACTTACAAACCAGGTAAATTTAAGCCACTGGTCAACTCTTCCATTTTGGAACGCATGGTTTCGGTAGATTGATCATAGGCCGCTTTCATGGCTTCGGTAATGGATTGAGATAGGGCTTCTGCTCCGTCATTTAAAGCTTCAGGGGCAATAACAATTCCCAGAGGTTGTTGGTTTCCACTCATGGTGACGGTAATTTGACCATTGGAGCTTTTCCCTTCAATGACCATTTGCTCTAATTCATCTTGAAGGGCTTTCGCGCCTTCTTGGACTTGTTGCGCTTTTTGGAAAGCCTCTTGTAATTCTTTGATCTTACCGAGACCAAATCCGAATCCTTTACCCTGTGTCATAAGTTTGTTTGTTTACTCAATACAATAATAAAAATAAACCGAATATCAAGATTCGGATAAATTCTGTTTTTTTTGAAAAGACTCTGCCAACTTAAAGACAGAATTTTGAATAGATAGGGTTTCGTAACGCCTAACGTCCCATTATTATAGCCTATGGGGATATCTCTGGTTGCACTTCCAATGCGATCGCTGAAATGCTGATATAGATGATCAGTAATCTAAAGAAACTGCTCGATTTTGCGACACACTGTTGCAAATTGTTTTATTTTGGAGACAGTTAATATCCACCTTTGTCCTACTTAAAAAATTAAAGACCATCACGCTATGATACGTCTTCGCTCATTCATTTCTCTGCTTTTAGTCTTAGTCGCAACTTTCCTGGTGAGTTGTAGTAGTCCCGAAGTGTCTGCACCCACAACCTACACCCCCGAAAAAATCGCTGAACTACAAGTCTATGTTCAACCGATTCAAGAAGCTCGTGAAAAAATGAATGTCTTAAAAAAACTCATTTCTGACCAAAATTGGGTTGATACCCGCACCTGGATTCATGGGCCCTTGGGCAAACTCCGTCAAGAAATGCTGGGCTTATCCCGTTCCCTTTTACCCAAGGATCAAGAACAAGCAACCCAGTTAGCCCGTGAAGTCTTTGGCCACCTAGAACGTTTAGATGCTGCCGCCCAAGAACGCAGTTTAACCGCAGCAGGTGTTCAATACGGTGAAGCACTGAAAGATTTTGATGCCTTTTTGGAGTTAATTCCCCAAGCTAGCTAAATTGTTACTGATTTAACATTTAATGGTTAGGAAGAGATTTAGGATTGACGATTACTAAATCTTCGCCTAACCTTTTTGATGATTTAAAGAATGGTAAGTAGCGATACTGGCAGTTCAACAAGGGTTCTGTTATCATGAGTTAACAATTTTAAGAAATCTCGATAACAAAACACGAAAACAGGGAAATCCATCGTTATCTGCGAATTTCTCTGTTTTCCTCGTTAATAAACTTAAAAGGTGAATTTTATGGTACAGTCCGACCGACAAGCGATCGCCCTCATTTCTGATTATGCCGATCCTGCCGAAGAAATTGATATGGAAGAAGCAGGCGGGCAAAATGTGTATGTCCGTCAAATGGCAGAAAGTTTAGCGGAATTAGGCTGGCACGTTGATATTTTTACGCGCAAAAATAGCCCTGATGATCCTGCTATTGTGCAAAATACGCCCCATTGTCGTACCATTCGTCTTAAGGCTGGCCCTGAACGATTCATTCCCCGTGATGAACTGTTCGACTACATGCCCGATTTTCTCAAATCTTTTCAAGCTTTTCAAACGAAACAAGCGATCCGTTATCCCTTAGTTCATACAAATTACTGGTTATCGGGTTGGGTTGGCTTACAACTACAACGGCAAGATAATGTGCAATTGCTCCATACCTATCATTCCCTTGGTGTGGTCAAGTACGAAACGATGAAAACGAAAAGCGCGATCGCGGATACCCGTTTAGCCATAGAAGAAGAAATTTTAACTCAAGCCGATTGTATTATTGCAACGAGTCCCCAAGAAAAAGAAAGTCTTGTTAGCCTTTTTAAAGAAACAGGCAGAATCGAAGTGATTCCAGGCGGAACAACTGCTAATTTTCATAGTTTGCCGAAATTGGCAGCCCGTGAAAAATTAGGATGGAGTATTCAGGATAAAATCTTGCTCTATGTGGGTCGATTTGCACCCCGTAAAGGCATTGCCACCTTAGTTGAAAGTTGCGCCCATCTCAAAGAACGCGGCATAGAAAATATCAAACTGGTGATTGTGGGGGGAAGTACCTTAGACCGCTTAGATGGGGATGAACGAAAACGCATTGAACAGTTAGTCGAAAGTTTAGGCATTCAAGCCCAAGTCCACTTTGCAGGGCGAATTGATCATGATTGGTTGCCTTGGTATTACAGCGCGGCGGATGTTTGCGTTATTCCCAGTTACTATGAACCCTTTGGCTTAGTTGCTATTGAAGCGATCGCCTGTGGAACCCCTGTTGTTGCGTCTAAAGTAGGGGGGTTAAAATTTACCGTCATTCCTGAAGAAACGGGTTTACTGGTTAATCCCAAAGATCCTGCCGCCCTCGCCGATGCCTTAGAACGTGTCTTGGGGGATGAACTTTGGGCTAAAAAGTTGAAAAAACAGGCTTCTAGTAATCTGAGCCAACGCTTTAGCTGGAAAAATTCGGCCATGCAACTCAGTGATTTATATCGCTACATTTTGGCTCGTTCCATCATGCACGATCAACCCTGGAACCCTAAAGTTTCGCGCTTACCCAATACCTCAGAAAATTTACTGACTGATATCGCGGCAGTTTAAGTTAATTGGTAGACCTCTTGTATAGAATGGCTGATGCTATTTTTAAGCAGGAGGTCTAATGAATTGATTATTAATTGCGTCGTTATTAATTTTTTTCCCAAAATCTCTCATTGAGTATTGCCTCCAAATTTTGAGAAAATGGCCAACGATCAGGAAACTTTATCTGGGAGTATTCTTCACGCACGGTTTTAAGGGCAATTTCCCAGGCATCGACAAAACTGCTGTCCCATCTGGTTTTAAGGCTTGGCACTTGTTTAATTAATACTTGAAGATTATTACGCTGAGTACGGATAGTTCGTTCCCAACCATTATAGTCATAGGGTAAATCCACATATAAACGCTTCAATAAATGTTCTAGTAAGACAATTAATCGATTGATCAATTCTTTTTTTTGCGAAATTCCCAACGATTCTACCTCTTCAATTAAATTCTCCACATCTAAACTGTCAAAGTCTCGCGCCCTGAGTTTGGCAACAGTTTCTTCAACCCAGAGTAAAATATCCTGTTCATAGAGCGATCGCGACATTATCGTTCCTCCTTCCAAAAATCTCGTTCCAGCATTGATTCTAAATCTTGGGAAAATGGCCAAAAATCAGGAAAATAGGTTTTAGGATAATCCTTTCTCACACCTTTTAAAGCAAGGGGCCAAACTTTTTCAAAGGCTTCATTCCAATGCGTTTTTAAACTAGGAGAATCATCAATCTCTAGTTCAATTTGTTGACGCTGTTCCCGAATAGTAACTTCCCAACCTCGATAATCATTAGGAGAATCGACATAAAGACGTTTCAGCAAATGTTCTAATAAAACTAAAAGATGACTTTTCAGTTCTTTTTTGCGCGATCGCCCCAATTCGTCAATCTCCTCAATTAAATTGTCTAAATCTAAATTGTTAAAGTCTCGCGCTCTCAGTTTGGCAACGGTATCTTCCGCCCATAGCAATATATCGCGTTCATAGAGTGATTGGGTATCTAATGCCTGGGTCATCTCTGTCTCCCTAGTTTTCTTTTGGCAAAAATTAATTTGTTAAACCATGTTTGAGAGAAAATCGGACTAACTCGGTGCGGCTATTGGTTCCTGTTTTACTAAACAGCCGACTAACGTATTTTTCAACATTTCTAACACTTGTATCAAGACGGCTGGCGATCTCTTTATTCATCAAGCCCTGAGCC
>CAYZWO010000013.1:37513-50086 GCA_964482215.1 uncultured bacterium
TAAATCTAATACACTCTGTTCTCTGGGAGTTAATTCGATTTTAAGCGGCGGCGGCGTGGTTGAGACATTGGGGGCTTGACCAATTTGTTCTTTGAGTTCTTTAATTTCTTGGAAAATTTCCTGTAATTTAGCGGATTCGCTCCCTGTTTCTAGCGCAGTTTGACGGCGTTCCAAGAGATTTTTAACAATAGCTTCTAATTCTTCAGGATCAAACGGTTTTGGTAAATAGGCATCACAGCCCGATTGATAGCCTTGGATGCGATCGCTGGTCATCCCTCTGGCAGTTAAAAAGACGACAGGTAAAGACTTACAGCGGGGATCTTCTCGCAATTTTTCTAAGAACTGATAGCCATCCACCTGGGGCATCATAATATCAGAAATGACGAGATCGGGTAGATGATGTTGTAAATAATCCAACGCTTCCATCGCATTACTGGCGACAGTTACCTGAAACTCTCCACTATCTTCTAAATAGGCTTGAACCGACTCCCGTACACCAGGTTCATCATCCACAAGGAGTAATTTAGCAGGCTCAGTCATTGATATGTCCCCAGTTTCAAGGTTTAATCGTTCATAAATCTATCATGGCATTCTTTCGGCAATTTCATTATTGTAAAATTCCCCCTATCTATAGAGAAAGATAAGAGGGAAATAAACTTAAGATTTGAAATTATCCTAATCAGATAAAGTAATGTCTGATCACTGGGTCTTAACTTGCGCGTTTATAGGCTTCGTCTAAAATTTCCGAAAGAGTCGGGTGGGCATGGACATTAAAGGCCAATTCTTGGACTGATTTGCGTTCCGCGATCGCGTTGGCGGCTTCTTGAATCAAATCCGAGGCATGAATCCCGATAATGTGTGCGCCTAATAATTCCCCTGTATCTTGACGGTAAACAATTTTGGCCATGCCTTCGGTTTCTTTTTCGGCTAAAGCTTTGGAATTGCCTTTGTAATAGGTTTTGGCCGTTGCAACGGTGAATCCTTCCTCTGCTCCTAAATCCTTGGCTTGGGCTTCCGTTAAACCGACATAACTGATCTCAGGATGGGTAAAAGCAGCAGCAGGAATGGCTCGGTAATCAACGGTTTTAGCACGACCACAGATATTTTCTACTGCCACGACTCCTTGACCTGAAGCAGCATGGGCTAACATCATTTTACCTGTGGCATCACCCACCGCCCAGAGATGGGGAACGACTTCACCGTCTTTGATCACAGCCATTTGATCGTTAACGGCAATAAAGCCCCGTCGATCTACTTCCACACCAACATTTTCTAAGCCTAAGTTTTTAGTCGCAGGAATACGACCTGTTGCAACTAGGCAAGCATCAACTTCTAAAACTTCGACAATTTCTTTCGTCTTAGCATCAGCCAGTTCAATGACCACAGGATTGCCAGGCTTAACGGTTTTGGCTAAGGTGCTGACGTAGGTTTCAATGGCGCGGGGTTTAATCAATACCCGTTCGGCAATTTTGGCAATTTCGGGATCAAAGCCTGGCATTAACACATCCAACGCTTCGATCATGGTAACTTCACATCCCAAAGCGGTGTAAACATCCGAAAATTCTAAGCCGATATAGCCACTGCCAATAATGGCGATCCATTTGGGTAAGGTTTCTAATTTAACGGCTTCATCGCTGGTAAAAACGGTTTTATGGTCGATTTCAATCCCTGGCGGCACAAAAGGAACGGAGCCAGGACAGAGCATAATATCTTTAGCCGTAATAATTTTCTCGCCCGAATCGCTGAGGACACTAACTTTTTGAGGGCCTGCGACTTTGCCCCAACCGCGAATGGTTTCGACTTTTAAGCGAGTCAAGCTATTGGTGAGGTCTCCTCGAATCTTATTGACTAAATCGGTCGCATGGTTCGCGATCGCTTCTCGTTCAAAAGCAACCCCACCGACTTGAATGCCCAAATGCTTGAGATGCTCTGCATCATTGAATTCTCTGACTCTACCCGATGCTGCCAACAATGCCTTAGACGGAATACAACCCCGATTGACACAGGTTCCGCCCATATCCTTTGCTTCCACAATGGCGGTTTTTAGTCCGCATTTAACCGCATGTAAGGCCGCTCCATGTCCGCCGACCCCTGCCCCAATAATCACTAAATCATAATCAAATGCTTGACTCATACCGACTTTTCCTAATTGCTTTAATTTATTTAGTTTAAAAGAAAAGGGGGACTTCTGGAATTCGACTGATTCTATGAATCACTTGAAAAAATCAATAATTTTCCTTAATATTTAAACTAATAACAAACCACAGATAAATCCTAAGATTAACCCTAATAAATGACTCATTAAACTGATATGAGGAATTGTGTAATCGATTAAAAATTGGATAGCAATAATTAAAATTAAAATAATAAAACGTCGAATGGCTAAGGGGTTTTTATACCGTAACCAATCTTGTAAAAATATTGCTGCTATCGCTCCTAATAATCCCATAATAGCGGCTGAGGCTCCAACGACTAACGTATTGGTTTGCTCCCATTGCAGAAACAACCAAGCGATCAATAACATTGCGCCACAGCCACTAAGTAAATAAACCAAAAGATAACGCCATTTTCCTAGCGAAAATTCTACTGTTGGCCCTAATAGATATAGCCCCAACATATTAACAATTAAATGCAACCAACCATAATGCAAAAAATTAGCTGTAAAAATTCGCCACCATTCGCCTTTAAATACATCTTGAGGAGCTAAAGCACCTAATTGGTAAAGTGTATCTAAATTTTCACTGCCTCCTTGCTGATTTTCTTGATTAAAAACAATCAAATTCGCCACAATTAACAAATAAGTTATGTAAGGCTTAGGCATTAGATTTTAAAAAATCAACAATTGTAATAACAATATTGTTTCGTTAAACAAGGCTGAAAAATCATTAGAACATAGTAATAAAATTTACTTTTGAAAAAATAGAATGCTATGGCAAAGTAGAATTAAGGCGACTTACTTAGCAAAAAATAGAGTAAATACTTTTAATGTTTTTTTAAAATGTATCTACTCCAATGCGATTTTTAATTAATTTTTAGATTTTTATCTATTCCCACTCAATGGTTCCAGGCGGTTTTGAGGTAATGTCATAAACCACCCGATTAACGCCTTTGACTTCATTAACAATGCGATTAGAAATGACTTCTAAAAGCTCGTAGGGAACCTTGGCCCAATCTGCGGTCATGCCGTCTTCACTGGTGATCAAACGCAACACAATGGGGTGGGCATAGGTACGTTGATCGCCCATCACCCCAACGCTACGGATGGGAAGTAAAACCGCAAAGGCTTGCCAAAAGTCGTGGTACATTCCCTGTTTAGAAATTTCGTCCCGCACGATAAAATCAGCATCCCGCAAAATATTTAAGCGTTCTGAGGTCACTTCTCCAATAATCCGAATGGCAAGGCCCGGGCCTGGGAAGGGATGACGACGGACAATTTCTTCGGGTAAACCAATCGAACGGCCTAATTTGCGGACTTCATCTTTAAAGAGTTTCCGTAGGGGTTCGACTAATTTAAAGCGTAAATCTTTGGGTAAGCCGCCGACATTATGATGGCTCTTGATTTTGACCGCAACCCGTTCACCTGTTTTGGGATCAACATTGGTATCCGCCGATTCGATGACATCAGGATATAAGGTTCCTTGAGCTAGGTAATCAAAAGGCCCCAGACGTTTCGACTCTTCTTCAAAGACTTCAATAAATTCATGGCCGATGCGACGACGTTTTTCTTCGGGATCGGTCACACCTTGTAATTTTTCCAAGAAGCGATCGCGGGCATTGACGTATTGCACAGGAATATGAAACTGCTTATCAAAAAGCTCAACTAAGCGTTCTGGTTCACCTTTCCGCATAAAGCCTTGATCGATAAACATACAAGTCAATTGATCCCCAATGGCTTTGTGGAGTAAGAAAGCTAACGTCGAAGAATCTACCCCACCCGACAGGGCGAGTAATACCCGTTTATCCCCAATTTTGGCACGAATATCTCGAATTGATTCATCCACAAAAGCTTCCGTTGTCCAGGTCGGTTCACACTGACAAATGTGATAGACAAAGTTGCGAATTAGGGCAATCCCGCCGACAGAATGCACTACTTCAGGATGGAACTGTACCCCAAACAGATGTTTTTCATGATTGGCGATCGCGGCACAGGGAGTGTTATTAGTATGGGCAAGAATTTCAAACCCATCAGGTAACTGAGTACAAGAATCCCCATGACTCATCCACATGGTAGACCCCTCTTCCACATTGGTGAGTAAATCCGTGGGATCGTCAATAAATAGAGAAGCTTTGCCGTATTCTCCCCGTTTAGCCCGTTCTACGGTTCCGCCTAACTGTTTTACCATCAGTTGCATTCCATAGCACACACCCAAAACAGGAACGCCTAGCTGCCAAATTTCAGGAGAACATTGGGGCGCACCCTCGTCATATACCGAACTTGGGCCACCCGACAGAATAATGCCTTTAGGGTTAATTTCTCGTAATTGTTCCACTGTCGTCCGATAGGATAACACTTCAGAATACACCTGGGTTTCCCGAATCCGACGAGCAATTAATTCCGAATATTGAGAGCCAAAATCTAAAATAACGATCATTTGGCGATTAAGCGGTTCAGACACAGAAGCAGATGCAGTCGCACCGTTATGTTCAACAAGAGGAGGAGATTGAATAGTCACTGGCTGGCACAAAAGAAGCGATGAAGGTTGCTAGGGAATAAATATTTGTCGTAACAATTTTCAACAGAAAATAAATCGTGATTACCTAGTATAGCTAGTATCTCATCCATTACCGCAACTTCAACCTGTAACTTGAATTTTTTAAGATGCGGCTGAGGGGCAAATATGCGCGAGGTCACAAATGGAACATAAAGGTTTGCGGGCATTACAGACTGCTCGACCATGATAAATAATCGAAATGGAAAAATTTTCCCACTCGGCTTGGGGTAAGAGTTTCATCAAATCGCGCTCAATTTTAACGGGATCTTTTTCTTGGGTTAATCCTAAACGCTGACTCAACCGTTTTACATGGGTATCAACTGTTACGCCTTGATTAACCCCAAAGGCATGGGCTGAAACGACATTGGCCGTTTTTCGGGCGACTCCAGGTAAGGTTAATAATTCTTCCATCCGTTGAGGAACTTCTCCGCCAAAGTCTTGAATAATTTTTTGGCAAGCTCCTTGAATATTCTTGGCTTTATTGCGATAAAACCCTGTCGAGCGAATTAAGGTTTCTAATTCTTCGCGATCGCAGTAAGCTAAAGCCTGAGCATCAGGAAAACGAGCAAACAAAGCAGGGGTTACTTTATTAACTCGTTCATCCGTACATTGGGCCGATAGAATGGTTGCCACCAATAACTGAACTGGGGTTTCGTAGGTCAGACTACAGGTGGCATCGGGATATAACCGTTTGAGAACAATTAGGATTTCTAAGGCGCGTTGTTTTTGAGTGGCTAATTTACGGGTAATGCTGACCATGCTCGGTACTTACCGCAATTCCTGATGTAATAATTCTTGTAAAAAGGTTAGATTCAGTGTATCGCGGACGATGAGAAAAACACCGAGGCCGAGTAATAAAACTAAGCCTGTTTGCATAACATTTTCTTGAATTTTGTTGGGTAAGGGCTTGCCTAATAACCCTTCAATTAACAGAAATACTAATTGACCACCATCCAGGGCGGGTAAGGGCAAAATATTAATAATTGCCAAGTTAATGCTAATTAAGGCCCCGAATTGAAAGAGATTGCCGACATCATTTTTAGCAATATTGGCACCGTATTCGACAATTTTGATTGGCCCTGCTACCTGTTGCGCGTTTTCTGAAAAATGACTGATGAGTTGCCAGAATCCTTGAACGGTTAAAGACACAATGCGTTGGTAGGCATCGGCACTATAGGTAAAGGCTTCACCAATATTCTGGGCTTTTTTGAGTTTCACGTTGGGTAAAAGCGCAACTCCGATTTTCCCTTTTCCATCTTCGTTAGCGATCGCCTTAATGGTGACATCGATTTTTTCCGATCCCCGTTGAATGACTAACGGAATGGGCTGATTAGGAGAAGACTGCACCTTATTGATAAAACCTGTGGTGGCATCGGGATAAACCTGTAGGGGCTGGTTATCGACACTAAGAATAATATCGCCTGGCTGAATACCTGCAACCATTGCGGCGGAATTGGGATCAACCTTGGGAATAACTAAGCCTGGTTGGATTTCTTGAATACCAACGGTCGCCACCTGACCCACAAGCAGGAAATAGGCAAAAATTAAATTAGCAATTACCCCTGCACTAATGACGATCGCGCGATCCAAAACGGGACGATTTCGCATTAAGTTGGGATCATCCGCAGGAATTTGGCTGTCGGGGTCTTCATCAGGAAAACCAACAAATCCACCCAAGGGAATGGCACGAATCGCGTATTCTGTTTCAGGGCCTTGATATTTCAACAAAACAGGCCCAAACCCCAAAGAAAACCGATTGGCATAAATCCCCTGCAATCTCGCTGCTGCAAAGTGACCCAATTCATGCACAAAAATTAAAACTGCTAAAACCGCGATCGCCGCTAGAACTGACATAGGTGTAATCAACTAACCGTTAACAATGGGTAGAAAGAAAAAGATCCGATAGATAATTTCTATTTACAAAAAGAATGTCCTAATTTTAGCGAAAAAAGAAGCCATCAGATTCAATCCAATGGCTTAAAAGACTTTGAAAAATTAAGGTAAGTCCTAACCAACACTCGTACTGGACGCATAGTAAGCAACAGTAATCAGTCCACCCACTAACAAAGTACCCACCACTAAAATAATTAAATTATTGCGTTTTTCTGCCGAATTTAAGGGCTGAGCTTGATAGACTTCGGGTTCCCTTGCAAAATTATTCAAGCGTCCATCATCATCTTTATAAGCCATAGATTAAAACCTCTATTTATCATTTGTATATGTAAGGTGGAGACTAGCAAGTTAATTTCTCAGTAGTCTCGCGAATCCTGACCCATCTCGCACGTACCAATAGAAAGAAAAAACTCGGCTATGCGCTTCATGAAATGTAAGGATTCGGAATTCAGATTAAAATAAAAAGTCGCTGATTCTTCGTTCTCTTAATTTTTTTTTATGTTTGAGTTTGCTTGGTTAACCCCTAGTCATGGCGTGATGTTAGGGTTATTGGTTGGGTTTGCCATTGCCCATAGTGGATTAGCGGCGTTGCGGGCTTGGGGAGAAAGCAAAATTGGGGCTAGGCTCTATCGGGTTCTTTTTGCTTTAGTAAGTATTCCTTTTGCTGTTGTGTTAATTACCTACTTTTTTAATCACCGTTATGACGGCTTACAGTTATGGCAAGTGCAAGGAGTAACGGGGGTTAAGCCATTTGTGTGGACACTATCGGCCATTTCTTTTTTCTTTTTATATCCCGCGACTTTTAATTTATTAGAAATTGCCGCGATCGCAAAACCCGAAATCCATCTCTACGAAACGGGGATCATTCGTATCTGTCGCCATCCCCAAATGGTCGGTCAAGTGATGTGGTGCATTGCCCATACCCTGTGGCTAGGAACGACTTTTACTCTGTTAACTTCCTTGGGGTTAATTGCCCATCATTGCTTTGCGGTCTGGCATGGCGATCGCCGTTGGCACAAAAAATATGGAGATGCCTTTTTAAAACTGAAAGAAAGAACCTCAATTATTCCGTTTCAAGCCGTTTTCGATGGTCGTCAACAACTACAATGGCAAGAATTTCTACGCCCTGCCTATATCGGGGTAACAGGATTTATTTTATTACTTTGGTGGGGCCATCCTTGGTTGATGCAAATCACGGCCAAAGCACCACTCTAGTCCTATCCTCTATCTCCAGGCTCCCCGTATTTTCCCGACAAGCAATTTCAAAAATCCAACTCTAGTTAGATACATTGATCGGGAGCTTAATTAACCCTGTAACATTATTCTTTTTTGACATCAAATAGATGCTTATTTAGCGTATTTATAACCCTTAAAAATTATTTTTTAGATTATAAACAATATCTATCCCACTTGATCCCGATTAGTTGTAGCATAATTCTAGGCGGCTTAATCGAGACTACGCAAAATGTTGTCTGTTAACGAAAAAACATTTAAAGAAACTGTTTTAGATTCTTCCATCCCCGTTCTTGTCTATTTTTGGACACCCTGGTGCGGACTCTGCCGTTTTGTGAATCCGATTTTGCAGAAATTGCAAGCCGAGCGGGGAGAATCTCTGAAAGTCGTTAATATTAATGCTGACAGTAATTTTAAGTTGGCGAATACCTATCGTCTCAAGAATTTACCGACTTTACTGCTGTTTGATCAAGGTCAAATGATTCAACGCTTAGAAGAATTTGAATCACGCGAAGATCTTCACCGCATTCTTTTCCTGGTTCCTGCACGGCTGCCTGCGAAATCTGCCTAATTTACGCGATCGCTGCCCGTCCTAAACGTTAAAAAAATCCAATATTTCTGGAAATGGCTATCTGTCCCCTGCCTAGCGGTGATATGCTTTAGAATGAATTTCGAGATGCTGATCGGAGGCAAATGACTGTGGAGTGGAAAGTGCGGGCAATTCGGGGGGCAACAACCGTTTCAGAAAATACGATCCCCGCTATCCGAGATGCGGTCACTGAATTGTTAGACGCGATCGAAACCCACAATCAACTTGACCCAAACGAGATTGTTAGCGTGATTTTTACGGCAACTCGTGATCTCGATGCCATTTTTCCCGCCGCGATCGCCAGAGAAAGACCCTATTGGAATAATGTCCCGTTACTGGACGTTCAACAAATGCACGTAGAAGGCAGTTTAGAGCGTTGCATTCGCGTTTTAATCCAGATCAACACCCCCAAACCCCAAATTGAAATTCACCATTCTTACCTACGCCAAGCCCAAAACTTAAGACCTGATTGGCATCTGGCCCAACTGAATTTAAATCCTGCTTAATTACTAATTGGGGAGACTTCATAGGTCGAAGTTGATTTTATTTGGATTTTTTCTAATTTTTTTTGTAGATTTTTAGGTAAATTAGAAAAAGCAATGCCTGAAGAAAGTTCATTTTTTGTCAGTTCACGAACTTCGTCTCTTGAATTAGTCAAGGGTTTTGGATTTTCCATTATTTGAGGACTTGCAATCTTTAAGGATAAGCTGAATTGCACTTTTTAGGCTTTCTTTAGCTTCTTCAATGGTTTCCCCTTGGCCATTAGCTCCAGCAATTTCGGGACAAATTGCCCAGTATCCTCCTTCTGCTGCGGCTTCAATAATTGCAGTTAATTCAGCTTTCATAGAATACTAATTCCTCTTTGTTAAATTTCTCCGGATTCTGTCGCTAAGTTAGGAGAACCTTTAAATAAACCAATAAGCGGGTCGGGTTGATTGTTTATTGTTGCTGTGTGTTGATTTAACTGCTTCTGATAAAATAGATTCGAGGGTTGCACCTTTTTTATCGGCTATTTTGACCAAATTAGTTAGTAAGATAGGATCGTCAGGAGTCTAAGTTAAGCTTAATGTCATCAGTACCTACTCAAGTTGAAATTTACAATTTATTTGCATTAATTAGGGCTTTAGTAGCAGTGATTACGATAAAAAATAGTCAACATAATATCGAATTTTAAGCAAAAAGCTTTTTGATTTCTGTATGTCATGTTATTTTTTCCATTATTTTAATTAATTTGAACTAGATTCATTAGATTCAGGCGTACATACTTTCATAAATGCGCAACCAAATACCGTAAGGCGAACCAATGTTCTATTGGAAAAATAAGATTTTATTAATTCAGTATTATGATCTAACTTATAATCGTACTTAGAACTGAATAATGAATCAGATAATTGTAACGATACGTCAGTAATAACTTTAGTTTCTACTTCATCTTGAGGATATTCACAAAGCTTAAGTCTTTGAAGATTGTCAATACTAATAAGCAACTCTTGTTGAGAAAAGGAGAAAACTTGCTTGAGATTTTTGATATGGAGTTTGTTATGAATTTTAAATATTTTTTTGTTAACTTCTTGGATTTCTTTGTAAAAATCGTCTAGATCATCTTCAGGATTTCTCATTTTTTGTTTTAATTTTTTGTTATTTTTTTGTTTTTTTAGTTCTATTTCTAATAGATAAATATAATCAATTAATTTAGCTTCGGATGAAGTCATTTCTGATAAAATTCTAGGATAACTAGGATGTATCGATTTATTAGTGACTAATGAAATCAGAAGATTTAACCACTTAGTCTTTCAATTGTCATCATTACTTTCTAAGGAAGCACCTTCTAAAATTGGTAACAAAATTTTGAGAGGAACGCTATTAGTTGTAAGTTGCCGTTCATCCAGTTCGCATCTGGCTTGTTCAAGAATATTTAAAACATCTTTCCATCGAAAATATTGTACTTGGTTAGTAAATAGTTTACCTACTTCTGATGCGTCTGAACCAAATAATTTAGTTAAAAATTCTTGAAGTGGCTGTGATAATGAGTCTGCTGCTTCACCAATTCCTAATAGATCATCTGCCATATAGTTCTAATACTTAAAAAATTGATAGCGATAAATTAAATCTCATCATTCAGGATAAAAGTCAAAATCTAGTAGTTCAGAATCGGAAAAAGGGCATTGTTCAGGCAAACAATTGGGAGACAATCCTGTTTTTGTAATAGCTCGCTTTCTTGCTTTAGAATAAATTAAATCAATACGAGTTAAGAAAAAATTGTAAAGCGTTTTAGACTCAAATAAAGTTTCTAGTTCATCCCTAAAATTATCAATCTCATCGCGCCAACCTGACCCACAGCGTTTTCTTTCAGTTGTCCAGTATTTATATAAAAGTAAATGAATTAAAAGTTGTCGCAAATAACTGTCAACTTTATGGCGTAATTCAATCCCCAAGCCTTCGATCTCCTCTGCTAAATTATCCCAATCTAGCTGTTCAACTTGCCGATGCTTAATTTGCTCTAAAGTTGTTTCCAACCAAAGCATATAATCAGTTTCATATAAACCTTTAGCGGTAAGCGTGAAAGACATACAAAGATGTAGTTTTATTTGATGAGACAGGCTAAATGAAAAAGTTAACCTATCCCATCCATATTAACAGAACTAATTAAAGATAATCCTGTAAAGCTTTCACTTCTAAAGGATGCTCTTGTAAACTCTTAATCGCTGCAACCGTTGCCTTAGCTCCTGCAATCGTTGTGATAATCGGTAACTTATAATCCAAAGCTGCCCGACGGATCGATCGCCCATCTAATTGAGACTCTTCACCGCTCGGCGTATTGATAATAAATTGAATCCAATTATTTTTGATCCAATCGATCACATGGGGACGACCTTCATGGAGTTTGAGGACAACATCGACTCCTTCAATGCCGTTTTCTTTCAGTACTTTTTGAGTTCCCGCTGTGGCAACCACTCTGAAACCAAGTTCCATTAGATCTTTGACGACAGGAACCGCCGCTTCTTTCGTGCGATCGCTCATAGAAACGAAGACCGTACCCGAAGTCGCCAGGTTAACCCCAGCCGCCAATTCAGCCTTAGCAAACGCCTTACCAAAATCACTATCAATGCCCATGACTTCACCCGTAGAGCGCATTTCAGGGCCAAGGAGGGTATCAGCCCCAGGAAACTTAGAAAAGGGTAAGACCGCTTCTTTAACCGCAACGTGATTGGGAATAAATTCTTCCGTAATGCCCAATTCCGTTAAGGTTTTGCCCGACATAATTAAGGAAGCAATTTTTGCTAAGGGACGACCTGTAGCTTTAGAAACGTAGGGGACGGTACGGGATGCACGAGGATTGGCTTCAAGAATATAGACCTGTTCCCCTTGTACAGCGTATTGAATATTCATCAAGCCGACCACCTTAAGGGCTTTGGCGAGTTGGGCTGTCCATTGACGAATGGTGCTGAGGACGGAAGGGGTTAGGCTGGTATAGGGCACGGAACAAGCGGAATCTCCTGAGTGAATCCCTGCTTCTTCAATATGCTCCATAATGCCGCCAATCACAACATTTCCCGTTGCATCGGTGAGAGAATCCACATCCACTTCGATCGCGTTCTCTAAAAACTTATCGATCAAAATAGGATGATCGGGTTCAATCTGCACCGCATAGACCATATACCGTTCTAGTTCTTCATCGGAATAAACGATTTCCATAGCCCGACCGCCTAAAACATAGGAAGGACGAACTACCACAGGATAGCCAATACGATTAGCCACGACGCGAGATTCTTCGTAATTGCGGGCGATACCATTGGGGGGCTGATTAATGCTTAATTCATGGAGAATTTTTTCAAAGCGTTCGCGGTCTTCTGCTGTATCAATAGAATCAGGCGAGGTTCCCCAAATTTTGGTGCTCACAGGGCAATCGGAACTGGTGAGATATTTTTGTAAAGGAACGGCTAATTTTAGCGGCGTTTGACCACCAAATTGAATGATGATGCCTTCGGGTTGTTCCGCTTCGATAATGTTTAAAACATCTTCTTTGGTAAGGGGTTCAAAGTAGAGGCGATCGCTGGTGTCGTAGTCGGTGGAAACCGTTTCAGGGTTGGAGTTAACCATAATGGTTTCATAACCCGCATCACTGAGAGAGAAGGAGGCATGACA
>CAYZWO010000014.1:0-10750 GCA_964482215.1 uncultured bacterium
ATCGCGGTTGAGCCAACGACACAGGGAAAACACCCGCATTTTGGGGATGTCTGCAATCACGGCCAAGCCGCCATTCATGTCACCATAAAGGGTACAGTAACCGACTGCCATTTCCGATTTGTTACCCGTAGAAAGCAACAAATGACCGAATTTATTCGCGATCGCCATCAGCAAATTACCCCGAATGCGAGATTGTAAATTTTCTTCTGCAATGCCAAACTCAGTCCCCGCAAAGATGGGATCTAGCACCTGATCGTAGGTTTTCATTAGCTCGCCAATGGGTAACAAATGACTTTGAATCCCTAAATTTTTCACCAACGCTTCAGCATCGGCAATGGAGTGATCGGAACTGTAGGGCGACGGCATTAAAACCCCTAGAACCTTATCGGCTCCCACCGCTTCGGCGGCGATCGCCGCAACTAACGAGGAATCAATTCCCCCACTTAACCCCAAAATTACCTGAGAAAATCCGCATTTTTTGACGTAATCTCGCACCCCTAAAACCAAAGCATTAAAAATTTCTGCTTCCTCACAATCGGGTAAAGGATTGATAGATGCAGGTAATAAATCGTGCGTGACTTCATCAAAATCAAGCAATAATAAATCGGGTTGAAATGCTGTTGCACGGGCTACAATATCCCCCTGCCGATTAACCGCAAAACTATTACCATCAAAGATCAAATCATCATTTCCCCCAATTTGATTCACATAAACCAAAGGAATTTGAGCACGATTAACAATATGGTAAGCCATTGATTCCCGCAATTTTTGTTTATTTACCCGATAAGGAGAGGCTGATAAATTAACAATTAATTGACCCCCTAAAGTCATCAAATCATCGACAGGATTAATAGCATAACGGCGAATATTCCAAAAGCTTTCTTCATTCCATAAATCCTCACAGATAGTAACACCAATTTTGATATTATTAATCGTAAAAATATGGCTTTCTTTTCCTGATTCAAAATAACGGTCTTCATCAAAAACATCATAGGTCGGTAATAAGCGCTTATGAAAATAGGTTTGAATTTTTCCTTGATGTAATAAAGCAATACTGTTAAATAAGGCTTTTTCTCCTTTTAAATTCGCCTGTTCATTGCTATCTACTGTTCCCACTAATACGGTTAAATTGTGGGGTAATTGTTGGGCTAAATGAGCGAGTTCAACAGCTAATAATTGAACAAAACTGGGATTGAGTAATAGATCTTTAGGAGGATAGCCACACAATGATAATTCGGGAGTTAATAATAAATCGGCTCCTTGCTCACTGGCGGCTTGAGCGGCTTTCAGAATTTCCTGTGCGTTATTTTGAATATCTCCAATGGTGGGGTTTAATTGAGCAATCGCGATTTTCATAAATTAATTTTCCTAAACTTTCTCGATATTTTTAAATAAAAACTAAGGGCTTATCTTTATAGGGGGCAAAAGCTTGAGCATTGAAACGATATAACGTAGCGGGACGGCCTGCACCTTTATTGACTTTGAACCCTGTATCCATTAAAAAGCCTAATTTTAAAAGACGTGCTCGAAAATTAGAATAATCTGAAAAGTTTTCTCCTAAGACTGTTGCATAAAGTTGAAATAAATCGAATAAAGTAAAAACTTCAGGCAAGACATCAAAAGCAATGGGGCTATATTCTAATTTATTGCGAAGACGACGATAACCGTAATTTAAAATATTTTGATGATCAAAGGCGAGGGTGGGTAAATTGGTTAAATCATGCCAAGCTGTATATTTTAAATCTCGTACAATTAATCCCGAATCTTCAAAACGTACTAGGGCAAAATAACTGACGGATAAATAGCGATCGCCGAAACTATTGGGGGCTTCCCTCGGATCTCGATTCGGCCCACCAAAGGTATAGAGTTGCTCTAAATATAAATTTTTAACCTGAATTTTTTCCGATAAAATGCGCTCTGCGGCGGCTTCTAAAGATTCTCCCTGACGAACCAGCGTTCCAGGTAAACTCCAATAATTTTGAAACGGCTCTTCTTTGCGTTTAATTAATAAAACTAAAAGTCGATTTTGTTGGGTATCAACGGAGAAAATAACATTATCTACTCCTACTTTAAAATCTGCTAATAATTTATTTTTTGATTGGTTCATTATCGGTTTTTAAGTTTCAAGAATTTAATTAAACTATTTAAGGTAAACTGTATTTGATAGCAGCTAAAAAACATAGAGTTTTTGTTGATAAATATAATCTTTCACAGGATCAGGAATAACCGTTTTATCTTTAGTTTGACGATAAATCGTAGAGGAAATTTCAGGGGCTTCCATCTGGGCAATTTCATAAGTTGCTCCCAAGGTTTTAAGTTTTCCTAAATCTTTCCTATTCAATGGGTGTCCTGGGCGAGGAATAATCAAAAGCGTGACGGCTTGAAAGAGTTCTTGGGCGCGATACCATTGGGGAATTTGTTGCACTAAATCGGAACCAATCACCAAACTATAATCCGCATCTTCCCCCCAAATTTTTTGAGCTTTTTCTAGGCTATTTAAACTACGGCGATCGCTGAGTTCTCGATAAACCCGAACATTGGGTTGGGCTAAATTAAGCGAATGGATCACCAATTCCAACATGGCCATGCGGTGTTCTAATGGGGTTTGGTTATCCTTAAAAGGATTATCGGAAGCCCAAACTGCAACCTGATCATAGTGGTCAGACAGCCATTGGAGAATAGACTGATGGGCAGCAGTCGGGGGATCGGCACTGGTTCCGAATAGCGCGATTTTCATCAGGAGATTGTCCTCACATCCCAAAGAGATTAACAAGGCGAACCAAAAGGATTATAGTAAATTCTACCATAATGCTTGGGAAATCATGAAGTTTTATAAAAAAAAGAAGTAAAAAAGCCGTAAATTTACGAAATAAAATCCCGTTAAGTTTGATTGAATTTGATACAAATAGTAATAGTACGGGATAAAACTTTACGAAAAGCAATATAAAGCAAATTTTTATCTAAAAGATTCAATAATTATTACATTTCCCAAGAATCCCTATAAATTTCCAGCCTCAAAAAGTAGAATAAGAGTAGAAGAAAAACAAATCCATTTCTTCTTCCGGTCAAAAGTTCCGAAAACATTCAAGGTTAGTAGATACCCTTCCCAGGAGAGAAACAGCTATGAATATTAACGAAATGCTACGAGATATGATGCAATACTTGACCGAAGCTTTTGCCAGAGTGTTTGGCCCGTCAACGGACGAATATCCTGAAGTTGGTGTCCAACCCTTTAATGGTGAACCCAATAGCTCACACCCGGAATAAACTGATAATCATTAACTTGCGAAATTACATTACATCATTCAGTTAAAACAAGGAAGGGCACACAAACAATTCATTTTAACTATTTCAACCATGATTAATATGCAATTAACTAAGTGGGGTCTTGTTACTCCACTTTTTATTGATTAATTGAGCTGATGTTTGTCTGAGCATAAATTATTGATAGATACGAAGGATTTAGAATTGAAGAATTTTAATTTATTGAGATAGAGTCCTTCTCTTTGGGTGAGATTAAGTATTCTTGTCGAGAGGAAACGATTTCAGTAAAATCAAGTCACTCGAATTACTGCTATCAATTTTGTTTTGCCCAAGAAGCCATGACCACCAATTCAGACCGTCCTATTCTCGCTGCTCACAATCTCTGCAAAAACTTTGGTGGACTAAAAGCCGTCAATAATGCACAAATTACTGTCAATTCAGGCAGTATTACGGGATTAATTGGCCCGAATGGTGCAGGCAAAACGACCTTATTTAATTTACTTTCTAATTTCATTCGCCCTGATGCGGGGGAAGTGATTTTTGACGGGAAGCCGATTCATACGCTTCAGCCCTACAAAATTGCCCTAGAAGGTTGTATCCGAACCTTTCAAGTCGCTAGGGTGTTGTCCCGTCTAACGGTATTGGAAAATATGCTCTTGGCGACGCAACAACAAACGGGTGAAAACTTTTTTAAGTTATGGGTTAATCAAGGACAAGTTAAACAGGAAGAACGACAAAATCGGGAAAAAGCGTTATCTATCTTAGAATCAGTCGGTTTAATTGCTAAAGCCCAGGATTACGCAGGGGCTTTATCGGGGGGACAGCGTAAACTGTTAGAAATGGCGAGAACCTTGATGACTGATCCCAAATTGATTTTGTTGGATGAACCCGCAGCAGGCGTTAACCCGACGTTAATTGGCCAAATTTGTGAACATATTGTCAATTGGAACAAGCAAGGCATTTCGTTTTTAATTATTGAACATAATATGGATGTAATTATGTCGCTTTGTCATCATGTTTGGGTGTTAGCGGAAGGACAAAATTTAGCTGACGGCACCCCTGACGCGATCCAAAATAATCCTCAGGTTCTGGAAGCCTATTTGGGAGAATAGTGCAAATCAGCTATAATGATAGTTTTGGGAAAGTAATCAGCCAGGAGAAACACGTTTATATGTCCCGTTATAGAGGCCCTCGTCTTCGTATTACTCGACGTTTAGGAGAATTACCCGGTTTAACTCGTAAAACTGCTCGTCGTGCTTATGCCCCTGGTCAACATGGGCAGAATCGCAAGAAACGTTCAGAATATGCTATTCGATTAGAAGAAAAACAAAAACTCCGTTTCAACTATGGTTTATCCGAAACCCAGTTGATTCGCTATGTGAAAAAAGCTCGTCGTGCCACAGGTTCTACGGGACAAGCGTTACTTGAACTGTTAGAAATGCGTTTAGATAACACCGTTTTCCGTTTAGGGATGGCTGGTACAATTCCTGCTGCTCGTCAGTTAGTGAATCACGGTCATATTACGGTTAATGGTCGCGTTGTTGATATTCCGAGTTATCAGTGTCGTCCTGGGGATGTCATTGGCGTTAAAGATAGAGAACGCTCTCGCAAGTTGGTACAAGCTAATATGGAGTATCCAGGGTTAGCGAATCTACCGACTCATCTGGAATTTGATAAAAATACAATGGTGGGTAAGGTAAATAGTGTAATTGACCGAGAATGGGTTGCGCTGCAAATTAATGAACTGCTGGTAGTTGAGTACTACTCTCGGAAAGCTTAAGTTTTGGGATTCGGAATTGGGAAGATCCGTCAGTTCCCAGTTCCTGGTTTTCCCAACGCTATTTTTTTAGGATTGAGTTAACCGTGTGTCTGTTAGCACTACGCCAACGATTAAGTTATTGAAAACGGCGACCCAATCGGCTTGGATTGAGCAAGCGATCGCCAATTTAGATGTAATTTTACTCGACCATTCCCACTGTGAACGCAAAGCAGCAGGAGTGGCATTAAATTTTTTATTTCGCTATCCGTCCTATCAAGTCTTAGTCCGCAAATTAACCGCGATCGCGCAGGAAGAATTAGAACACTTTGAACAGGTAAATCAATGGCTAGAACGGCGTGACATTCCCCTTGGCCCATTAATGCCGTCTCCCTATGGCGCTCAACTTAAAAATCAAGTCCGCCGCCAAGAACCTGAACATTTATTGGATAGTTTATTAATCGCTGCGTTGATTGAAGCCCGTTCCCACGAAAGATTGGGACTCTTGGCCCAACATTGCCCCGAACCCGATTTAGCAAAATTTTATGGCGGATTGATGGCTTCAGAAGCAAGGCATTACGGGATTTATTGGGTATTGGCAGATACTTATTTTGAGCGAGAACAGGTTCAAAATCGATTGGAAGAGTTGTCAATTTTTGAAAGTGAGATTTTAAGCACCTTATATCCTCACCCTCGAATCCATAGTTAAGTTTTGAAAGCTTTAATATACTGTCTATTAAAACAGCATCTACTTTTCGCAACTGACTACCATGATTACCGTTAATGAAGCTCAACAACAACTCCCAACGCTGATTGATACCGTTAATCAATCTCATCAACCAATTGTTATCACAGGACAAAATAGTAATGCTGTCCTACTCTCCGAAACGGATTGGGACTCTATCCAGGAAACCTTATATTTACTTTCTATTCCAGGAATGAAAGAATCTATCCAAGAAGGTCTTCAAACTCCCATAGAAGAATGTGATGAGAAACTAGAATGGTAAAATGGAAGCTGGTTTATACTAAGCAAGCTTAGAAAGATGCTAAGAAGCTTAATGCTAGTCATTTACGAGAAAAAGCCGAACACATTCTTAAAATAATCCAAGTTAATCCTTTTCAAAATCCACCCCCTTATGAAAAATTAATTGGGGATTTAGATGGAGCCTATTCTCGACGAATCAACAGCCAACATCGTCTAGTGTACGAGATTATCGAAGCTGAACGCCAAATAAAAGTTTTGAGGATGTGGACACATTACGAATAAAAAAAGCAATCTTGAGCGTCCCCATCAAGACAATTGAACACAAGTTGAAATATTGGTTTATTCGTTGAAGTGATCAGCCCGTTACAATTTACAAAATAAATGCCGCGATCGCATCCATTTGGCTCTCATCGCATCTATAGTAATTAGGCAAAAAATATAAATCCTGAGATAATCAAAATTTAGATTGATACGTCTAAGTGTGTAAAGTGGTATGAAGCATTGGGCTGGACAAAGGATAAAACAATAATGAGGATTTTGGTGCTGGCGTGGGAATTCCCCCCCCGTATTGTCGGAGGGCTGGCTCGTCATGTGGCGGAATTGTATCCAGAAATTGTCCAATTAAGTCACGAAGTTCACTTAATTACCGTTGAATTTGGCACATCTCCCGCCTATGAAGTGGTAGAAGGAATCCATGTGTATCGCGTTCCTGTTCCTTCAGGCAGTGATTTTTTCCACTGGGTTGTGAACATGAACCAGAGTATGGATCAACAGGCTCAACGCCTTATTGCTCAAAGTGGACGGTTTGATATCATTCATGCCCATGATTGGTTAGTTGGAGATGTCGCCATTGCCCTTAAACATCATTTTAAAATCCCGCTGATTGCAACCATTCACGCTACCGAATATGGACGCTATAACGGACTTTATAACGACACCCACCGCTATATTGCGAGTAAAGAAGCGGCCTTGATTGAAAATAGCTGGCGAGTGATCGTTTGCAGTAACTATATGCGCCACGAACTACAACGAGCTTTTGGGACACCTTGGGAAAAAATGAGCGTGATTTATAATGGCATCCGCTCGGAAAAGAAAAAGCAAGACCCTGATTTTGATTATCTGCAATTTCGCCGCCGCTATGCCAATGATCATCAAAAAATCGTCTATTATGTGGGTCGCATGACCTATGAAAAAGGGGTCTCTGTCCTGCTAACGGCCGCCCCAAGAGTGTTACAGGACATGAATCAAGAGGCAAAATTCATCATTATCGGTGGCGGCAATACGGATCGCCTCAAACAGCTAGCTTGGAATTTAGGGATTTGGGATCAATGCTTTTTTACAGGCTTTATGTCAGACGATGATTTAGATAAATTCCAGACGATCGCCGATTGTGCTGTTTTTCCGAGTTTATATGAACCCTTTGGCATTGTGGCCTTAGAAAGTTTTGCGGCCAAAGTTCCTGTCGTGGTGTCCAATACAGGAGGTTTAGCCGAAGTTGTACAGCATGGGAAAACAGGAATTGTCACCTATACCAACAATCCCGATTCTTTAGCCTGGGGGATTTTAGAGGTTTTGAAAAATCCTGAGTATGCGAAAACCTTAGTGAGCAATGCCTATCAGGATTTAGACCTACGTTTTCGTTGGCAAATGTTAGCCGAAGAAACGGAAGTCGTCTATGACAAGGTGTTAACGGAGCGATCGCAGGTTCAATGGGATTAACCTGACATCGATTAAGCAAACCGCAAAACGCCACTAGTAATACTAGTAATTTTTACTTATTGGTTTGTCGAAAAATATCTTAACAAAGAATAAAAATGTGTTACAAAGCCATGATATGATTGCTTCTGGCTTAGGTCTTTGCTTCAAAAAATGAAGATAAACATACCATAGCCAAAAAACTCTGATTTGTCAGTAGCTCAAAAGTGTGACCCCGACCCATTCACCGTCTGACTCCACACCTGCACCTGAAGTTCCTGAGCCAACGGGCACACCAGCCTCCGACTCAGCCAATTCAATGCAGGAATTTTACCAACTACAACGTCAGTTGTTATTGCTAACCATTGGGGCAAGCGTCATTATTTTTGGGTGTGTTTGGTGGGTATATTCCCTCAAAATAGCCTTAAATTACTTAATTGGCGCGGGTGTTGGGTTACTCTACTTGCGACTATTAGCCAAAGATGTCGAACGGATAGGCGTTCAATCAGGCAGAGCAGGGGCAAAAGGGTTAGCCCTGTTTGCAAGTTTAATAATTATTGCTAGTCAATGGCGACAATTAGAAATTTTACCTGTCTTCCTGGGGTTTCTAACCTATAAAGCCGCAATCATCATCTATATGCTACAAAGCGTTTTAACGCCGACCGAGCAGACTAGACCATGAGAGGTTGAGGCAGGGTGAATAGAGCCAATAGCTTTAATTCCCTTGTTCTAACTAAGTAAATCTCACCGAATAACAATGTTAGCTGGTTTGAGTGTTGTAAATTTGTTTCCATTAGCTGCTTTAGAAGTGGGTAAGCAGTGGTATTGGGAAATTGGAAATCTCAAATTACATGGACAGACCTTTACGACCTCTTGGTTTGTAATTGGTTTGTTAGTAATCGCCTCCTTGGCTGCAACTCGTAATGTCCAGCGCATTCCCAGTGGTATTCAAAATTTAATGGAATACGTTCTGGAATTCTTGCGGGAATTAGCGAGAAACCAATTAGGTGAAAAAGAGTATCGTCCTTGGTTGCCGTTTATTGGCACATTATTTCTATTTATATTTGTGTCCAACTGGTCTGGAGCTTTGATTCCTTGGAAATTAATTCATATCCCCCAAGGTGCTGAATTAGCTGCTCCGACCAACGATATTAATACAACCGTTTCCCTTGCATTGCTAACTTCTTTAGCCTATTTTTATGCTGGCTTAAGTAAGAAAGGATTAGGTTATTTTGCCAATTATGTGCAACCGATTCCTGTCCTCTTACCCATTAAGATTTTAGAAGATTTCACCAAACCCCTTTCCCTCAGCTTCCGACTTTTTGGAAACATTCTAGCGGATGAATTGGTAGTTGCCGTATTGGTGCTTTTAGTGCCCTTATTTGTGCCACTGCCCCTAATGGCCTTAGGATTATTTACCAGTGCCATTCAGGCGTTAGTGTTTGCCACCTTAGCGGGAGCCTATATCCATGAGGCGATCGAATCGGAAGGTGAACATGAAGAGCATGATTAGTTAAGGATAGTTGCTCCTGAAATTTATCTTCGGCACTAAACTTTAACTTTTCAGATTCTCCTCCCCTTAAGGAGTCTATATAACCAGAGTCAATTATTTCTCTGGCTTGGAACGCACTCCTGATACTGTTGAACCATTCTTAGTTAATTTAAAAGGAAAAAATCATCATGAATCCCACTATTGCTGCTGCTTCCGTTATTGCTGCTGCGTTAGCCGTTGGTTTAGGCGCGATCGGCCCTGGTATTGGTCAAGGTAACGCATCTGGTCAAGCTGTTTCTGGGATTGCTCGTCAGCCTGAAGCAGAAGGTAAAATTCGCGGAACCTTACTGTTAACTCTCGCGTTCATGGAATCTTTAACCATCTACGGTCTGGTTATTGCTCTCGTATTATTATTTGCTAACCCCTTTGCTTAATTTCTAAGCGGTTTGGAGAGGTGAGGAAAAGTTTGACCGCACAAAGCGAGGGTTAAGTCCATTGACTTTATGGGTTAAGGCTTTTTACTTCACCATCTCTCTCTTTCCCCCAAGGGTAAGATTCGGTTGATAGAAAACGCCTGAATTAAATTAGTACAAAAAATGTTTGATTTTGATGCCACCCTACCCTTCATGGCATTGCAATTTATTGTCTTAGCCTTTGTGCTAAATGCCATTTTCTATAAGCCTTTAAATAAGGTTCTCGATGAACGGGCTGATTATATTCGCAATAATGAATCAGAAGCGAAGGAACGGTTAGCAAAAGCCAAGGGGTTAGCTCAGCAATATGAACAACAAATTGCAGATGCGCGTCGCCAATCCCAAGAAGTTCTCGCAACTGCTCAGGCAGATGCAAGACGGATAGCGGCAGAACAACTCGCTGAAGCCCAACGAGAAGCCCAAAAACAAAAAGAAGCAGCGGCCCAAGAGATTGAAGAACAACGTCAAGTTGCGCTCCGTTCCCTTGAACAACAGGTTGATACCCTCAGCCGTCAAATCTTAGAAAAATTATTAGGCCCTGAGTTAGTCAAATAACGCCTTTATATAGGTCATATTAATTATGCTGAATACCTTGTTGATCCTAGCAACAGAGGCACATGAAGCAGGAGAAGGGGGATTCGGTCTAAATCTAGATTTTCTAGAAACGAATCTCTTTAACCTGGCGATTTTGCTAGGGATTGTCATTTACTACGCGCCGAAAACCTTGGGGAAAATCCTAAGTGAACGACGCACAAAAATTGCTGAGGCCATTCAAGAAGCAGAATCTCGTCAAAAGCAAGCGGCTCAGACCTTAGCAGAGGAAGAGAAAAAGTTAGCTCAGGCTCAAGCGGAAGCGGTTCGTATTCGTCAAGCGGCAGAAGAACGGGCTAAAACGGTTAAAGCTGAAATTGCGGCTCAAGCTGAACAGGATGTCTCTCGTCTGAAAGAAACGGCTGCTAAAGATTTGGGGGCTGAACAAGACCGCGTGATTGGCGAATTACAACGTCGGATTGCGGCTTTGGCAGTGGAACGGGCTGAAGCTGATTTGAAAGGCCGTTTATCGAATAGTGATCAAGACATCTTAA
>CAYZWO010000014.1:10760-21125 GCA_964482215.1 uncultured bacterium
GCAGTATTGCCCAGTTAGGAGGCCGTTGATGAAAGGAATATATAGTAGCCAAGTCGCTGAACCCTACGCTCAGGCGTTGATGTCTTTAGCAGAGTCTCGCAATCAGGTTGAACCGATTGGTAATACTGTGCGATCGCTGATTCAGATCTTAGAATCTTCAACGGATTTACAAAGTCTCATTGCGAGTCCTGTGATCCAAGACGATCAGAAAAAAGCGGTTTTAAGACAGATTTTAGGATCGGATGCGAATCCCTATCTGCTTAACTTTTTAATGTTACTCGTTGATAAACGGCGGATCGTCTTTTTAGAAGAAATTTGCCAGCAATATTTAGCGTTATTACGTCAGTTAACCAATACGGTTTTAGCAGAAGTTGTTACAGCCCTCAAATTAACTGATGGTCAACGCGATGCAGTTATTAATAAGGTTAAAGAATTGACAGGGGCGGCTTCTGTCGAACTGAAAGCCACGATTGATCCTGACATTATTGGTGGGGTCATTATCAAAGTGGGTTCTCAAGTGTTTGACTCTAGCCTCAAAGGTCAACTACGACGCATTAGCCTCAGTTTAGGCAATGTCGCTTAGGACTGACTATGATCAATGAAGCGTTAGTCAATAACGATTTTTTAGCGGTCTGTTTGTCGGATTGCCATTGATCACATCAGGGACACTGATCACAATCGTTTCATTATCACGTTCATTTTAGATTATCCAACGGCACAACTATGGTAAGTATCAGACCAGACGAAATTAGTAATATTATTCGCCAACAGATTGAGTCCTATGACCAAGATGTTCAGGTTTCTAATGTGGGAACGGTTCTCCAAGTCGGAGATGGTACGGCTCGGATCTATGGGCTAGAAAAAGCCATGTCCCAAGAGTTATTAGAATTTGAAGACGGTACGATTGGGATCGCGCTGAACTTAGAAGAAGATAACGTGGGTGCCGTATTAATCGGTAACGGTTTTGGTATCCAAGAAGGTAGTACTGTTAAAGCAACGGGTAAAATTGCTCAGATTCCCGTAGGCGACGCGATGGTTGGCCGTGTGGTTGATGCTTTAGCCCGTCCCATTGATGGTAAAGGCCCTATCGCCGCTTCTGAAACTCGCTTATTAGAATCTCCTGCGCCTGGGATTGTTGCTCGTAAATCCGTTTGTGAACCCATGCAAACAGGGATTACCGCGATTGATGCCATGATTCCGGTTGGTCGGGGTCAGCGTGAGTTAATCATCGGCGACCGTAAAACAGGTAAAACCGCGATCGCGATCGATACCATCATTAACCAAAAAACTGAAGACGTTATCTGCGTTTATGTAGCGATCGGTCAAAAAGCGTCTACCGTTGCTCAGGTAATTGACACCTTAACGGAAAAAGGCGCAATGGATTACACCATCGTTGTTGCGGCTAATGCGAACGATCCTGCGACCTTACAATACCTCGCTCCCTACACTGGCGCAGCTTTAGCTGAGTACTTTATGTACAAAGGCAAGCACACCCTGGTAATTTACGATGACTTGACTAAACAAGCTCAAGCTTACCGTCAAATGTCCTTGTTAATGCGTCGTCCTCCTGGTCGGGAAGCTTATCCTGGAGACGTATTCTATATCCACTCTCGTCTGTTAGAACGGGCGGCTAAATTGAGTGATGCCCTTGGTAGTGGTAGCATGACTGCTTTACCCGTAATTGAAACCCAAGCAGGTGACGTTTCTGCCTATATTCCCACCAACGTAATTTCTATTACCGACGGTCAAATCTTCCTTTCCACCGACTTGTTCAACGCGGGTTTCCGTCCTGCGATTAACGCGGGTATTTCCGTTAGTCGGGTAGGTTCGGCGGCTCAAACCAAGGCGATGAAGAAAGTAGCAGGTAAATTGAAATTAGAATTGGCTCAATTTGCTGAATTAGAAGCTTTCTCTCAATTTGCGTCTGACTTAGATGCTTCTACCCAAGCTCAACTCGCACGGGGTCAACGTTTACGCGAAATTCTCAAACAGCCTCAAAATTCCCCCTTATCCGTTTGGGAACAAGTGGCAATTTCTTACGCTGGTTTAAATGGCTATCTCGACAAGATTGCTGTAGAAAAAGTTATCGATTTTGCTACTGGCTTACGGGATTACTTAAAAGCCAACAAACCCAAATACGTTGAAATTCTGACCAAGGACAAAGCTTTAACCGACGAAGCTGAAACCCTCCTCAAAGAAGGGATCAACGAATTTACCCAAGCTTTTGCTTAATGCGTGAGTAGTTTTTAGGGAATAGTAACGCTTTAATGACCCGCTATTCCCTACTAACTTGATTAGTTATTTTTAATTCAAAATCTAAATTCTAAATTGGTATAACACCATGCCTAATCTAAAAGCTATTCGCGATCGCATTCAGTCGGTCAAAAATACAAAAAAAATTACGGAAGCTATGCGGCTCGTGGCAGCAGCAAAAGTTCGTCGGGCGCAAGAACAAGTATTAGCAACCCGTCCCTTTGCCGATGCGTTAGCTCAAGTTTTATATAATCTGCAAAATCGTCTCGCTTTTGGAGAAGCCAATCTCCCTTTATTTGAACAGCGTGATGTTAAATCCGTTGCCGTTTTGATCGTTTCCGGCGATCGCGGTTTGTGCGGTGGTTACAATACCAACGTAATCCGTCGCGGTGAACAACGGGTCAAAGAACTCAAAGCCCAAGGCATTGATGCCCAACTGGTTTTAGTGGGACGTAAAGCCACCCAATACTTTACCCGTCGGAATGCTCAGGTTGCAGCGACCTATACGAACCTCAATCAAATTCCCACCGCAGCAGAAGCCTCTCAAATTGCGGATGAATTGGTTGCCCTGTTCGTCTCAGGTGCCGTTGACCGTGTTGAGTTAATTTACACCCGTTTCCTTTCCTTAATTAGCTCTCAGCCCGTTATCCAAACCCTCTTCCCCTTAACCCCCCAAGGGTTAGAAGTTCAAGATGACGAAATTTTCCGCCTCATTACTCGCGGTGGCAAGTTCCAAGTAGAGCGCGAAAAAGTCGGAACGGAAGTCACCAGTTTCCCCCAAGATATGATTTTTGAACAAGATCCCGTTCAAATTTTGGATGCTCTGCTTCCTCTCTACAACACCAACCAATTATTGCGTGCCCTTCAGGAATCAGCCGCCAGTGAATTAGCCGCTCGGATGACTGCCATGAGCAACGCCAGCGATAACGCAGGTCAATTAATTGGAACCTTAACCCAGTCCTACAACCGTGCGCGTCAAGCCGCAATTACCCAAGAGTTGTTAGAAGTTGTAGCAGGTGCCAACGCACTTTAATTTTTTATTTGAAATTTTTAATGGGGCAGTCATTCAACTGCTCCTTTTTTATGAGTTTGAGCTAATAGCATTAGAATAAATTTATTTGAATACAATCTATCTCTTTAAGATTTTCATTATAATAAATCATAATTAGACATGGTACTCTAGAGAAATGAAATTAGATATAATACATTATCGTCAAAATCAAGGATTATCAAGTGAATGGCGTTTAGAAGGATGTCAACTAGGTAATATAAATTTAATTGTTGGTCAAAATGCTACTGGAAAATCTAGAATTTTAAGTACTATTAGAATTATAACAGCGTTAATTTCTGGTCAAGAAAGTTTAAAATATCATAAAAGCCTAAGAGAATGGGAATTAATATTTAACGCTGATAGTAAAGAGAATAAAACAATTTACAATTTGAGTGTCGATGAGGACAAAATAATAAAAGAAAATTTTACTATCGGCTCTAAAACTTTTCTTAACCGACAATCATCTGGTGAAGGTAAAATTTGGGCTAAAAAATTAGATTGTGAAATTGATTTCCAAATTCCTAATGATGAGTTGGCCGCATTAAAAAAAATAGATACTATTCAACATCCATTTTTTGAAGATATTTATACTTGGGCCCACTCTTGTCTGTATTATCAGTTTGGAACTGAGTTAGGAAAAACAAGCCTTTTCAATAATCAATTTAACATTAATAATATTAGAAATGATGTTGATTTTAACGATCCAGATCAAATAGTTGTTATTTTTAAACTAGGAGAGAATGAGTTCAAGGATAGTTTTATTGATGCAATAAAATCCGATATGTCACGTATTGGTTATGGTCTTAATAAGGTTGGAACTGAGATTTTTCAAGAATCGTTAGAAAGATTATTTGTTGAAGAAAATGATTTATCAGAAAAAACTAGCCAATTATCTATGTCTCAAGGAATGTTCAGATCTTTATCTTTAATTACTCAAATAAATTATTTATTGATGGCGAAAAAGCCGAGTTGTATTCTAATAGATGATATCGGAGAAGGGTTAGATTTTGAAAGATCGTCCGCTATGATAAAACTGCTTATTGATAAAGTAAAAGATACTTCAGTTCAATTAGTAATGACGACAAATGATCGCTTCATTATGAATGGTGTTCCATTAGAATATTGGTCTGTTATTGAAAGAAAACCTGGAGTTGCTAAACTTCATAACATTCATAACTCAAAACAAATTTTTGAAGATTTCAAATTTACTGGCTTAAATAATTTTGATTTTTTCTCGACTGAATTCTATCTAGAAGGTTTTGGAGAAGAAGAGGAAATAAATTAGTGAAGAAATTAGCCATTTTTGTCGAAGGTCAAACCGAACAGATTTTTGTCAAAAAATTACTTGAAGAAATTGCAGGACACAAAAATATTGAAATTAATGTTAGGGCAAAAGATGCAAATCAAAATAGAAGAATTACTTCTGTAAACATGGCCAGTTTAGCTAATCAATCTATTCAATATTATGTCTTAATTTATAATTGTTGTAATGACGATGCTCTTGTTTCAGATATATCCGATCAATATACCAGTCTTATGAATGACGGTTATAGCAAAGTTATTGGATTAAGAGATGTCTATCCTAAATTTACAATTTCTGAAATAGATAAATTAGAGAGAGGTTTAACCTTTAGTTTGAGAGGAAAAGACTTCGCAAAAGTTATTCTTGCTGTTATGGAGACTGAGGCATGGTTTCTATCAGAATGGAAACATTTTGCAAAAATCAGCCCAATTTTAACACCAGAAACCATTTATGAAAAATTAGGTTTTAACCCTCAAACCGATGATATGGAAGAAAGACTTAATCCTGCTGAGGACTTAAAGCAAGTTTATCAATTGGGAGGAAAATCTTATCAAAAACGTAGAAAGCAAACTGAAACAATCGTATCAAATTTAGATTACGAATTTTTATATTTAGAATTAGTTAAAAAAGTTCGTCGCCTTGGAGAATTTGTAAACCATATCGATACATTTATGGAATCTTGAATCGGAGATCAAACATTTTTTTCCACAACATCTTGTTGATAAAGTGATAAGCTATCGAAAACTCGCTTTTTTTACAAGTCGCGATCGCCGTTGATCGTTTATTGCAAGTTGCCTATCAAATTAACGCCAAAATTGCAATAAGGATATATCCTTAATAATGTGATGTGTGAGGATGCGTGATTTTATGGTTGCTTCTATTATTTCTAATGGCAATAAAACCTTGCCAGAGTCTTTGCCAGGTTTGCGGAGTCAGGATTTGAGTTTGATTAAAACGCCCCTATTTGGGACAGATGGAATTCGGGGAAAAGCAGGTGACTTACTAACCGCCCCCTTTGCGCTGCAATTAGGCTATTGGGCAGGTTTAGTTTTAAAAGAAAATACGCCTTTGACTGGCCCTGTCATCATTGGTCAGGATTCCCGTAACTCCAGCGATATGTTGGCAATGGCGATCGCGGCGGGATTAACCTCTGCTGGATTAGAAGTATGGCAACTGGGCCTCTGTCCGACTCCCTGTGTGGCCTATTTAACGAGAATCACGGACGCGATCGGTGGCATCATGATCTCTGCAAGCCACAATCCGCCCGAAGATAACGGTATTAAGTTTTTTAATCGCGATGGTCTGAAACTCAGTAAGACCGATACTCAACGTATCGAAGCAGGGCTAAGAGGTCAGTATTCTCCTTCAATCACCTCATCCCATTGGGGCAAAACGCTACATAATCCCCAGATGGTCAATGATTACGGCCAGTTTTTATTAAATGCTCTACCCAAAGGCATTGATTTTCAAGGATTAAAGATTGTCCTCGATTTAGCCTGGGGGGCTTCTGTCTGGATTGGCCCTGAAATGTTTAAAGCATTAGGGGCTGAAGTGATTTGTCTCCATGAACAACCCAACGGCGATCGCATTAACGTGAATTGTGGTTCCACCCATTTAGAAGCCTTAAAACAAGCCGTTCAAGAAAATAATGCCGATATTGGTTTTGCCTTTGATGGAGATGCCGATCGCGTCATGGCAGTCGATGCAGAAGGAAAAACAATGGACGGGGACTACATTCTTTATCTCTGGGGGAAAACCCTGAAAGAACAAGGTGATCTACCCGAAAACTTGATTGTCGGAACCGTGATGGCTAATCTTGCCTTTGAAAGAGCTTGGCAAAAACTAGGCGGAACCTTGGTGCGTACTGCCGTTGGGGATCAATACGTTCAGGCGCAGATGTGGGAAACAGGAGCCATGTTAGGCGGCGAGCAATCGGGACATATTATTTGTCACCATCACAGTTTTTCAGGTGACGGGGTACAAGCCGCGCTACATTTAACTTCTCTAGTGAAGCAATCGGGGCTTTCCCTCAGTGAATTGCTTGAAGAAAGTTTCCATCCCTATCCCCAAATTCTGCGTAATGTTCGGGTAGAAGACCGCGATCGCCGACTCCACTGGCAAGACTGTGATGTACTCCAACAAGCCATTACCCAAGCTGAAACGGCAATGGGCGATCAAGGACGTATTTTAGTGCGCGCTTCAGGAACCGAACCTGTTATCCGAGTTATGGTGGAATCTGCTTGTCCTGATGAAGCCGAACATTGGACATCGGAACTCATTCGAGTCGTACAAACTCATTTAGCCGCCTAACTTTCTTAAGATAACGGTCACACAGGGAATTCTCTTAAAAAGATTGTTCCTTTTACACTTTTCTATTTCTGAAACCCATCGGAAAAGTTAATAGCGTTTATGATGAAATGAGTTTACGTTGAAATTCATTGTTAATTTGTGCTGTATGGATAACAAACTCAAGCAAATTTACAATTACACCGTTCTGCTCGAAAAAGAGCAGGATGGTGGTTATCATGCTTTTTGCCCTATTCTCAAAGGTTGTCATTCTCAAGGAGAGACGGTTGAAGAAACCATTGAAAATATGACAGAAGCGATTGAATTGTATCTGGAAAGCTTAGTCGCTGATAATTTGCCGATTCCTAAAGAAGACTTAATAGTGAAACCCTTAAGCGTTTTAGCATGAGTAATTTACCGACTGTTAAGGCTAAAGAGTTTATTAAAGTAATTGAACAACTGGGGTTTTACTTTGATCGACAAAAAGGAAGCCACGCTGTTTATAAAAATAATGACGGGCTGAGAGTTGTTATTCCGATTCATTCAAACAAAGACCTAAAATCAGGAACTTTAATGGGAATGATCAGGATATTGGTATGGATAAAGAAACTTTTTTCAAGTTACTCGGCTACGATTGACAAACTGGGATTAAGTATTGAGAGAGAGTAAAAGCATCCACGCCTAATTCAGTACGTTCTTGAGCGGCGAGTAATCCTGCTTGGGCATGCCAATAGGCTGCTGTTGCCACTAATTGACCTAAAATTTTTGTATTATTCACCTGTTGCGCCACAAGTCCTCCCATTAATCCTGTTAATACATCCCCGCTTCCTCCCCTCGCTAATGCAGGTGTGCTTTCAGGAATTAACCAGGTTTGACCACGAGGAGACGCGATCGCCGTTCTTGCTCCTTTAAATAAAACCGTTGCTTGATATTGCTTGGCTGCTTGTTGAACTGCTTGAATACGGTCGTGATTAGGATTAAGAATATGGGGAAATAAACGTCTAAATTCTCCTAAATGGGGTGTTAGAATTGTGGGTTGCGCTCGTTGGCTTAAACAATTTTGAGTACCCAGTTGGGCTAAACAATTTAATCCATCCGCATCTAAAATCAGAGGAACGGGAGCCGTTAAGACTTGTTCAATAATGGGTAAAGCGTCTAGGGTTAGCCCTGGGCCAACGGCAATCACGTCATACTTTGTAAAATCTTGAGCGAGTTCAGGTAATTGCGCGATCGCGCCTGATTCAGTTTCAGGACATTCAATAATCAAAGCTTCGGGTAAGTGGCTGACTAATAAGGGTTTTAAGGATTGGGGAACGGCAATCGACAGCATACCCACACCGCTGGCTCTTGCGCCTAAACCTGTTAAAATTGCCCCTCCTGCATAGCGTCTTGATCCACAAATCAGCAATAAATGGCCCTGTTGATATTTATGGGTTAACAAAGGACGGGGTAAGGGCAGCGATCGCCGAAAAAGATCGGGCGTGACTACTTGAATCCGTTGGGTTGGATCCAAGACTTCATTAACGATAGAGGCTGGAATCCCGAAATCAATTCTTTCAACTTTGCCCAAATAGGGTAAGGCTTGATCCTGAAAATAGGCTAATTTCCACAGTCCCAGACATAAACTGTGAGTTGCTCGAATGGCTGTGCCTAACACTTCCCCCGTATCGGTATGAATGCCTGACGGTAAATCAATACTGACAACAGGGCGCGATCGCTGGTTGACCTGTTCAATCGCTTCTGCAACCACGCCTGATAAGCACCGAGTTAAACCAAAGCCAAACAAACCATCAATCAAAAAGTCACAGGATTCTAATGGCTGAATATCTTGTGTTATGGCGATTCCCAAGAACTGAGCATATCGAAAGTGCTGATTAGGGAGTTCTTTGAACTTGTCAAAAGGGGAATAAATGAGAACCTGATAGCCCTGTAAATGCAATTCTCTGGCAATTACTAGAGCATCGCCGCCATTATGACCAGGGCCGACCAGAATCCCCACTTTTGGAAAGTTAGTCAAAGGATAAAGTTGTTGAATGCGAGCAGACATCAACAAAGCCGCCTTTTCCATCAAAGCAGCAACGGGCATCCCCTCGGCAAACATTCGCTCCTCAATTTGCCGCATCTGTTCTGTGTTAACGACAATGGCAGACAAAGATTGGTGATTTTCCATGCTAAAAAATCGGTATATTATTAACTAATTTTAATGATTTCGATATGATAATTTTAATAAAAACCAATTCTTAATATGTCAGATTTAACAATACGAGATGCTACTTTTGAAGATCTAGCGCAAATTGTTAGTATTTATAATGCCAACATTCCCAGTTATATTGCCACAGCCGACACAGAAGCAATTTCTGTTGAAAGCCGTATTGACTGGTTTTATAAACATTCCCCTCAGCAATATCCTTTATGGGTCGTTAAAAATACTGATCAAACGGTAATTGCTTGGCTAGGTTTTCAACAATTTTATGGCCGTCCTGCTTACCAAAAAACGGCAGAATTAAGCATCTATATTGATCCTCAATTTCAATGTCAAGGAATCGGCAAAACACTTTTAGAAAAAGCTATTAAAGAAAGCAAAAATTTAAATTTAAAAACGTTACTTGGCTTTATTTTTGCCCATAATCAACCCAGTTTAAAACTGTTTAAAAATTATGGTTTTGAACAATGGGGATATTTACCACAAGTGGCAGAACTTGAAGGGATTGAAAGGGATTTAATTATTATGGGTAGAAAAATTGTTTAGCGTTATCTCTTTAGCAAACTAAATAATATAAATTCTAACTGAGGACATAATATTATTATGTCCCTACAAACAAGAAATCCAGTATTCTTAAATATTTATTTGATTGCTCTACTTAACCATTTGTAAATTAATGATTAATTAATTGGGAATAATGGCAATACAGTCAATTTCTACTAATACATCTTTCGGTAAACGAGCAACTTCTACACAAGCCCGCGCAGGTGCAGTTGCTTCATCAAAGTAGGTGGCATAAACTTGATTCATCGGTACAAAATTATTAAGGTCACTTAAAAAGACCGTTGTTTTAACCACATTCTCCCAGCTTGTGCCTGCTTCTTGTAGAATTGCGCCTAAGTTTGCCATCACTTGCTGGGTTTGTTGGGCAATGTCATTTCCTCCTACCAGTTCACCTGTTTCAGGATTCAAAGGAATTTGACCCGCCACGAATAACATTTTTCCTTGGGCCGCGATCGCTTGATTGTAGGGGCCAACGGGGGCAGGGGCTTGGTTAGTGCGAATAATTTGAAGAGTCATCGGTTAAACATAAAGACACTCTCACTAAAATACCGTGAAAGGGATTCTTAAAACCCACCTAACCCTGATTTTCTTTGGGGTCATTATCCATTTGATTTGCTAATTCCGCGATCGCCTGCCATTCGGTTTCAGATAACGGTTGGGTTATTAACTCAATCCCAAAACAATCTTCGGCTGCTTGTATTAAGG
>CAYZWO010000014.1:21180-49306 GCA_964482215.1 uncultured bacterium
AAATCGAGATCAGGTGTTAATAGCATCGAACCATGTTGAAGTATGCTTTTTCCTTGGCGATACTGAGCCCCGCCGATAATTTTATGACCTTGGGCATTAATCAAATCTGCCTGGGTCGCTGTCCCAAAGCAATTAGGGTTATGAATATAGCCGCGTCCTGTTTGTCCATAGTGCAATTCCACACCCAGCGATCGCCAACCCGTCACCAAAAACTCGGAAATCTGTTCATAGGATTGAGCCACATTCGCACTCAGCCCTGAAGTCACCACCATATAGGTCAAATCACCCTGATGCAAAACCGCTCTACCTCCCGATGCCCGACGTACTAAATCAATGGGTTTTCCCTGCCAACTTAAATGATTCCATTTTTCAGGATAGCGGTGTTGAAAATGTCCTAACGAAATCGCAATAGGCGACCAAGTATAGAAGCGCAGGGTCGGCGGATGATTACCTGACTGATGTTGTTGCAGTAACCAAGTATCAATTGCCATCTGCATTTTTCCTGTGGTTTCAATCGGCGGAATCAAACGCCAAATGGGGTTTGGATGAATCATCAAGCTGTGATGAAGATATTTCAAAAAATGATCACGATTTCAGTTTAATCATTTTGTCATTTAGATCACGCTATAAAATTGAGAAATTTTTGAATAATAAAGGCATTGGCAATATCAATAAAAAAGGCTCCTACTAACGGCACAATAATAAAAGCCTGGGGCGAGGCTCCAAAACGTTCAGTAACAGCCGTCATATTAGCGATCGCGGTTGGGGTTGCACCTAAGGTTAAACCTGAATAGCCTGCGGAAATCACCGCCGCATTATAATCTTTGCCCATGATGGGAAAGACGAGAAAAACCGTATAAAGCACACTAATGATAAATTGGGCCGTTAATATCACCGTGATCGCGCCGCCCATGCCTGCCAACGTCCATAACTGTAAACTCATCAAGGAAATCGCTAAAAACAAACCCAAACTAACATCTGAAATTAGGGCTAATGATGGTGTTTCTGAAGGCCAGGGGAATTTTTTAAAAAGCAAAGGTAACGTATTGGTCAATAAAATCCCTGCTAATAAACAAGTGACAAAATCAGGAAGCCTTAATCCTAATGACGCAACAACCGCGTTCATTTCAAAACCTAAACCCACCGTAATCGCAATCACTAAAATGGAATTAAGCATGGTATTGTAGTCAATTTTGACATTTTCTTGACTCCGTTTAATGCTGATGCTGAGTGATTGCTCCTGAGAATCGGGTTTTAAATGGTGACGAATAATCAAAAATTTTGCCGTTGGCCCGCCAATAATTCCCCCAAAAACTAAGCCAAAGGTTGCACTCGCAATCCCGATTTCCGACGCATTAACAATGCCAAAATCTTTTTGAAAAATGGGCGACCAGGCGATCGCGGTGCCATGACCTCCACTCAAAGAAACTGACCCTGACAGTAAACCAATCGGTAAATCTAAGCCTAATAACTTGGCGATGGTAACTCCTGTTAAATTTTGAATGACCAGATAAACTACCGCCGTTGCCAACAAAATTAATAGGGGTTTCCCTCCACGTAAAAGGGTTTGTAATTTAGACGATAAGCCAATGGTTGTAAAAAAAATAATCAGGAAAATATCACGAATATTTAAATCAAACGTAATCTGGGCGTTGAAAATTGCATAAAAAATCCCAACGACAAGAGAAGCCAATACGCCCCCTGAAACCGCATCGGGAATGTTAAAACTTTGGAGAAACTGAAAACGTTTCGTGAGATATTTACCAAAATAAAGGACTAAAATCGCTACAATAATGGTCTGCCGAGCGTTCAATTCGGTAATCGTGATAAGATTGGTCATTTATTTAAAACACTTCTTGCCATTTTGCTATAGATCCTAAAAAATCGGCTTTTAGATCAAAATAATAATTTTAGTTTTGAAGATCATGAGATTGAAAATGTTCCAAGGAAATAGACACAGGCGACTAAGTATCACATCATAGGTATTAGCGGATGATTACTTGGCTGATAACGCATTATCTAAGTTTATGTTGTTTCCTTAAATTCGAGATCGCCTTACCAAATAACTCATTATGGGTAAGTATATAGGCATCAATTGGTTCTCCTTTACACATACTTTTTTCTGCCATTCTATTAAAACTGCAGAATGATTGGCGAAAACAAGTCTTAACATCTCACGTTTTTCTTTACTAAAAATTAGAAGACTTGGCATGAGGTCGCCATTTAGGCATAAATAGAGTTAGATCTTGAGGTAAATTAAATATTTGGAATAAATACTTAATTCAAGATTGCTTAATGTAAACTTTTTCGGGATTTTGGAGATGAAATGTAAAGTTCCATGTCAGGAGTAAGCCTGTTGATAGATCTGTCCGAAATAATAGAAGTAGATAGGGCAGAAATATAGAGGATTGCCTATGAATAGTGTTTTAAAAAATCCCATCCAGTTTATTAATTGGCCAATGCTAGTGATGTTAGCGTTAGGATTTTGGCTCAGTAGCAGCTTAGTGATCGATTTTCTCATTATTCCCAGTTTGTTTGCATCGGGAATGATGGTACAAAATGGCTTTGTTAGTGCAGGGTATTTACTCTTTGGATTGTTTAACCATTTAGAATTACTGTGTGCCGCGTTAATTTTATCGGGTTTTCTCATTTTTACTCGCAATCATTCCTTACCTCATTTACAAGAACGCTGGTCTGTGATTCTATCGGCTTTGTTACTCGCGATCGCGGTAGTTTATACCTATGGATTTACGCCGGCCTTGAGTGGTTTTGGCTTTGACTTGGCTCTTTTTAATGGAAACAGCACCATGCCAACAGGTATGATTACCGTGCAACTTGGTTACTGGGGTCTAGAAGTTATTAAGCTCCTAACCTGTATAACGTTACTACGCTGGTGTTATCGAGATTCTTGTCAATTGAGTTAGTTCACTAGACAGATTTTTTCCTTCATCAACAGAAATCTTCCCCTCCCTGAGAGGGGCTTTTTTTTTCAGGTTTTCTCAACTAATTGAGAAGACAAAAGGATAACTCAATGGTATTATCAATGTTCATATGTGTTCACAAAACAAATAACTGAAGAAATAGGGCAATTAACATGGTGCAGGCACCTGTCTCTCCGGTAGTGTTGGTCATTCTAGACGGCTGGGGTTATCGTCAAAATGAAAGAGCTAACGCGATCGCTTTGGCCAAAACTCCTGTTATGAAGAGCGTGATGGCAACCTATCCATCTACCCTTATTAACACATCAGGCAAGGATGTCGGGCTTCCCAAGGGACAAATGGGAAATTCGGAAGTCGGTCATCTTAATATTGGAGCGGGACGAGTCGTTCCCCAAGAATTAGTTCGCATTTCCGATGATATTGAAAACGGAGATTTCTTCGATAACCCTGCGCTGGTCAACATTTGTGATGAAGTTCGTCGCAACCAGAGTAAGTTGCATTTAATTGGTCTTTGTTCAGAAGGGGGGGTACACTCCCATTTAGACCACCTATTGGGTTTACTTGATCTCGCGAAATTAAAAGGCTTAGGCAACGTTTGTATTCATGCCATCACCGATGGACGGGATACCAATACAACAGAAGGGATTAATGCTTTAACGAAAATCCAAAACCACTTAGACAAAATTGGTATTGGTCGGATTTCTACTCTAAGCGGTCGTTACTATGCAATGGATCGCGATCGCCGTTGGGATCGAGTGAAAAAAGCCTACGATGTCATGACGCAAGAAACAGTCGGAGATGGACGGACTGCTGTTCAAGTTTTAAAGGATTACTACACTCAAGATATTACCGACGAATTTATTCCACCAACCCGTATTTCCGCAGGATCTATTGAACCAGGTGATGGCGTAATCTTCTTTAATTTCCGGCCTGACCGCTCACGGCAAATGTGTTATGCCCTACTTAATCCCAGTTTTGATGGCTTTGAGCGCGAACGAATCCAGCCTCTTTCCTTTGTGACTTTTACTCAATACGATCCGCGTCTTCCTGTTAAAGTCGCCTTTGAACCCCAAAACCTCAACAATATTCTAGGCGAAGTCATTGCCAGAGAAGGACTAAAGCAATTTCGTACCGCAGAAACGGAAAAATATCCCCATGTCACCTACTTTTTTAATGGTGGGCTAGAAACGCCGTTTGAAGGGGAAGACCGAGAATTAGTCCAAAGCCCGATGGTGGCAACCTATGACCAAGCTCCCGCCATGTCGGCTGACAAAGTAACCGAAGTTGCCTGTAATGCTATCGAAAAAGGGATTTATAGTTTAGTGGTAATTAACTATGCTAATCCTGACATGGTGGGACATACAGGAAATTTAGAGGCTGCTATTCAAGCTATTCAAACAGTAGATCATTGCTTAGGTAAGTTACTGGCGAGCATTAGCCGAATGGGTGGAACGGCTATCATCACTGCCGATCATGGTAATGCCGAATATATGAGTGATGAAGCGGGACATCCTTGGACAGCCCACACTACCAATCCCGTACCGTTGATTCTAGTGGAAGGCGAAGGTAGAAAAATTGTGGGTCACGGTGGAGATGCTAAACTACGAGAAGGTGGAAGATTAGCAGACATTGCGCCGACTATCCTTGACATTTTGCAGTTACCTAAACCCGCAGAAATGACAGGACAATCCTTAATTGAATCGGCTCCTGTGGAAATGAAAGTTGGCCGCACCCCTGTTCGACTTTCTCGCTAAGCTTAAACAATAATTATTTGGTTTTATTAATTTTTTATGACTCTCGTTACGTTAATTCAGATTATTTGGACGCTCTCGGCTGCTTTATTAATTGTCTTAGTGTTATTACATAGCCCCAAAGGAGATGGATTAGGGGGGATTGGTGGACAATCTCAACTGTTTACCAGTGCTAAAAGTGCAGAAAAAACTCTGAATCAAATTACCTGGACATTAAGTAGTATTTTTATTAGTTTAACCGTGGTACTCAGTGCAGGCTGGTTGGCGAAATAGACGATTTAGGAAGAAATTGAGATTAGGGCTGGTTATTGCGACCAGTCTATTTTTGCTATTCTGTCTCACTATTTCAGGAAACGCAAATAATCCTGAAGCGATTGATCTAGAAAATGATTTACCCGCCTTAAAGAGCCATCCTTTACCGTCAAGTTTAGCCAACATTCCGATTCAAAAAAAAGCTGGTGATTATTTTGATCAAATTCAACCGACACCATTAGGTTATTTAGTTTGGTCAGAATTTCCCATTAAAATTTATCTCGACCGACCGCCTGAGCCTTCTGATAATTCTGCTGCCTATCAACGTTTTCAACAATGGACTGAATCAGTTTTACAAGCGATCGCTGAATGGAATGTTTATTTACCTCTCAAAGAAATTAGCGATCCCAAACAAGCCGATATTATCATTCAACGTATTGAACCCCCATTAGGAACAACCGTTAATCCCGAAACAGGACAAATTCAAATTCCTCGCGCACGAACCGCTCAAACCCGTTATCAATTTTATTTAAAAGAAACTCCTGCCCCCGCAATCTACAATCGAATGACTATTCAAATTAAGCCAGGTTTAAGCCAAGCTGCAACCTTAGCCGCTATCCGACACGAACTTGGCCATGCGCTAGGAATTTGGGGACATAGCCCAGACGAAAACGATATTATGTTTTATTCCCAAACAAAAAAAACGGCCCCTATTTCCATAAGGGACGTAAACACACTCATCAAAGTGTATCAACAACCAACTCGATTAGGTTGGCCACTATCTAAAACTAGGCTTTCTCTGCTTTGACAGCTTGCTTTTTAGCAAACTCTTTCTTACAACGAGAGGCAGCCCCTAAAGCGGCTAAAGAACCCATGATAGTCAAAGGTTCAGGTACTGGTGTAGGATTAAGAGGGTTAGTAGGGCCGGGGAAGAAAGGAGTTACAAAACCAGATGGAACACTAGCTGCTGTGATGGTAAATGTCTGATAGCGAATATTACCAGGAATCAAATTAACATTGGCAGCAGCAGTGAAGGTTGCAGTAGTACCAGTGAACCCCGTAGTACTAAAGCCAAAGCTACTGGGCAAAACGCCTGCCACATTATCTGTTACAGGAGAGGTTGCTATACCTGTCACGCCAGTAAACCCAGTGATAATTAACCCTTGACCAACTGCAATACTGTCTGCGGGGCCTTGGGTAACAAACTCGAAATTAAAATCGGACAAACCACCACCTACATCTACTTGGTTAAGGAAGTTGAAGCTGTAAGCATCAGCTTGGGCACTCATTCCCAAAACGCCTAAACCCGTTAAGGCAAAACTTAAAGATAGATTTTTTAGATTCATTAGCGATTAACTCCTCATCAGAAGTAAAGAAATAAATAAATAAAAAAGTTAAAAAAGCGGCTCCTTTGTATTTTAAAACAGAAAATTAAAATTTGACCACAAATTTTAAAATTTTTGATGATTTTTATGATAAGCAATAAGATTACAAATAGTTAAATGCAGTACTTGCAAAGTAGTACTTGAAAGTAGCTTATTTCATCAAATCATGACTTGTAAATCAATATGCTAAATTTTGCTAAATGGAGTAATGATTAGATTTGATAATAATAATTAAAAAATACCCATGCAAGGATTTTTTCAAAAAGATAAAAGAAAAACTATGGGTATTTATAAACATTAAATTTCCGTTTAGGGAAATCAATTGATCTACATTTGATCTACATCAATTTTTTAAATTTAACAATCTATCTTGCCCAATCCGTCATACGCCAAATTCCAATAAACCAAACTCCAGCAATCAGCGCGCCAATATTCCATTTAATAGAACGTTTTAATAATCCTAATTGTTGATTAGAGCGTGCTTCCTTTACCTGAGCTTTCAATTTGTCTTCAGAACCAGTAACAAAAGTCGTTAGGTCTTTTTTGATGGTTTCTACAGATTCCCCTGGATTGGGGGTAATAGCAATGCCACCTTTTTGTAAGGTTGCAATGATTCCTCGGAGGTCAGCCTCATTATTAACACTTGATAATTGACCTTTAACTGCTTGAATTTGAGCCATTTGCTTATCTAATTGGCTTGTAAATTGAGTTGTATTAATTTCGTTAATACGGACAGTATTAATAATGCCCAAAGGAACCATTAAACAATAAAAAATTCCAATAAGTAAGGTTAACCAAGATAAAAATGTTATCAAACGTAATTCCCAACCTCTTCTCCCTGAATTTGCGCCTGTAAACACTAAAACAAATCCTAATAAAGGAACCACTGCTTTTTCTACAAATGCACCAATCGTTTGAAACTCCCATAGAGGATTCATAAATTGAAGAGGAGTTAAGGTATCAGCCCAATCGAAGATTGTAAATAGTAACAGGGCATAGCCAAGCCAACGCAGAATACCAATAGCTTGTCTAAAGCTGTAATCAATTTCTTTCATGTCCTCTATTTGAGAACTAAGAGTATCGTTATCTACAGGAAACATAGGTTATTAGAATTAAGAAATATGGGAATGATAAAGTGTACTAAGGTTGAATAGCGTCAAAATAAGGTTGCCACCACTGATTCCAAGAAAACCAAATTTTTTCGAGGGTTGGATAGGAGGACGGTAGTGAATCCTGATTAGTTCCACTGAGAGAAATGTCCATCCATAAACACCGATTATCCAAAAGTGAGGTTTTTCCGATCGCGATCGGTAGTAAACGATCTAAACGTAGGTCTGAAGCATATCGAACCTGTAAGAATTGTTCTCGCTTAAAGATACTACCACCACGAGGCGTTAAACAAGTTGTTAAATGAGCTTGCTGATCTTGAGTAAATAAACCGTAAGAACCAATACCTTCTTGATCACGAATGATTAGTGTATTCGGAACCTCTTTATTGTAATAAGTTAAGAACGCTTTAACGTCTCCAATCGTGGGAGCAAAATAACGCATTTTAATAGTTAATAATTGATTCCCTTGTCGATATTGATAGACTTTACCGTTGACAAATCCTAAAATTTTATCAGCTTCAGGCTGAGACAATTGGATTTCTTTTTCTGAATGATTATCAGTAACATCCAATTGCCAATTAGCTAGGGGAACTTCAGACGGAAAAGACAACGGATTAACCTTACTAGGATTGGGATAAAAAACAACTTTGATGAGCGTAAGTGCCGCCCCTCCCAATAAAATTCCTAGCATTACTTTTCGCCATTGGCTTAAAGACTGTAACGTTGTCGTCTCAGCACAAAAATTTTGGTCTTGAATTTTATTAGATTCATCTGAAAGCTTCATGTTTGATGATTCTCTCTGCGTAAAAGATAGAGATAAAATGAGCCAAACGTTACAACGACGGTAAAGGTAAATACTAAGGAGCCTGTTCCCTCGTGCCAATATTCAAATGCTTGAGGATTGTTCGGGGCTAAAACTGCCAATAATCCCACTCGAAACAAATTCATAATAAAAGCAAGTGCTAAAGCCACCAAGGGAACAATGACAATATATTTACGTTTAGATAAAGGAAATAAAATTAAAAAAATAATAGAAACTTTTAACAAATAAAAAAGATTCGCGACACCAGCACAAGCATCATTGATAACAATACCGCCTGACGGAAAATAAAGGTGATTGGCTTCAATTGAAACTTTAAAGCCGAGATACCAGAGGGTGAAGCCGACAATTTTCGCAATAATTAAGGATAAAGCTTGGGAAATATTAAAAATTCCAAGACCTAATTCTTGGGGAATTGCTAGAAGACTCAGTAAAATAAATTCACGCCAATACTGCTGTAGCCCTTTAAATCCCGAAGCAACTAAGGCTAATCCCAAACCTCCAATCAGTGGCATAAAACTTAATCCAGGATTGGTTGTTGCATTCGCACTCCGCATTAACACGATCGCGATCAACAATGCCCCGACCAAGGTAGATCCTAAATCACTGTCTAGCTGGATTGATTGGCTTTTACGCTGAATTAAAGACGCGATCGCGAACCAAACCAAAATAGTTAACCCTAAAAAATCAGGTTGCCCGATCCTATCGGTCAGGGTAAAGTGAATCGCCACTAAACAACCTGCAAGACCCAATAGCCAAAATTGTGGCATTTTGAGATCGTCGGCTGTCGGTAAGGAAAAGAAATTCATGATAATTTCCGAATCGTCTGAGGCTCAAAAATATTGTTCATGTATTTTTTCAGACGAGATTTTACGCTGACTTAACTCAAAGTATTGTAAAAGACAACTGCCCCAAAGAGGATTCTTTTATTTTGTTAAGCCATAGAAAAAATCATAGAAAATAAAAATAAGCATAGAAAAAAAGACAGGCTAGTAGCAGCACTGTCTCTTTACAGACTAAAAGTTTATTCTATGAGTTCCTACGCTTCGGTTGCGAAGGATTCGGGATTAGCAATGTAGAAAAAGCTGAGATGGTAAAGGGTGCGCTTCCAAGGGTGGGCTTGAATTTCACGAATAACGGCTTTTCCTTCCCAAGAGAGATCAGGGATTTTTACATCAATCAGGGTTTCGTTTGCTTTGGCTTTTTTCAACAGGTTGGTTGCCTCTTTCGCATTAACCGTTAATGAAACGGATTCTCCTCCCTGATGGCCATAAAGATTAGCAGGAATTAACCCTTCACGACGTAAAGCATTGGGTTTACTATTTTCAGCACGTTTTTGACATTCAATGGTAAGAGACATAGGATTTTAATAATAAATGAAAGGTTAACAAGATTTCAGAGATTTAATTTAGACCCATTGCCTAAATTTGTGAGACGACAGGATCGCCGTTAGCATCCAGTAACGCCCGTTTTGGCCCATGAATGGGATCTTCAACGATAATGGTTTGATCCCGACTCGCCCCCAAGGAGACGATCGCGATGGGAACCGCCATCAACTCAGCCAAAAACTTTAAGTAATCTAGGGCTTGTTTTGGCAGATCTTCTAGGGTACGGCAATCTTCGGTAGACTGCTGCCAACCAGGAAGGGTTTTGTAGATGGGCTTACAACGAGCAAATTCACTGGCATTACCAGGGAAATGATCACAGGTTTTGCCATCGAGTTCATAGGCTACACAAACTTTGATTTCGTCTAGGGTGTCTAGAACATCAAGTTTAGTAATAGCCAAACAATCTAAGCCATTAATCCGAACGGCATAGCGACCGATGACCCCATCAAACCAACCACAGCGACGACGGCGACCTGTTGTTGTCCCAAATTCGGCCCCGCGATCGCAGAGTAATTGGTTCAGATCACCTTGTAACTCAGTCGGAAAAGGCCCTTCCCCCACACGAGTGGTATAGGCTTTGGCTACCCCAATGACGCGATCAATCATGGTCGGCCCGATACCTGCTCCGACACAAGCTCCTCCCGCAATGGGATTAGAGGAGGTGACATAGGGATATGTCCCATGATCCAAATCTAATAAGGTTCCTTGTGCCCCCTCAAAGAGAATATTTTTCCGTTGTTGAATCGCTTCATAAACTTTTAAAGAGCTATCAACTACATGGGGACGTAGGCGGTCTGCATACCCTTGATATTCTTCGATTACGTCTTCTGGATCAAGAGGCGGCAGATTATACAGTTTTTCTAAAATGACATTGTTATAATTAATCGTCCAAGTTAGGCGTTTTCGCAGCGTATCTTTATCCATTAAATCAATGACTCGGATACCTGTCCGCTCAGACTTATCTGCATAGGTCGGGCCAATTCCTCGCCCAGTTGTCCCAATTTTATGTTTACCGCGTAATTCTTCTGATGCCTGATCAATCAAGCGATGATAAGGCATAGTGACATGGGCAGTCTGAGAAATATACAGTAAACGAGTCGAAACGTTCAATGCTTCTAACTGGTCAAATTCCTGTAATAGAACTTTGGGATCGATAACCGTTCCCGAACCGATAATACATTCTGTATCTGGATAAAGAATACCCGATGGGATTAAATGTAATTTAAAAGTCTGCCCTTCAACAACAATGGTGTGTCCGGCGTTGACTCCTCCCTGGGGACGAACGACAACATCGGCTGACCGACTTAATAAATCGGTGATTTTTCCTTTTCCTTCGTCGCCCCATTGAGCGCCGATCACAATAACGTTAGCCAAGAGTTTCTTGAATGATTAAAGTTCACACAACCTCTGATCATGACATTTAACAACTTTCATGTCAACTTATTAATTTAATGAAAATTATAATTGTTAACATTCAGGCTTTTCTCGTGATCGCTGACTTCGGTAGAGTACAGTTAAGCCAAAACACTGTGCAAACAAAAATCTAAATTTTAATTCAATGCAACCAATCACGGGCAAAACCAAACTTCTCGGCGTAATCGGTGATCCGGTTACCCATTCCCTTTCTCCCCTCATCCATAATGCAGCGATCGCCGAACTCGGTCGGGATTATGTCTATGTTGCCTTTCCCATCAAACCCGAAAACCTAGCAACCGCGATCGCGGGATTCCAAGCCGTTGGTGTCGTTGGCTTTAGCATCACCATTCCTCACAAACAAACCATTATTCCCCTGTTGAATCGCATTACCCCTACTGCCCAACTGGTTGGAGCCGTTAATACTGTGCGCTGGACAGAATCGGGGTGGGAAGGAACGAATACGGATGTGGAAGGATTTATTGCTCCTTTAAACGCCTTAAACCGCGATTGGACAAAAGTAAGCCCCGTCGTTTTAGGAATTGGGGGAGCCGCGAGAGCCGTGGTGGTCGGCTTGGCCCAGTTGGGATGTTCACAGATTCATGTCGTCGGTCGTAATGTAGCCAAACTAGAAGCCTTTCATCAAAGTTGGCAAAACAGTGATTTAAACGCCGTTGTTGCTGTGCATCCTTGGGAAAATTTGCCTCTTGTTATTCCCCATACAGAATTGCTCGTTAATACCACACCTTTGGGAATGGCTCCCAATATTGACGCTTCTCCGGTGACTGCCGAACTCTTGCAACGCTTACACCAAAGCGCGATCGCCTATGACTTGATCTATAACCCCAGTCCAACCCGTTTTTTACAAGATGCTCAAACTCAAGGCAATTTAGCCATTGATGGTTTGGAAATGTTGGTACAACAGGGAGCCGCCGCTCTCCAGTTATGGTTACAGGAACCTGTCCCCGTCGATACCATGCGCCAGGTATTAAAAAATCATCTTTTTCCCGCTTAACTTTGGGGATAAACGCGCCCTTTCCAGCCGCCCCCTTGCCCCCGCCAATGACGTAACGCGGAATCAAAGGTCATCAAATTATAGAGCAAGGCAATTAACGGTAAACTCAAGCTCCATAAGGGGGATAAGTTATAGAGTTTGAGGGTGGGGAGATAGGCGATCGCCATTAAAAGCCAAGTTAAACCGCTAATCAGCATTAAAGGGGTTGAACCCAAAATAATTCCTAAAATTAACCCAATAGGCGCAGCCAGATAAACCAGGCTCATTCCCACCAACGTTCCTAACAGCAACCAGGGAGAATAATGGAGTTGGGTATAGGCGGTGCGGGCGATCATGTTCCAAATGGTTTCTAAGGAATCGTAGGGGCGTAAACTTTTGGTTGCTTGGGTTAAACCTAACCAAATCGCGCTTGATGGCTGACTGGCTTTGACTTTCTGGGCTAAGGTGCAATCATCAATTAACGCTTCCCGTAAACTGCCGATTCCCCCAATTTCCATCAGGCGATCGCGTCGAATTAAAATACATCCCCCTGCGGCTGCGGCCATTTTACGGTTAGGATTATTAACCCAGGGGAAAGGATAAAGTTTTTGGAAAAAGAAAACAAAAGCAGGAATTAAAAACTGTTCCCAGAAACTTTCACAGCGTAATAACACCATTAAGGAAGTTAGAGCTAATTGCTCTTGTTCAGCTTTGCTGACTAATTCCTGTAAATTGCTGGTATGGTGTTCAATATCTGCATCAGTAAAGAGAAAATAATCGGGATGTAAGCCTTGTTTATTAACATTTTGCACGCCCTGTTCCATTGCCCATAGTTTCCCTGACCAGCCTGAAGGTAGGGCTTGTCCTGAAATGACGGTGAGTTTTTCGGATTGTCCTAATTCTTGCGCGATCGCCTGGGCGACTTCCCCCGTTTTATCTGTACTTTGATCATCAATTAAAACAATCGAAAATTGGCCTGCATAATCTTGAGTTAACAGCGATTTTAAACTAACAGGTAAAACATCAGCTTCGTTTCTAGCAGGAATCACGGCACACACCGTTGGATAGTGGGATAACGTTTTTGGTGAATTTTCCAATCGTTGATCCGCTCGCCAAAACTGACCCCAAAATAACAATAAAAATAGCCAAATAATGAAAGAAAGAGTTGTAATAATCGTTAAAACTAATAACATTAATAATTTCTCTGTTAATAATCAATAATATTCTTGAGTCATGCATTTCTGCACAAAGATTATACTGGATAGGGGATTTCTGCTTTTACGGTTCTGAGTATTTTCTTGAATTACTAACTAATATTATTTTTCAATAGGCGGACTTGGTAACAAAATAGCTTCTACCGATTAGGACATAATAGTATTATGTTCCTACAAAAAGCCTTGTATTTAGAGGATTTTAATGCTTTTGAATCTTTTTGGCGTTTTGTTTGACTGCTTTGCTTATTTTTCTCTTTTTGATTAAATTTTAATCCTAATTGCTGATGACTAATCAAAATCAACCCGATCCCATTCGCTTAGAAATTTTTAAAAATCGGTTTCAATTTATTGCCGAAGAAATGGGGATTACCTTACAAAATACGGCAACTTCGGTCAATATCAAAGAACGCTTAGATTTCTCCTGTGCGATTTTTGATCAAAATGGGGATTTAGTGGCTAATGCACCCCATATTCCCGTTCATTTGGGGTCAATGTCGGCTAGTGTTCATAGTTTGATTAATGCGGTTGGTCAGCAATTAAAAAAGGGTGATGTGTATGTGTCGAATAATCCCTACAATGGCGGCACCCATTTACCTGATATTACGGTGATAACACCCATTTTTGATGAAAATAAGCATGAAAAAATTATTTTTTATGTTGCTTCAAGGGGACATCATGCCGACATTGGCGGGATCACGCCTGGGTCAATGCCACCCCATAGCCAAACCATTGAAGAAGAAGGAATTTTAATTGATAATTTTTGTTTAATCCAACAGGGTGAGTTTCAAGAAACTGCGTTACGAGACTTGTTAACTAATCATTCCTATCCTGCCCGCAATCGGGATCAAAATATTGCCGATCTTTTGGCTCAAGTGAATGCCAACGCTAAGGGGGTAGAAGAATTACAACGGCTGGTGAAAACCTATGGATTAAAGATGGTTCAAGCCTATATGACCTTTGTTCAAGACCATGCGGAAGAAGCAGTCCGTCGTGCGATTACGACATTAAACACAGGAGAATTTTGCTATGTTTTGGATCAGGGGGAAGCAATTCAGGTCAAAGTCACGATTGATCAGCGCGATCGCTCAGCCTTGATCGATTTCACAGGAACTTCTGAACAGTTAAGCAGTAATCTCAATGCCCCCATTGCGGTCTGTCAGGCTGCCGTTTTGTATGTTTTCCGAACTTTAGTACAAGAAGAAATCCCCCTTAATCAAGGCTGTTTGAAACCGTTGACCCTCATTATTCCTGAAGGCTCGATGCTCAATCCCCGTTATCCTGCGGCGATCGTGGCGGGTAATGTGGAAACTTCCCAAGCTATTGTTGATGCCCTCTATGGCGCATTAGGGGTAATGGCCGCCTCTCAAGGCACGATGAATAATTTCACCTTTGGCAATGAACAGTATCAGTATTACGAAACCATTTGTGGCGGTTCAGGAGCGGGGCCAAATTTTAATGGAACCAGTGCGGTACAAACCCACATGACTAATTCCCGTTTAACCGATCCTGAAGTCTTAGAATGGCGGTTTCCTGTTTTGCTAGAAAATTTTAGCCTGCGGGCAGACAGTGGAGGACAGGGCCAATTTAAGGGCGGGGATGGGGTAACTCGAAAAGTAAGATTTTTAGACCCCATGACTGCTAATATCCTGTCGGGTCATCGTTCAACGGCTCCTTTTGGGTTAGCAGGTGGGCAGCCAGGGAAAATGGGGCGAAATACGATTATTCGGCGGGACGGTAGCGTTGAAATATTAGGTGGAACGGCGAGTGTCGCAATGGAAACAGGGGATACTTTTGTGATTGAAACGCCAGGGGGGGGCGGTTATGGCCAGTCCTCAATTTCCAGCGATTAAAATTCTTCCAATTCTAATTGAGCGGCAGTAATGGCATCAAAGGCAAAGGCAAAAACGATGGGCATCGGGCTTTTTAAGAAGTAGCTTAAAACGATTCCCATGAAGCTAATGACCATTGCCGAAGTTAACCACAATTTTTCGTCAGGACAGAGACCTTTTTGTGATTTGATGAGCCTTAAGGTTTTAAAGGGGATGGGTTCAGGAATAACGGCTCCTGGGGGAAAAGCCCAGTAGTTGTTGCGGCGTTCAATAAACAGATCAGTCCAACCGTTATCATCACACCATTCTCTAATCCAATCATCACAAAAATGCTTAATCATAGGAGCCTTTACGGTAATTTTACAGCCATAGACAAAATTTTAAAAACAACAATATTTCATCATTTTTGACTTCAATTGCTATCCTAGCAAAGGTCTTCCTAGCTGCTCTTTGGTTCAATAAATCTTAATATTAATACTTAAGCAACAATACTTATTTCTTAAGAAAATAGAAAGTTTTTTCTGTACAAACCCCTGATAATTGAATGTCCCAAGGATCGATAGGAAGGTTGGGTAAATAGGCGAAGTCAAAAATAATGCCAATTGTGGGAATTTTTGCCCATTGAGGATCGTCCAATAATCGATCATAAAAGCCTCCCCCATAACCTAAACGGTAACAACGGCGATCGCAGGCAACGGAGGGAACCAAAATTAAATCCACTTCAGAAGCAGTTAGTAGAGGCGTAGTAATCGGAGGTTGTAAGATATTGTAGGCTCCTGTTTCGAGGGGATCTCCGACAGTCCATTGATGCCAGGTGAGTTCCTGACCAACACAACGAGGAAAACCCCAACGTTTATTAGCGATAAATAGAGAATGGAGATCGGGTTCTTGGCGAATACTAAAATAAGCTAAAATTGTGCGAGCAGATTGGAAAATCGGTAAGGATTGCAATTGTTGACACAGACGATCGCTATTTTCGCGCCAAATGTTTACAGGTAAAGATTGACGCTGTTGAAGGAGTTGACGACGTAATTGCACTTTATCCATAAAGTAAGTAGATTAAAAATAAGAAAGGCTATCAGTTTAGTTAGCTCAATGGGTTATGGAGTAACGATTTCCTTAGGAATAAGACAGGTTAAAATAAACAGATTATCAACTATCTTATTTTTTGACTTAATGGGCCAGAGACGTTTTTGGGTTTTTCCAAAAATAAGCCCTGTCTGCTTTTATCGATTTAACCGATTATGGCGAGCGTTAATTGTTGCTTTTTGATTATCGAGGCTTTTACTGAAGATGACTAACCCTGCTAATGATTCGCGTTCTTCTGAATTGCAGTCCTCAGCCAAGCAGACTCCTTGGTGGAATCGGCCAGTAACCGGCGAAAATGGTTTATTAGGGGAGTTATTGCAAAAAATAGAGAAACAAGAAGTTCCCGATAGTGCGATCGCGCTCCGCAATTTACAATTAATGGATTTACGAGTGTTCGCTAAAACGGCCGAGGCAATTGATAGCCAAAAATTCGGCGATGAACATTTTCTCGCTTTTGTCAAAATTAAGTATTTATTAAGCAAGGGAATTGGGGAATATGCGGGGATTGATGAAAGTCTTCGTCTGTTACAATTAGCTATTCAAGCCAAAGATTCCTTTATCGCGATCGCCCAAACCGAGCTTCGTTATCGAGGCTATAAACAACAAGAACTCTATAGCTTTGTTGATGAGTTACTAAAAAGTCAGGCTGACAATACTTCATTTCAAGAACAGGTTCAGGCAAAAGCAAATGATATTTTAAACCAAGTCAAAACCGAAGAGGGGCAAAAAGCCATTACAGCCTATGCCAAGCACATGGATCGTATTTCCAAAAACAATTTAGGATTAAAACTGTTGTCCTTGTTCAAAGCCTCTAATCTATCCGATTACTCAGTCTTGCGGACTGTTGCTGATGTTATTCGCAATATCGAAGTTAAACATCTTGATGACTCTAAAACGCTGATCAGTATTGTGAGCCAAAACTATAATTCTTTTGAAAAACTACAAAATATTATTCAACTGCCTAAAAACTGTGATCCTATTCAAACTTTTGCCGTAATGATTCAGTTTATCTCTTTATCTCATCAACATGAAATTTCCTATTTAAAATTTGATGAACTCCTTAGAGTAATCAAAAAATGGCATCAAAATTACCAAGTGATTTTGCAAATTTATCAAGAATATCCCGCTAGTCAATACAAACTCCCCAAAGAATTTAGCGAACCCATTCCAGGAGAGGCTCTTTTCCTCAAATACCAAAAATGGCTAACTGATAAGAAAACAGGAATGGTTTATCTAGACTTAGCTTAGAGTGCGCCGAAAATTTTATAAGAGTTTAGCTTTTATAAATTTACAATGAAAGTCTATAGGTATTATTATTTAAAGACCTCTATTCCAATTGTGCATTTAACAATTAGCGTAGTGGTTAATCGCCAAAAATCTATCCATAAACTTTAAAATTAAAAGAATGCAACCTCATTCTGCGGAATCCGTCTTCCAACTAGGAACCGTTCGACAACCACCCATGCAAACTGCTCTCAAAACTGCGTCTGTTTTTACGCTACCTGTCCATTTAGCAACGAATTATACAGGGATACTAAAAGATTATTTGGAAAATGGGGTCGGCGGCCATGTTGTAACGCTGAATTCAGAAATGGCGATGTTGGCGGAAGAAAACCCCGATGTAGGCAGGGTCATTCGTCAAGCGGATTTAGTCATTCCCGATGGGGCAGGCGTTATTTTTTATCTACGGTTGAGAAATATTAAACAAGAGCGTTGTCCTGGGATTGAATTAGCTGAATCTCTGATTCGTTTAATCGGCAAACATTATCCCCAAGATGCGATCGCGTTTTATGGCGGGCAACCTGGCGTTACCAATAAAGCCGCCACCAAATGGCAAGAACAATATCCAGGATTATTAATTTTTAGCAATCACGGTTTTTTAACCCCAGAACAGCAGGAAGCCTGGTGTGATCTGCTGAAAGAAAAGCAACCCAAAGTAATTTTAGTTGGGCTTGGAGTTCCGCGTCAGGAGTTTTGGATTCGGGATCATCGGCATCTCTGCCCCAATTCTCTCTGGATCGGCGTGGGTGGTAGCTTCGATATTTGGTCAGGACAAAAAATCCGAGCCCCAAAGTTCTTTTGTGATAATAATTTAGAGTGGCTATATCGTCTTTATCAAGAGCCTTGGCGTTGGCGACGAATGCTAGCCCTACCGCAGTTTGTTTGGCGGTCTATTTGGTATAAAGACTAATCAGCTTAGCGTGATAGAAAAAATCCCCTGGTTTAAAATCAGGGGAAATTGCATAAATCTTGGAGAATTATTGTAAAGGTTCAACCGCTTCAACCTTAATCGCTTCAGTGTTCTTGCGGTCTTTCTTTTCCTGTGGGGTTAAAGTGTTGGGTTTATACTCAGGATTTAAGACGCTGGCATCATTTAATTCAATGGTTTTGGCTTGAAACTGTTTCGCCTTACCATCGATAGTGGTTTTATGATCCCCCGCTAGTCGTCCTTGTTGTTCTTGCGCTTTACCCTCTGCATTTTTCTTAATCGCATCCGCTCGGTATCCTTTGGCGTGTCCTGCGGCTTCCTGTTTACTATCGCCGGTAATTTTGCCAACGGCCTCTTGAACATTACTTTCAATACCTTTGGTAAGAGCTTCAACAGGATTCGATGAAACAAGGAAAATCTGCGATCGCGCAACAGAAGTGACGGCCCAGCTATCGGCTACACCAACCCCAAAGATAAAGGGTATCGCTAACAATAAAGAAAAACAGATTTTAAAACAAAAACGACGTAATGATTGAATTTTAAGCATTTTAATCTCCAGAAAAAATTATTAAAACGAGATATTAAAGATAAGGTGAGACTATTTCCGCTTTGATATTAAAAAGTCTTAGAAAAGCGCGATCGCTGCCCAAAACGAGGTCATGCGTAAACTAAGCAACAGAATTAATCAACGCTTTTTTTAACTTCATCCTTAACATCTTCTATTCCGTGACGAACCCGTGCTTCGGCCTGCTTTTCCTTGCCTTCCGCTTGGGTTTTCGGATCGCCCGTTACCTTTCCCACCGCTTCTTGAACATTTCCCTCGATATTTTTAGCAGTTGCTTTGGCTCTATCTTGGGTACTCATGACTATACTCCTGATTATTAAATAGACTAGGTGTGTAAACCTCTGATAAAGCTACATTCACCTATTTGGTATCTATTCTTACTGTAATCAAGGGATTGTTTGAATTCTTGAATGATTTCTTTGATTCTTGCATGAATTGATTAAATACCACATAAAACGTAATACTTTTCAATCCGAAATCTACCAAAACTCTGATTATTCTTGATAATTGCTTGAATTTATTAAACTTTGTTAATTAATAGGCAATTATAAAGCTTTATCAACCTGCGAAAAGCTGGTGACGGGATTTGAACCTGCGACCGGCTGATTACAAATCAGCTGCTCTACCACTGAGCTACACCAGCATAACTATATAGAATAGCAGAAGATGTTATTCCTTTCTACTACCGATTCGATGGGTTACTGAACATTTTTAAGCCGAATGGTAAACTAAGTAATGCTCAAATTCCAATTATTAAGGCAAATTACTTTCGATTGACCAACGGGCCAACTCTGTCCGATTATGTAAATTTGTTTTATTGAGCATGTTGGAAACGTGGCTTTCGATGGTTCGTTGGCTAACGTTCAATTTATCGGCAATTTCTCGGTTAGACATTCCTTGAGCGACTAACTGAACGACTTTTAATTCGGTCGGGGTGAGTTCCACATTACTCGGCACGTATAAGCGATTGCCATCATCAACGGGTTTATTACCAAATCGCATTAAGCGACTTGCTTGCCGTAGGGACGATTCCACCTGAGCCACTAATTCTTCCGGCTCAAAGGGTTTGACCATATAGACATCAGCCCCTAAGTTTAAGCCTTTGACCCGATCCTGGCTTTGGCCTTTAGCCGAGAGAAACATAACGGGAATCCAGCTAATTCGAGGGTCTTGCCGAATTCGCTCTACTAAAGCATAACCATCCATCTCTGGCATCATGATGTCACAGATAATCATGTTGGGGGTATAGCTCTCTAAAATCTCTAATGCTTCACGACCATTCTCTGCGGTTTTTACAATATAGCCCTGAAACTCTAAATAATCTTTCACTAATAGGATTAAATTAGGGTCATCATCAATGAGCAGAAGTTGGTTATTGTCTTTTTGAGAATTGTCTTTCATTATTATTTCATTTCTGAAAGGAAAGGAAGCAGTATAAAACGCGATCGCGTCTTGGCAGAACGAATTTAGCCTAAGGCTTTAGCCACAGAAAACAAGTAAATTATAGGGGGTTCAGGGGAACTTAACAAGACATTGGGATGCGAGATTCGTTAAGTTTTACAAGAGGTCAAAGAAATGATACGCTCTAAAATCATGTACTTTTTTAAATCCATTCAATCTGCTCTATGTTTACTTTAAATAACATTGATAATTTATAAAAAATTAGAGATTGATAGGTTTTGGTAAAGAATTCACACAAAAAGCGTATTCTTGAACAATTTGATTTCCCTGAATATGTTCCTGAAGAATCCGTTCAATGACTTCAGGAGTTGCATGGCGATACCACACCCCATCAGGATAAACCAATAAAATCGGCCCGTCCAGACAAACCCGTAAACAATTGGCTTTTGTGCGAAAAATACAGGTTGGTTGACCTTCTTTTGGCTTATCTAGACCTAATTCCTGTAAACGACGCTTTAAATACTCCCAAGCTTCCAAACTTTCAGCTTTATCACAGCATTTGGGCTTAGTTTGATCACAACACAAAAAAAGATGCCGTTGGATTTGGACTAATCCCAATTGCTCAACTGTTTTTTCTAATAACGGTGATGCTGGACTTGTCGTTTCAAGAGACGTTTTAACAAGCGGTTCATTCATATTTCCAATCATTTAATGCCTAAAATTCAGGCTGATCATAACAAAAAAGGTGAAGGGCAATAACCCAAACACCTTAGCAATCCTTAATTGTAAGTAAGTAGAACAACTAACTAAGTAGAACAACCAAATAAAGCGTAAAATCTTTTTGAGCTTTATCCCCCCTGCCCCCCTTAGTAAGGGGGGAGCCGATAGGCGGGGGGATTTTATAAAAAATAAGGTTGACTTACTTAGTAATTTAGCGGATATATTCTTTTAAAATGCTGTTGCGGTTAGGATGGCGGAGTTTTCTTAAGGCTTTGGCTTCGATTTGACGGATTCTTTCCCGTGTTACGTTAAAAATTTGGCCAATTTCTTCTAGGGTTTTCATGCGGCCATCGTCTAAGCCATAGCGTAATCGTAAAACATCGCGTTCACGGGGGCTGAGAGTATCTAAGACGTTTTCTAGATCTTCCCGTAAGAGGTTTTTGGAAACTTCATCTTCGGGGGTTTCACCATCGGCTTCAATAAAATCACCTAAACGGGAGTCTTCTTCTTTGCCAATGGGCGTTTCCAGAGAAATGGGTAATTGGGCGGACTTAGCAATGAAGCGGAGTTTTTCAATGGTCATTTCCATTGAATCGGCGATTTCTTCTTCGGTCGGTTTGCGGTGGAGACTTTGCGATAAAAGTTTGGTGGTTTTCTTGATGCGGGAAATGGTTTCGTAGAGGTGGACAGGAAGTCGAATAGTACGGGATTGGTCAGCGATCGCTCTGGTAATGGCTTGACGAATCCACCAGGTCGCATAGGTGGAGAATTTATAGCCTTTTTCGTGGTCAAATTTTTCGGCAGCGCGGATCAAACCTAAGGAGCCTTCTTGAATCAAATCCTGGAACGACAAACCACGATTCATGTATTTTTTAGCGATGGAAACCACCAATCGGAGGTTAGATTGCACCATCTTGTCTTTAGCTTTGCGATCTAGATAAAGGCGGCGACGGAAAGTTGCAAAATATTTATCTGCCTGAAGGTTCCACTGTTCTTCGAGATCGGTATTATTTTCTGGCTGCTCTAGGAAACTTTTTATGTCTGCTTTTTTCGGTTCTTTTTTAAGTTTCTCACTGAGAATTTGCTTGGTTTGTTCTAATTTCCAAACTTGCTTACCCCATTCGCGATCGCTCGGTTCCCGTTTAAGTTGCTTACAAATATCTTCCCGAATCAATTCAAGGGTTAATAAATCCGCAATTTGGCGAGCTAGCTCAATTTCTTCTTCAGCGCGTAATAGACGAATTCGACCAATCTCTTGTAAATAAATCCGAATTGAATCTTCCGTGTAGGGTTTTTTCTTGTTGGGGTCACGACGACGAGAAGCAGTTAATTTACGAGGCTTTTTGGCTCCAGGTTCAATGGATGATTCATCAAAATCATCTAGCGCATCATCATCGATATCTATATCTGTATCAATAAAATCAGATAAATCAATAGAACTTTCATCAGTCATCATGGGTGCTTCATTAACCTGAATCATGCCGTTTTCCTCTTGCTCCTTTCGTGTAAAACTAAACAATATAAGGTTTTCGGTGGGTGATGAATCCGTTTTGTTATCTCATGTTTTCTGAATAACATTCAGTATTTGGGATGAAAATTTTCGTCTAAAATTTTTCTTAAAGATAGTTTTAAGTGCTCAAGAGACTTCTATATTTAAGGAAAGTTAGACTAAATCATAAGTTCAAAACATTTATCAACAGTCAAAAAATAAAGACCGTATTGATTGTAGCTTTAAAGACAAAAAAACAGTTGCCTTTTTTGCTTAAATAGCAAAATACCAAAGCTTTGTGTTGAACTTAAAAATAACAAGAGACCGTATTCACCTGTGAAACTCTCCCCACAGAGAGATAAAACAAGGGGATTATCGAAGTTAATCTGATAACATCGAAAAACTGTCAAATTTTCAGTTATTTCAACGTCATCAAAATTTTCTCGAAATCAGATTACGCTAAGCGGATCTTTAATATTATTAATTCCTAATTTCCTGACCCGATGACCTGAAAAATAAAATCGCATGGGGATTTGGAAATAGCAACTCTTCCTAGACAACAGAAGACTCAAACCGCTTCAGCAAAAAATCTTACGTTATTGTAATGAATTTCACAATAAATTGCATCAAAAATCATTAAAAATATTTAGGGTGATCGAAGTCTTACCATAGTACAAGTATTCTAGGTCTTTAAAAAAGATGCGGTGCTTTGATTACTACGTTAGCAAAGACTACAAAAAGTGGAACAGTAAAATGCATAAAAGTGTCAACAAACATCAACTTTTAGGTCGATTTAAAGATAAGTTATAGGTTTTGTGAAGTATTTTTGAAGGCTGATCGGTAGTGGAGCTCTCAAGAAGGTTTAAGTAGTAACAAGTCAACGTTAATTATCTCCACGTCTGAGGGGGAGGGATTAAAGACCATTGCGAGGTATGCGTTTTATAAAAGCCCTTTAAACAAGCCTAATCCATCGATCGCGCTTAATGCTGGATCAGAAGCTCGCTCTGGATGGGGCATCATGCCGAGGACATTGCCCTGTTGGTTGGTAATGCCTGCAATATTGTCTAGAGAACCATTGGGATTGAACTCTTCAGTGGCTTCTCCTACGGGACTGACATAACGGAAAAGAATTTGTTGATTGTCTTCTAAGGCTTTGAGGGTATCACTATCGGCGTAGTAGCGGCCTTCTCCATGAGCAATAGGTAAATTCAAAACCTGTTGGGCTTGATAATCTTTTGTCCAAACCGACTGATTGTGTTCAACTCGGACGGGAACGCGATCGCAGATAAAATGTAAATCCCGATTCCGAATTAAGGCTCCAGGCAATAAACCCGCTTCGGTGAGAACTTGGAACCCATTACAAATTCCTAAAACATATTTTCCCTGATTGGCGTGTTCGATAACTGACTTCATCACATTGGAAAAACGCGCGATCGCACCACAACGGAGATAATCCCCATAACTAAACCCGCCTGGGATAACAATGACATCACAATCTGTAATATCAGTGTCTTGATGCCAAATAAACCGAGTCGGTTGATTCAAGATCCCGTTAGTGACTGTCTCGATATCGCGATCGCAATTTGATCCAGGAAAGACGACAACTCCAAATTTCATTCTGCTTTCCTCTTAATTAAACGGGCGTTAACTCAAACGAATAATTTTCAATTACCGTATTCACTAAAAGCTGATCACACATCTGGTCTAAATGTTGTTTTGCAGTTTCTTCATCGGTCGCTTTTAACGTAAGCTCAATGTATTTACCCACTCTTACCCGTTCAACTTCCGAATAACCCAATTGTTTTAATCCTGATTGCACAGCGACTCCAGCCGGATCAAGCACAGAGGGACGGAGGGTGACATAAATGCGACACTGGAATTGTTGAGACATTACATTAATATATAAGCTAACGGATAACGGTTCAAACGTAATGAAAGCCCAATTTACTCGTTCTCAAGAGCGACTATTTCGCCTCCTTAAAACACTCAACCGAGCAATGTCGGCTCAAGAACTTTATTTAGAGCTGCGACAACGCAACGAAACGATTGGGCTTGCCACTGTCTATCGTGCCTTAGAAGGTTTAAAACTGCAAGGGGCTATTCAAGCACGGACGTTAAGCAATGGAGAATCCTTGTATAGCTTGACCCAATCCGATCAGCACCATTTAACCTGTGTCAACTGTGGCGAATCTATTCCTATTCAGGAATGCCCTGTTCATGATTTAGAAAGTAAGTTAGAATTTTCCCACGATTTTAAAGTTTATTATCATACCCTTGAATTTTTTGGATTGTGTAAAAGTTGTCAACTCGGAAGCGAGTCTTCTTAAATAATAATTACTTTTATTTTTCAATCAACTAACTTCAAAAGTAATCATTATATTCATGTCTTTGAGTCTGTAACCTTTACAATTTTAATCGTCCCAGTATAATAACCAAACAAGATAATGACTCACTCAAAGCTTCTTTAAGCGACCTTTTAAGCTCAAGACCTCAAAACTTTATGGCGATTCCCTTTCAAAATGATAGTCGATTATTTCTTTTAGAAATCGCGATCGCGCCCCCTGCTTCCCCTAGCCAAAATCAGTTTTCTAGTCGTTCTGGAAAAATTTTCCTCAAAGTGCCCTATGCTCGAATGAACCAAGAAATTCGCAATTTCCAGCGTTTAGGGGCTAAAATTCTCAGCATTACGCCAACTTCTGTCCTAGATCCTTCGCTGAAACCCTTAGCCTGGTGGATAGAAATCTATACGGACTTTCCCCGTTGTCTTTACTATTTCGGGCCTTTTAACAGTGAATTAGAAGCCAAAACTTATCAAGGTGGCTATATCGAAGATCTTCAACAAGAAGGCGCGGAAGGAATAGTTATTCAAATTAAACAATGTCAACCCACTAACTTAACGCAAGAATGGTAGTGACTCAACGCCTAGCCTTTTTTTAAATTTGATTCTGATATTAAATTTGAAGCTGATATCGCATTATTGGCCATTATCTTATGCGTTATTCATTTTATACCGCCGATGTTTTCACAAACCAAATTTTTGGCGGAAATCCCTTAGCTGTATTCCCTCAAGCCCAGACGTTAACTGATTGGCAAATGCAAAAAATTGCCGCAGAAATTAATTATTCAGAAACGGTGTTTGTCTTACCGCCTCGCACGCCTGAAGGAACTAAACAGTTACGCATTTTTACACCCAAAGCTGAATTACCGTTTGCAGGGCATCCCACCGTTGGCACGGCCTATGTTTTAGCCCAGCTTGGAGAAATTCCCTTAACTGATCCTGAAACCTGCATCATTTTTGAAGAAGGCGTTGGCCCGGTTCCCGTCCAAATTTTTAGCGATCGCGGCCAGCCAACCTATACGGAATTGACGACATCTCAATTACCGGAATTTGGCCCTGAGCCGCCCCCTGTTGAAGACCTCGCCCTAATGCTTTCCCTCAATCCTGAAGATTTGCTAATGGGAGAGTATTCCCCTCAAGCGGTTTCCTGTGGATTGCCTTTTTTATTTATTCCCCTTAAAAGTCAACAAGCATTAGCTCAAGCAAAATTACAGCGCGATCGCTGGCAAGATTTACTCTCAAACTTTTGGGCTTCCTGTGTTTATTTATTCACGTTTGAAACGAGTGATCCCGCTATTTTTCTCAGATCGCGTATGTTTGCTCCCTCTTTAGGAATTGAAGAAGATCCCGCTACTGGTTCTGCTGCTGCTGCGTTAGGAGGTTATCTCGGAGTCCGCGATCGTCGAGAAGGAATCCTTCAATGGCAGATTGAACAAGGCATTGAAATGGGACGACCCAGCTTATTAACGGTCAAAATTACCAAACAAAAAGATAGAATCAAACAGGTTGGTGTGGGAGGAGTCTCGGTCATGGTCATGGAAGGAACAATAGCAATACCGAATTAAAACTTTGGTAGTTATTTTAAGAAAATTTGCAAATAAGCAAGATTTATTCTCAATAAATCTCTTCATTAGACTAAATCTTGTTTATTTGGTGTCAATTCAGCATGAAGACATAAAAAGATTTACTTAAAACTCCATCAAAAGATGATTATTTATCCTTACTCTGGTACAATTCGATGATTATTTGTCTATCTCTTGGCACAGCCCCTTACATTTAATAACAAAAAAATTCAGTAATTTCTTTAAACAAGCCCATGAAACACATCCGTCAATGGTTCACTCCCCTAGCAATGGCTACTGCCGCCAGCCTAGCTTGGGTTTCCCCTAGCATCGCTAACGAGCCTTACCCAAGAGCGAGTGTTGACTATTTTCAAGGGCGAGATTCTATTCCTCTCAATGTTGAATCTCCTGAATTTGAGGAATCTCCACGCGGTAATTTCGGTAACTACGGTTCTCCTGTCTATCAAGGCACATGCCCTGCTACCTTAGATCCTATCGTTCATCGCATTATTGGTGCAAATTCTTTAAACCGTTGGGGAATTTTAGTTCAAACTTTACAAGGCAATCAAATTCTCTACAGCCATAACCCCGATAAATATTTTATTCCCGCTTCTAATACCAAGATTTTTACAACGGCTGCTGCTCTTCAGCGTTTAAACCCCAATGCCACCATTGGCTCTAAATCCTTACAAGAATGGGTCACTGTTACGAATAAACGCAGCCATAATGGTTATGCTGATACCTTGCTGCGATATATTGGCGGCCCTGGAGCCGCGAAAGCAGCCTTAGCTCAGTTAGGCGTTAATACCCAAAACGTCCGCCTCGCTGATGGTTCAGGCCTATCTCGCTCTAATGCAACGACCCCTAGAACCTTAGTTGAAACGCTCACTGCAATGTATTCAGCCCAAGGAGGAGACGTATTTGTTGCGTCTTTACCCGTTGCAGGGATGAATGGAACTTTAGGTAAACGGATGCGTCAAACCCCCGCTCAAGGCATCGTTTATGCCAAAACAGGTACTTTGACAGGTGTTCGTGCTTTATCGGGCTATATTAACCATCCTACTTACGGAATCTTAGTCTTTAGCATTTTGGCCAATGACTCTAGTAAGCCTGGCACAACGTTAGTGCGTCAAATTGATCAGATCGTCACGCAACTCAGCATGATGAATCAATGTAATTAGGCTTCTTTTCTGACATTAGAGTGGGAAATTCCCACTCTCTCAGGATCAAATGTATTGTCAAAAAAAGATGCCCTTAATTTAGTCAGGACATCACCAATTTTTTTTCTTTTTTTAATGGAGCCGAGCAGAGTCGAACTGCTGTCCAAATTGGGTATTAACTTTCCGTTCATTCACAGGCTTAGCCCTTCTAATCCTCAGGGCGAGAACCATCTCTTATCCCAGATGGTGGGATGCTCTAGTTAAGTCTTTACTTATTAGCCAACCAGAGAAAAGCTAAGAAGTACATCCGTTGGGGTTAACCTCTAATCCTTAACGGAGTCGAACTAGAAGTAAGCGGACTCTGACGAGTTTAGGCAGCTACTGCCGCGCGCTTGAAGCTGACGATGTTATTCGCAGTTACATTTTGTTTGAGCCTTGGATTTGCGAGAGGAGACTCACTCTCGACCTGCATCGCGGGGGAGCTTTCGCCAACCTGTCG